>JANXVA010000535.1 GCA_025351875.1 Myxococcales bacterium | reverse complement strand
GCCCACTCGATCCGCGAGCCCACCGGCTTCACGACGCCGTCCCCGAGGCTCGTCCGCGGCCGGTTACCCCCGGCGTTCTCGCTGTCGCCGTCGCCGTCGCCGCCGCCGCCGCGCTCGGGCGACGTCCCCTCGCCGCTCGCCACGAACGCCGACGTGTGCAGCGATTGCAGCAGCGTCACCCGATGTCGTGATGATGCTAGATCCGAGGCACGGTACGACGTGTCATCCGGATCATCGAGCGATCGCGATGGTTGCGATCTCTGCGCTCGGGCAGATGGGGAGCGGTGCACCGGTCGCATATCTCGCCGAAACGAAATATCAGGAAGCCGCCGATCCTTCGGCGATCGGTTACGTGCCCGCGGTCTCCGGCGACACGAACGTGATCGTGTACGACGCGCGTCGAGCTCGCGCAGCTGGCGGACCGACGTGGGACTACTTGCTCGACGATTTGCACGCGCACGCGAGCCAGTTCAACGCAGGTCTCGTCGCAGAATTCTCCGCCGCTCCGGCTGGGGAGCAACGGGTGTTTGTTCTGCCGTTTGCCCACGCGAGCGCTGATGCTCGCTACGACAGCCTCTGTCCGTGACCAAACCAGCCCCGCAGCTAGTCCTGCGCGGCGACGACGTCTCCGTGATTCGGATAGATCTCCGCTGCGATTTGGCCGTCACGATTCGTCGCGTTCGGATCGGCGCGCGCCGCGCAGGGCGTCACAGATGGGTGCAGATACCGCTTTGCACCAGTATTGCCGGCTGAATTCTGCTGATTCAGCCGTGTAAATGGATGGACAAAGGCCTCCTCGTGATGGATAAAGCGACTGCTTACACCGCAACATCCAGAACGAAAAGGCCCGATGCTCACTATTCCGGAGGCTCGCAATGAAGTCCAGCGAGAAGTGCGGGAACTGCTTGCGCTCGTCGATTGTCCGTCGCAGCAAACGGCGACCGAGGCTGAGATCTCCCTCTGGTCGGGCGTGCTTCGCCTGGGAATGTCGCTGATGACGCTCTTCTTCGCGCACCAAGCTGCGAGATGGCCGACGGGGCTTCGGTACGAGGTGGATGGTGTCAGGCACGAGATCGAGGGCGCGGATGCCGTCGAGATTGGCACCAAGTTCGGGAAGATCAGCGCGCTTCAGCCGATGGGGCGCCGAGCAGGCCGCCCCCGGTCTCGTCGCGACATGCCGATGGCGCGCGCACTCGGACTCCCAGGAGGATTCACGTTGCCATTGGTGGCACTGGTGGCGAAGTTCTGTGCGTTGATGGCCTTCGCGCCGACGCGACAGATCCTGCGTGATCTCCTGGGTTGGGCGCCCGCGCCGCGTTCGGTTCTTCGCATGGTCGATACTGTCGGTGCCGAAGCACGAGGCTTTCTGGAGCAGGCGGCGGTGCCGGAGGGCGACACCGACGTGTTGCTCATCTTGGTCGATGGGAAAGGCGCGCCCGCGATCTCGAGCGCGGAGCACGCGAAACGACGACAACCCCATCGGAAGGCGACGGGTGGGCTTCGGCAAAAGAAGAGTGGCGCGCCCAAGAAACGACGCGGCCCAGGGAAGAAGTCCAAAAACGCGAAGATGGCAGCGGTGGGCGTCATTTGCACGCTGAAGACCGACGAAGGTGGGAATTCGCGGCCGGTCAACAAGCGAATGTACGCGACGTTCAAGAGCTATCGCGCGCTGTTCGAATGGCTCAAGAAAGAGGCGATTCGACGCGGCTACGGCACGGACAAGTTCAAGAAGGTCGAGTTCGTGGCCGACGGTGCAGACACGCTGTGGGCTCTGCAACAAGAGTTCTTTCCGGACGCCGACGTGTGTCTCGACTGGATTCATGCCGTGGAGAAGCTCTGGAGCTGCGGGAAGGCCATCAATCGCGGGTCGCGCACGAAGCGGACCCCTCTCGAGACGTGGGTGTACAAGCAAAAGAAGCTGCTTCGACACGACGGGTTGGACGACGTGCTCGCGACGCTCCAGACCGCACTCGACGGCACCGCCGTCACCGGTCCGGGCAACAAGTACCGGCGGACCGTGCTCGAGAACACGATCAATTACTTTACCAAGAACCGAACGCGGATGCGCTATCAAACGCTTCGCGAGCGTGGCCTCGTCATTGGGAGTGGCCTCATCGAGGGCACGGTGCGCCATCTCGTGGGGATGCGGCTCGACGGCCCGGGGATGCGATGGGGCAAGGCCCGAGCGGAGGCCGTCCTTCACTTGAGGTGCGTCCTTCTCAACGGTCTATGGGCGGACTTCGAGTCGTACCTCGCGCGTCGCGATCGCCTCCGGCTCGTGTCGAAGCCGGTGCCGACGGTCACGCACGACGCGAAGCCGCAAGTGAAGATGGCAGCCTGAATCATGCGTTGCCCGTCATGCAACTATGCGAAACTCTGTAGCAAAGTGGGATCTGCACCCAAATCAGTCTCCGTCGCCTTGCTCGTCGTG
>JANXVA010000466.1 GCA_025351875.1 Myxococcales bacterium | reverse complement strand
GCGAGGTCGCTCGTTCTGCTCAGCCGTGGTCGCCGTGTCCCTCGAGACGGCGACGAAGTGGTCGACGAACGCCGTCGCGGCCCGCGCGAGCTGGAGCGAGGCCTTCGAGTACGCGATGTGGCCGTGCTTCGTGTGTAGGATACACGGAACGCGCGCGAGGCGCGCCGCCGGAGCGGCGTACTCGAGCGGTACGGAGTTGTGCGTGTGGACGACGTCCGGACGCAGCGATCGGAAGAGGCGCCACAGCCGCGTGTAGAGCCCCGCGTCGAACCCGGGGCGTCGGATCACGTCGTGGACCGGGAGCGCGCCGAGCTCGCCCCGGAGCGTGCCACCGGGCGTCAACGTGACGACGTGCACGTCGTGCCCGCGCTCGTGGAAGGCCTGCGCCATCCGGAGCACGAGCCGCTCCTGTCCGCCGATGTCGAGGGAGAGGACGACCTGCACGATTCGCATGCGCGGCTACCCTCGTGCGCGCCGGATGGCGGCTCGCAGGACGTTGGCGAACTCGCCGGCGATGACGCGTCGGTCGAACTGCTCGATGCCCACGGGCGGCGACACCTGCTCGGCGCGCCCGTCGCGGAAGGCTCGTAGCTTGCCGGCGAGCAGCGCGCAGATCGCCTCTTCGTCGCGCGGCGGCAGTCGGTCGCCGATCTGGTGACGGAGGACCAGGCGTGTCAGCGCGCCCTCCGGCGCGAGCGTGAGGGAGGGGCGCCCGATGTACATCGCCTCGAAGATTTTGGCCGGATAGATGCGCTCGACGCCGGGGGTGTCGTCGAGGATGCAGAGCACGAGATGGCTCGCCGCGAGCGCGCGGACGGCCTCGTCGTGATCCATGTAGCCGATCCGCTGGACGCCGAGCGCGTCCATGCCCTCGAACGCGGCGGCCTCGAGCTCCACCGTGCGGCCGATGAACTTGACGTCCATCAAGCGCGCGAGCTCCGGCTCCGTCTGGTGGAGGCGCCGGATGGCACCCAGCAGCCCGGTAGGGCTCGTGAGCTTGAAGACCGTGCCGACGTGCGACACCACGAAGCGATCCTTCGGCGGCGACGGCAGCTCGGCGGGGAAGTCCTCCGGATCGTAGCCGTTGGGGATCGCGACGACCGAGCTCGGATCGAGGAAGGAGAAGCGAGCGAGCAGGCTCTCGCGGAACTCCTCGGTGGCCGTCGTGACCATGTGCGCGCTGCGCAGGAGGAGCGCCTCGAGCGGATCGCCGATGACGCGCGCCACTGTGCTGCGGGTCATCTCGTAGGCGCCGCGGATGAGGCTCCACTCGTCGCGGTAGTCGAGCACCACCGCCGCGCGCGTGCGGGCGAGCGGCGCGAGCAAGAACTGAGAGAAGGGCGGCCCGCTGATGAGCACGACGTCCGGCGGATTCGTGAGCAGCGTGCGCGCGAGCGCGAGCTGGGCGCCTGGCTGCCAGAGGAGCTGGATGTCGGGGTAGGCGAGCTGGCGGACGAGACCGCTCGCGAAGCGGACGAGACGCTGCTTCCGGGAAGGTCTGGCATCGGCGGCGGCCTCCCACGCGACCTTCTTCGCGGCGTAGCCGGGCTCGAGCGACCGCGCGCGGATCACGTCGAGGTCGGCCGGCAGATCGCGCACGAGCGACTCGTCGGTCAGCGGGACCGACGGGTTCGCGACCGTGAGCACGCGCGGCGTGAAGCCGTGCAAGGGGAGATACTTCGCGAGCTTCGACATGCGCTGCACGCCCGCCCCGCCGACCGGGGGGAACGCGTAGGCCACGAGGAGCGCGTGCTGTCGGGCGTCCGACATGGCCGCATCCTACCCGGATTCGTGAGCTGCGCGACGCGGTCGAGGAGGCCGGTGATCTCGCCGCCCATCAACGCTCCGCGCGCGTGCGTCGGACGGCGGCGGCGAGGTCGGCGCCCCAGGTCCGGTCGAGGACGGCCTGCCGAGCCTCGGCGATGGAGAGCTCGGGGTGTCGCCGCTGCTGCCTCCCAGCCATGGCCGTGTCCCAGCCGGCGGACACGGCCGTCTCAGATCCGGGACGCCGGGGTCGAAGGGGTGCGAGAAAGGCCGTCAAATCGCCGGTGCTCGGGCGGTCCGACTGTTGCTCAGTGAGCCGTCATGCGCACCTGGACGAACCCCGTGAAGAACGTTGCCTGGATCCTGACGCTGCTCGCCGCGACGACGTCGAGCGTCGCCGTCGCGAAGGCTCCCGCAAGGCGGGCGAAGGGAGCCGCGCCGCAGAGCGCGCCCGCGGCGAAGCCCTCGTCGTCGGCGGTCACGAAGCCGACGGCTGCCAGCGCGACTGCGCCCGTGGCCTCGAGCGCAAGTGGCCCAGCGGTCGACTGCAACGAGCGCAAGAATAGAAACGAGAACGGCGCCTGCAAGTCTGCGTTCAAGGAGAACACGCTCGGCACGGGCCCTCATCTCTTCGACCAGCCGGGCCTCAGCCAGGACTGGGCGAACGGCTACGTCGACGTCAGCGGCAACCGCCTCATCGTCGGCGGACGCTGGGGCGACGGCGACGAGAAGCTCGGCGCGCTCATCAGTGTCGACATGTCGAACGGAAATCGCAGAGTCATCTCGGGCGCGGCCGTCTCGGATCCGCGCCGAGGCTCGACCGTCACCGGCGCGGGCGACGAGCTCGGTCAGGTCCGCGGCGTGGCGCCGATGCCGGGCAACGCGGCGGTCGTGATGAGCTCCCTCCAGAGCGGCCGCGTCGACCCGATGCAGCTCCTTCGTGTCGACCTCGCCACCGGAGCGCGCACGTCGTTCTGGCGCGCCGACGGGAAGAAAGGCGCAGCCTGCACGCCGCCGATCGGCGCAAGCTTCAACATGTACCCCGGCCAGATCGCGACCGATCCGAGCGGCAACGTCTACGTGCTCGGCGGAACGGCGGGCGTCGGCTCAGGAGTCTTCAAGGTCTCGCCCGACGGAGCGAAGTGCACGGTGGTGAGCTTTGCCGGTAGCAGCCTGGCCTCGGCCAACCATCGCGGTCAGGGGCCTGACTGGAGCACGTCGTCGCTTCAAGACGTGATCGTGCGCGACGGCAAGATGTTCATTCTCGATCCGGGCACGCGCGCGCTCTACAAGGTCGACATGGCCAACGGCGATCGGGAGATCGTCACGCGTCACGGCTCGCCGAACACCGTCGGCACCGGCCCTTACATCGCGCTCACCGGCATCGACCGCCTCTCCGACGGCCGCTTCGTCACGCAGGACAACGAGCTTGTCGTCATGGTCGACCCGCAGAGCGGCAACCGCACCAAGCTCGACGTCGCGAACACCTGGGGGCCTACCCGCTGGCAGGTCTGGGCGATCCCGAACAGCCACTTCGGCATCGCGGCCACCGTCATGGGCTTCGTGAAGGTCGACTTCAACACCGGCAACGCGAACCTGCTGTCGAACTGAGAGCGTCCTACGCAGATTCATCGGTGCCGCGTGATACCGTGAGGGGCATGGCGAAGGTGCCGTTCGTGACGCTTGCCGTCCCGTGCTTCAACGAGGAGCGCTACATCGAGGCCTTCCTCGACGACGTGTTCGAGCAGGACTACCCGGCGTCGTCGATCGAGGTGCTCATCGGCGATGGTATGAGCACCGACCGCACGCGCGAGATCATCGCGCGAGTCTCCGAGAAGCGGCCGGGCGTCGTCCGTGTCATCGACAACCCGCGCCGTCTGCAGGCGCCGGGGCTCAACGCGATGATCGCTGCCGCCAAGGGCGACGTCATCGTGCGCCTCGACGTCCACGCACGCTACGCGAAGGACTTCGTCCGCCAGTGCGTCGAGGTCCTGAAGGAGACCGGCGCGCAGAACGTCGGCGGGCCTGCGCGGCCGGCCGCCGAGAACTGGTTCCAGAAGGCGGTCTGCGCCGCGCTCGAGAGCAAGCTCGGGGTAGGGAACTCGGCCTTCCGGACCCTCGATGCCGAAGGGTGGGTGGAGACGGTCTTTCCCGGCGCGTTCCCGCGCGGCGTGTTCGACGTGGTCGGCGGTTTCGACCCGAACGCGATCACGAACGAGGACGCCGAGCTGAACCAGCGGATCCACGAGGCAGGCGGGCGCGTTTATCTGAGCCAGCGCATCGTCGTTCACTATTTCCCGCGCGATTCGTACCGTGGCCTCGCCAAGCAGTACTTCAACTATGGCAAGGGGCGAGCGCGGACGGCGCTCAAGCACCGCGGTCTCCTCTCGCTTCGGCCCATGCTTCCGTTTTTTCTCGTGGTCGGCGGGGTGACGCTTCTCGTCACGTCACCTTGGCACCCGCTCCTCCCGATCGCGCTCGGCCTCTACGGGACGGCGGCGGCCATCGAGGGGATCCGCGTCTCGCGGAAGTATGGGATCCATCTCGCGCCCGTCGTGGCATCGATCTTTCCGGTCCTCCACGTCTGTCACGGCGTGGGCTTCGGCGTGGGGCTCATCCACTATCTTCGGAAGCCCGACTGGCACGACGAGGCGCGCGGGCGCGGCTCCTTCGCGGAGGCCGGGCCGCGTGTCGAGAACGGCGAAGCGCTCGCGTAGACCGTTCGGGTGACAGGCCGGTGGAGCGGTTGTCGCGTAGAACCTGAGATGCACTTACTCCGGCGCGGCGTCCTCGCCCTTGGTCTGGTCGGGCTCGTGGGCACGCAGGCCTGCTCGAGCGAGGAGGCTGGTCCCGGCACGAGCGGCACGAGCGGCACGGGCGGTGGCACGAGCGGCGCGAGCGGTGGCACGAGCGGCGCGAATGGTGGCACCAGCGGCGCGAACGGTGGCACGGACGTCGGCACGAGCGGCACGAGCGGCGGACCGGTCGCCGAGGACGACGGTCTCATCCCTAGCACCTCGATCTGGCGCAAGACGACGGAGTGGTATCGACCGATCGACGCCGCGCCCGTGGCCGCCCATTCGGCCGAGATGATCGGCGCGCTGGCGAAGTGGGGCACGACCGGGATCTTCCAGATCGACTTCAGCATCAGCGTCCTCGACGGCAAGGGCGCCCCCAAGGTCACGATCCCGGCGCAGGACGAGGCCGACTCGGACCCCGTCCCGATCCCTGCGCAGGGGTACATCGAAGGCGACTACGCCTACGGCGCCTGCCCCGACGGCGAGGACTGTCATCTCCTCGTCCTCGATCCCGGCTCGAACCTCCTCTTCGAGGTCTACCAGGCGCAGAAGAGCGGCGCGGCGTGGAGCGGCTTTCTCGCGACGTGGCAGCTCGACAAGACGTACCCGCGAACCAACCGTGGCCTGGGCTGCTCGAGCGCCGATGCCGCGGGCCTCCCAATCGTGCCCGGCCTGATCGGCTACAAGGAGACGAAGAAGGGCGCGATCCCGCATGCCCTCCGCTTCATCCTCCGCAACGAGTACATCCGCGGCGTCGCGGGTGACAGGAACCGGCCCAACGTCGTCTATCCGGCGAGCCACGGCAGCACCGCCGGCGACGCCGCGAAGGGCATCCCTTACGGCGGTCGGCTCCGCCTGAAGAAGACGATCGCCGAGACCGATCCGCGCATCAAGACGCCCGGCGGCAAGGCGCTGCTCCGTGCGCTCCAGACCTACGGAATGATCCTCGCGGACGGCGGCAACATCCCGCTCGTCGCGGAGAGCGTGAAGGTCCACCAGGACGCGAACGCCGCCGAGACCTGGGAAGGTCTACTGGGGCCTCGCGATCTCGGGTTCCTCCAGCCGTCCGACTTCGAGGTCATCGCGATCCCGAAGGACAACCCCGCGGGCGTGCCCGGCTGGTACGCGACGAAGAGCGAGTACGAAGCGCAGCTCCAGAAGCCCCTCGGGTGCGTCGACGTCGTCCAGCCTTGAGCCACTCCGCGGTCGCAAGGGGCTGGAGAGATCGGGCGATAGCGGGTCCGAGGAGGAGGCGAAGCCGACGGAGTCAGTGCCGCGACACCCGCAGCAGCGGTCCGAGGCCTGCGCAGTACACGGCGTCGGCGTTCACCGCCAAGGCGGTGGCGCCCTCTACGTTGGCGACCAGAGTTCGCGACGTACCGCCGTTCTTCGGCGCGATCACCACGTCAGCGCGCGCCCGACCGCCGAAGTCGGCCGGGAGCTCGAGCCACACGAGGTCTGCACCATCAGCGACGAGTGAGGTCGGAAGACCGGGCGTCGTCAACGCGAGCTCCACGGCGCCACCGGCCTTGGGCACGGAGACGATCTGCTTGGTGTGGAGCGCGCTGACCCAGATGCGCGCGTCGTCTTGCGCCAGGTTCAATATGTCCTGCCCAAGCGTGGCCAGCGTGGTCACCGCGCCTCCGTCGATCGGGATCTTGACGAGGTCGTTCGCTCGGACCGCGTACACCGCGTTCTCGTCGACCACGAAGTCGCCGCACGTATCGTACGTGAGGAGCGTGCTCGGCGCGCCGCCGTCCTTCGAGATGGTCTGCAGCGTGCAATGCGACTGCGTGCGCTCGAGACCGCCGGTCATCGTGAAGGAGACAAAATACACGCGTTGGCCTGACACGCGGACTGGACCCCAGTAAGCGTCTGGGATCGTGACGAGCACGGTCTCGGTTCCGCCATCCTTCGGCACGCGCACCAGCGTTTGATTGCGCGACGAATAGATGCTGGCCGGGTCGAGCGCGACGGCTCCGAAGAAGCCGCTCGAGAGCGGAACCGGCGAAGCACCGAGCAGCGCCGGGATGCGAACCAGCCCACGGTCCTCACTCGAGAGGAAGACGTGTGCGTCGTCGACGGCGAGGCTGCGGCCTCGAGCGCTCGTGTCGTCGAGCGTGATGGGCGGCGGAGTCGACGGTAGAGGCGGCGTCGTGATGGGGGGGCTCGACGGCGCGGGCTGCGGCACACCATCCGAGGTGGACGCGCCACCGCAGGCCACGACCAACCAACCCAGGAGGAACGGGGCTCGCATCACGACGCATATGGCCTCGCTCGCTCGAGCTGGCGGTCTCCAGCGCGTCTCCACGTGCCAGCTCGACGCATGATGCACGGCCGTGACCCGGTCCCGCTCGTCATGGCAGAGTGCTACTAACGGTCGAGCCGACATGGGGAGACGCACGATTTACACCGCGGTCGCGGGAATTGTCGCGACGGTGGTCGCTGCCTGTCTCACGCGAGGCGGGGGGTCCGCGCCGGCGCCGCGCTTGTCCTTCGACCCCGACGTCGCCCTCGGGCAGCCGAAGGATGCGCTCGGCACGACCGTGCCGGCTCGCCAGCCCGCCGTGACGCGCGGCGGCGCTTATGCCGGCTTCGTCGAGGAGTTCAACCGCCACTACACCGAACCTGGCTACGCGCCGTCGAGGACGCTGTACGTGAGCCCGAGCGGCAGCGGGAGCGGGGAGACCGCGCGCACGCCGGCGTCCGTGGCCTCCGGGCTCTCTCGCGCCACGCCGGGCTCGCGCGTCGTCTTCCAGAAGGGCTCTTACGCCGGCTGCTTCGGCTACGACGGCGGCGGCGGCACGTACGACGCGCCGATCGTCCTCTACGGCGAGCGCAACGCCGACGGCACGCGCGGCGTGCGCATGCAATGCTGCACCAGCGGGCGCATGAGCTGCTTCAACTTCGAGGCCGCGAGCTACGTCGCGGTCGACGGCTTCGAGCTCCGCGGCGGAAAATACGGCGTGCGCGCGGTCGGAGCGGATTACGCCGCCACGCAGCACTCACGCGGCATCGCCGTCATGAACAGCCTCATCGACGGACAGACCCACGACGGCGTCCTCACCGGCGCCGCCGACTGGGACGTGTTCGAGAACGACACCGTCAGTAACTCGGGGGATGCCGACGGGCACGGCATCTACCTGTCGAACGGCAGCGACTACGACATCGTTCGCGGCAACGATCTCTTCGGCAACCAGGGCGAAGGTACGAGTTCCACCGGCCTCTATCTGAACGGGGCTGCGCCGACCAACATCGGTTCCATCAATCTGCTGCCGTCCGGAATCGACCTCCACAGCGGCAACATCCTCGCCGTCGTCATCGGCTACGAC
>JANXVA010000463.1 GCA_025351875.1 Myxococcales bacterium | reverse complement strand
GCGCTGCCGGTCACCCGGGTGGCTCCGGCGACGTCACCCAGGGTGGAGCCGGCGCTGCCGGCTATGTCACCCCGGTGGAGCCGGCGTTGCCGGTCACCGGAAGGGGGCCGATAGCTGACGAGAAGAGGGATTCTCGCTAGCTATCGGGAGGCGAGATGGGCGGAGAGCTGGGGCCGCCGGGCGGCCGGCGTCGAACGAGGGCGCGCGGTCCCCCTCGGTCAGGTGATCGATGCCCCGGTGAGTTCGTCGCCCTACCCCACCGCGGCCTCGGCTTGCCACATCCCAGAGCGGCCACGGGCGGGGTGACGCCCGAAAATTGGTCGCTACCTCCGGGCGGACCCGGCGCAGTCGGCTGGCTCGAAGCCGGCGACATCACCCAGGGGGCGACCTCTTCCGCTCGCGTTCTAGGATCGTGAGTTGCGACGGGGTGAGTGCGCCCTTGATGTTCTCGATCTGGCGCCAATGAAGACCATCAAGCTGGTCCTTCGACATTCCCTTCCGCAAATTCATAATCCCTTGAAACGCGGCAAGGTGTACCTCGATCTTCGTGATCTGCGCCGCCCAGACAAATAATGAGAACTGCTTCGGAGTAAGCAGTCCGTTGTCCGCTGCATGGTAATACACCTTATTACTGATGTCGCGCATGGCGCTAACGGGGGCTTGCATCGCCTCTTTCCCCTGAAGACCTACCGAGACTTGGCGAGCAATCTCCTTCCGGATGCGAGCACGTTGCTCCTTCTTGTGCCGCTCGATGATTTCAGTAAGAAGCTTCTCCTTCTCGACTGGGTCATGGGTAATGCGCTGTCCGTCGAGCACCCCAATCTCCGGGAACTTGATGATGCACTTGGAGCCGCTCTTCTCACGGATGTTGCAGTTCAGGCGATTCTTGATCTGGAAGAGGTAGCGAATGTGCTCGTGCCCGCAGACGTCGCACTCTTCCTGGGCGTCCTCGACGTCTTCCATGATCCCGGTCGCGTACCACTCTCCGAGCAGCTCCGGGAACGACTGACTCTTCGAGTATGGGCCGAGCCGCCGAATGACCCTGGTGGAGTAGCTCATGCTGAGCTTGATCATACGTTGACTTGCTCGCCAGCGACGCGGTTCTCGAAGACATCGTAAAGAACACTGACTTCGCTTGGCTTTCCTAAGTTCTGGCTTCTGGCAATGCCCCGGTTCCCGGTGCCCAAGCCCGCGCGACCAAGCTCGAGGCCATCACCCTCGACACGCCGGCCGATGTCCATACGACGAACCTCGTAGACCTCGATCTCACCCCTGCCGTCGGCCGTAGGGCCATCATCGAGGCCAGCGGCGAGACGTGACGGCCCGGACCCGCCTCCCGAGGTCGCAGCCGGTGGCGCCTCGCCTGTGAGTTCGTGCCCAACGCTGACGAGCCGGACGACGAGGCAGTGATCCGAATCCTGGCCCAAGCTGCGAGAAGTTCGCCCAGAGGCTCGGGCCTCAGCGCGAAAATTGATAGACGTCTGTGCATTCTCGCTAGCCTCGGGGACGCTGGCGCGGGCGACGCTCGACGGCCTGCCCCCGAGCTCCTTCGTCCGGCCCTCGACGTGGACGAGCGCGCAGCGCTGCCGAGTCTCCTCCGTGAGCACGCACCTTGGGCGCCCGGCGACGACACGGGCCCCGCCGGTGGTCGGGGAGCGCTCTTCCTGACGTTCGCGCCGAGGAGAGGGGGACTTGAAGCCCCACGATCGTCCCAGATGACGCCAGACGCGCGAACAGGGCGGCGCTTCGGGTCTTGGGGGCAGGAGTCTCTTGACCGACACAGACTACGCGACCTACGCTTCGCGGCGAACATGGCGAACACCACCGGCCGCACTCTCGGCGAACTGCTCCGCGAAGCACGAACGGCGGCAGATCTCAGCCTGCGCGACTTGGCGAAAAAGCTCTCGATCTCCCCGTCGTACATCAGCGATATCGAAAATGATCGGCGCGTCCCGTCCGAGGAGGTTCTACGTGATCTTGCTAACACCTTCGGCCTGAACTTCGATGATCTCATGGCTATGGCAGGGCGAGTTGGCGACCAAACTGAGCGTTACCTCAGGCACCACCCGACGGCCGGCATACTCTTTCGCCGCATTTCAGATAAGCACCTTCCAGAAAAGGATCTCCAGCAGCTTGTGAATGCCGTCGAGCAGATGGGGAAGAAAAAGACCCCGTCATGAGACAGTATAGGGGACCTGACGGGCGCGAGCGCCTCTGGTTCGAGCCCAAAGAGATCGACACGATCATGGAGGCCGAACTGCGCAAGGCCACCCTATCGCCAACGGCAGATGAGCCGGCAGTGGACATCGAACGCTTTATCGAGCGTTATTTGAAGGTCGGGCTTGATCAGTACGCTGATCTCGAGCCTTCGATCCTTGGGCTGACCGAGTTCTTCTCGGGCAAGTCGCCGCGGATCTCGATCAATAGGATCCTGACGGGGTCAGCACTCGACGAGGATGAGAGCCAGCCCGGCATTCTTGGTCGCTGGCGAGCCACGCTGGCCCACGAGGCAGTTCACGTCCTACTCCATCGCTGCCTGTACGAGTTCGCCGCCGGCAACATGAGCCTGTTCGGGGGAGATGACGTGCCTGGTGCAGACGCTCGAAAGCTCCACCGCTGCCTCAAGCGGGACGCCTCGTACCGCCAGGTCTCCGACTGGCGAGAGGTCCAAGCCAATCAAGGAATGGCAGCCCTACTGATGCCCCGCACCTTGTTCTTGCAGGTTGCGCGCGCCGAGATCCACCACATCTACCGAAGCGAAACGATCCCCCACGGGGAGGAGGATCGTATAGCGGCAGTGCTCTCTTCACGGTTCGTCGTCTCCAGGCAGGCGGCTCGCATCCGGCTCAACACTCTCGAACTGGTCTCGGCGCAAGGACAGGAGCGCCTCGGGTAGGAATGATCGCGCCGGGCGTCAGGGCCCACGGGTTGGGGGTCCTGGCGCGACAGCCCCACCCTGTAGCGGTCGGTGTCGCTGCAGGAGCCGACCACTTGCCCGGGAAGGCCGCGTCGATGGTGTTGACAATGCGGCGTACACGGCGTACGTAGCGTCGACGAAGACACGGTGCCGTGGGTTCCGGCGTGACGTCGGGGCTCGGTGGAGGATGAATCGATGGCCATGCGGACGAAGAAGTTGAGCACCGGAGAGAAATTGGGGCTCGGTGCGGTGGCAATGATGGCCGGTGCGCTGCTCGCGCGTGCGTTGGGCAGCCCGAAGGCTGGGGGCGCGCCTGCCTCGGCAAACGATTCCAAGCCGCCGAACCTCACGAACGAGGTGCTCGAGGACCTCATCCGGCAGGTCGTCGATCGCCTCGACGAGAGCGGGCACGGAAAGAGCTGGGGAATGGTGGCTCTCGACGCCCTGGAGCAGGTGGTGAGCGGGCTCCTCCCGGGGTGGGCAGGGAAACTGTTCGACATCGTGTACCAGGTCGAACGGGACGCAATCGCGGGGAAAATCGCGAAGGTGTCGAAGAAGGCCGCCGCCCTCCACCGGGCACGCGCGCACTACATGACCCGCAAGGGGCGCTGATGAGCAACGCCGATCTGCCACGACGTACGTAACGACCTTGGGGGCAGGTACCCCTGGGTGGGAGTATGAAGATGAATTTTCTCAAGTATGAAGTGTGCGCCGGTCCCGACGACATCATCGAGGTCACGCTGAGCAGTGCGGCAAACGTTCGGCTGCTCGACTCCTCGAACTTCCGTAGCTATCAGGCGGGGCAGGCGCACCGCTGCATTGGCGGGTATGTCAAGCAGTCACCCTTTCGCCTTCGGGCCCCGCGGAATGGAAACTGGTACGTAGTCATCGACCTCGGCGGTCATGCGGGAACCATTCGTGCAGGCGTCCGCGTTCTGCGGGACAGCGCCAGCCACGACGGGAGCTCGATTTTTTAGAAAAACTCGCTCCAGACTGGCTCCAGTTTAAGCAGCGGTCTTCATCTTCACGTCGCCTTGAACCGGCAGACCGCCCCACGGACTCGGCTCACTGGCGCTCCTCGCCCCCGAGCGCTGAACGCGCGGCGCTGTGGGGCGGGCCAGTGCCCCGTGCCTGGTGCGGATCGCCGGTTCAGTTCATACTAGCTACCTCATGACGGCGGGTCCTTCCGCTATATGCACCAGGATACCGACATGTCTAAGAGTTCCCACGGCAAGCAAACCAGTCCCCGCGAAGCCAAGCTGGCATCCGAGGTACTGCGGGATCCGAACGCGAGCAATCGGGAGCACAAACTCGCCGGTTCCGTGCTCTCTCAGGTGAGGGAACATACGGAAACGAGTCAAGAAATGGCAAATTTCGCCGCCAAGATCGTCGACAACCCGAACGCGAGCGCAGCAGCGAGGTCCTTGGCGGGCTCCGTTCTCTCCCAGGCGGAGAAGCAAAAGTAGCCCATTCACAGGGGTGTCGCGAGGGCTCGATAGCAACGAGGGTACATGGGTGCACGCATTGCAAGGCGGTCTGCAACGACCGTGAGGCCGGTAGAGTCTGAAGGGCTACCTGGCTCGACGGCCTGGGTGCTTGGCGATCCTCGGTTTGCCTTGTTTTGCCGGTACTTTGCGCCGCTACTCGCGTCCGATCCTCAGGCGTATCGCGGCCGAGTAGCGACGTACGCCGAGCGCGACGATGGCCTCGCGTGGCGGACGATCGACTCAAGACGCGATGTCGACCTCCGTTTAGCGCTCGCCGAACATCTCGCCGCGGGGGCCACAGGTGAGCTCTTCACGATCCTCCATGGCGCAAAACACGTATCGGCGGTCGGACTCGCCTCCGCGTCGCCTGGCGATCCCGCGCTCGTCCTCCAGTTAGATCTCGATGGCGGCAAGGGCTACGAACCCGCGACCATCATCAGCGCGTTGTTGCGGGCCTTCGGGTCTCGCTTCTTGGTCACATCTGGAAGCGGCCGGCTCGGTCGCTACAGGGTGCTCTGCCGCGTCGACGAGGCCGGCTACACAGTGGCGACGCTCCGGGTCGCTGCCGTTCGACAACTGCAGGCGATCGGGTATCCGCCGAAGAAGGGCGGCCTGGAGGTTTACCCTGCCCGATCCAACAATCGGGTCCCATTTGGCCGCGGTGGATGCCTCGTGTACGACCCGTCCGATCTCACCCTCGCACCGGTGCAACTGCACCCGTTCGTACTCATCGATCGCCTGCGTACACTGCCCTCGGTCGACGTCGACCACCCGAGCATCGTTCCCACGTTGCCGAGGGCGCCTGCTGGCGTGCTTTCCCTCGACGCCGCCAACGACGGCGTCGCCCCAGCACAGCGACGCCAAGGAGCTGCTCCGGCGATCCGGCCGGTCAGTGATCAGGCTGCAGGGGCGGCTGCGGCCCAACGCTACTGGCGCGACGGTGCGGGGCAGGGGGAACGTGATGCGGTACTCACCGCGCTGGTGTGCGACTGCTTCTATCGCGGCGATCCGGCGCCGGTCGCTGTCGCCAAGATAGAGGCGTGGATCCAGCGCGGCGGACTCGCTCGCACCCGAGGAGCGCGACTCGAACGTGGCAAGGCGTGGGAACTCGCTGATGTCGCGCGCCGAGTACGCGCGATCTACACGACCTATCCGCACCCTGGCCCGGCTGCGCCAGTACACCTGAGCTTGCGGGAGGCGCGAACTGTCGTCGAAATCGCGCGAGCGGCAGCCTTCGATCGCGGCGAGACGGCTGCTGCCGTGGGCGCGCTGCTTTGGGCGGCGCTGCCCCGGTTCAAAGGGGCCGTACGGATGCGTCGCCGAGGGGCTATCGTGCGAATCCACAGCGATGACTGGCAAACGTGGGGCGGTAAGCAGTACGCGCGCACCCGCGCTGCATCGGGGTTGTTCGTCCCAGCAACCGGCTACCTCACGGCGGCCGCGTGCCGGCGAGACGGCAAGGATCCCCGCGACGCGCACGCAAAGGGATGGCTTACGTCGTTCGAGTTCGACGACGCGACGCTTCTCGCCCCTCGTCGCCCGATCGGTACGAGCTACCCGGCCGTCGTGCGGGCCGTTCTTGCCGCCGACGCGAGGGTCAATGTCAGAGGCAAAGCACGGTAATGGTTGAAGTATTCACCTGAAGTCGGGGCCATATAAACACCCCCCGCCCCGCCCCGCCGGCCTGCTCTCCCGTAGGTGCCGCGGAACTGGTGCACTCGCCCGCTCCCCTCTCCGCGTCCGTGGTGTCGGTGTCGGTGTGCCTCCTCTCGCCACGGAACCGCTCAGCACCACGGACGCGGGCAACGGGAGGGGAGCTCCGCACTGACTTCCGGCACTGCTTTGACTCTGGTCCCCGGAAGTCAGTGCGGAGCCTCGGGCCGGGGTACCCTGCCCCGTGAACCCCTCGTCCCCTCCTCGCCCGCTCTCCGTTAGGGCCCCTCGCCCTCGAGCCTGCGCGCCGCTTCGCCGCGTCGGCTTCGGCGCCCGTGATACGCCGGTCCTACGCCCGCGAATGGACCACCTTCTCCACCTGGTGCAGCGCTAAGCACCACGCCGTGCTGCCGGCGACGATCGCCGCCTACCTCGCCGCGCTCGCCGACGGCACTGCGACCGGCCGCGCGCAAGCAAGCCGGCCGGGATCGATCTCGCCCTCGCCGCCCTCACCGCCGGGCACAAGGCCGCTGGCTTCGACTCGCCCCGCGAGGCCGCCGAGGTCCGCGCCGTGCGCCGAGGCATCCGCCGCGAGCTCAGGACCGCGCGACGCGAGGCCGCGCCGCTCCTCACCCTGAGTTGTGCCGTGCGCCCCGGTGTTCCGCCTTCCGCCGCGACCTGGGCACCGCGCACCGACGGAGGCGCCACCGGG
>JANXVA010000453.1 GCA_025351875.1 Myxococcales bacterium | reverse complement strand
GTGTGTGCAACCGGGGACATCCCAGACACTTCAATCCGAGGACATCACTGACACTCTCTTCGATCCTTCATCCGGCCTTTCGATGGAGTGAATTTCAAACCGCCACGCCCTTCCGTGAGAACCCCGACGGAGAGAGCTCCGAAGACGACGTCCCACGCCTCGTCACCGTCGTATCGGAGCTCGACGTCCTCGTGTGCGAGAGCGGTGCTGATGAAGACATGTTTGCCGTCCCACGACATGCGTCCGAGCTTGTCGATGGGCGCGCGTCGATTCCAGGGGGCGATCTCGAAGCGCTGGAGCGACCGGGGATAGCATCGGGGCGAATGCGCGAAGGCGGTCGACGGCGTTTTCTGTCCGAGCGCCTCGTGAGGTCGGTCGTTGTTGTACTCGCCGCGAAACGCGTCGAACGCGCGCTGCTGGCATCGCAGGTCGGCCCGCGGCGGTCGCGCCGTCTCGGCCTTGAGCGTGCGATGGAAGCGCTCCTGGCGCCCATTTTCCTGCGGCTTACCCGGCGTGATTCGCTCGACCTGAATGCCAAGTTGTATCCACCAGACGGACAGCTGCGTGAGGCCTCCCGCGCCCACTGAGGCGAACGGCGGTCCGTTGTCCGACCGAATCGCGGCAGGCAAGCCGAACTCCTGGAACGCCGAATCGAAGATGCGCATCACCTCGCTCCCGTCGGGATCCAGCACGCCCTCGCAGCGAATCAAGAAGCGCGAGTGCGCGTCGATGATCGTCAGCGGGTAGCAGCGCTTTCCGTCGACGGTCGCGAAGTGTCCCTTGAAGTCCACGCACCACGTCGCGTTCGGGCCGGTGACGTTGGCGAACGGCTGACGTGCCGTTTCCTTGCTCCGCGGCTTGCGTAGTTGCCCCTGCGTCATGCCGCGGCGGCGGAGGATGTCTCCTACCGTGCTCGGGGCCGGAAGCTGCCGCTGCGGATGGTGGTGCAGAATCCACGCGCGGAGCTTCTTCGGCCCCCACGTCGGATGCTGCTTTCGCGCGGCGACGATGAAGTCCTCGAGCTCGAGCGCGACCTTCGTTGGGCTCGTGTGCGGCCGCCGCGAACGCTCGGCAGCGACGCTCACGTCGCGCTCCGTCTTGCGGTATCGCGCCACCAAGTCGTAGCCGACCTGCCGGCTGATCCCGAACTCCCGGCACAACGCCGCGAAGTTCGTCCGGCCATCGCCTGCGTCCGAGCGCTTCTCCCACTCCAACAAGAACTTCACCCTCTGCTTCACGGCGTCCGTCTCCTTCCAGGGCATCAGTGCCACTGTCAGGGATGTCTCCGGATTGCTCGAACCAAGTGACAGGGATGTCCTCGGTCCGATCTGTGGGGGATGTACCCGGTTCATACCCGTCGAATTGGTGCCGTTTGTTAGCCCATTTGAGCACATCTAAATTAGAATCGCCCTATTCGTCATGGGCACTCGTCGTCGCGTCCCCGTTCAAATGACCTTCGAGGATCGCCGTGAGCTCACGCGGGCGGGCATCAAGAAGCGGAGGCCAGGGCCCAAGCCTGCGGAGTTCCCGAACGTGCGGCATCGCGCGCGTGCGGTGCACAAGTACTGGAATCCGCTGCACGTCACCCTGCGCGCCCGGCGCGGGCTCCCGAGCTTTCGTTCGCAGACGCTGTTCGCGGCCTTCGAGCACGCCGTTCGCCGCACGCGTCGCGACGACTTTCGCATCGTCGAGTTCTCCGTCCAGGACGACCACCTCCATCTCATCGTCGAGGCCGACGACAGCGATGCGCTCGCGCGCGGCATGAAGAGCTTCTCCGTGCGCGCCAATCGCCTCTTCAATGCCGCGGCCCTACGCGGGCGTGGTCGCGTCTGGGCCGATCGCTACCACCGTCGGGATCTCACGAGCGCACGTCAGGTGCGCAACGCGCTCGTCTACTGCCTTTCGAATTACAAGAAGCACCAACACGTCACGAGCGGCGCACCGCGCATCGACCCCTGCTCATCCGCGCGATGGTTTCAGGGGTGGACCGCGATTCGCCAGCACGATGACGGCCCACGTCCGGCAGAGCGAGCGCGCACGGTGCTCTTACGGACCGCGTGGCAGAAGCACGGCTTCATCCATCCGGGCGAAGCACCACGCACGCCCAACTGAAGAGGCCACGCCGCTCGGCACCCTCGCAGCTCTCGTCTCCGCGTCCGATAGGACGCGTGAGCCGAAGGCGCGGCTCTCGATGCGAAAACCCCTGCGCGAAGGTCGACCTGCGAGGCTCACGACATCGCCCGCGCGTGCCCGGGCGTCCCTTGTCGACCTCTCGTCTCCGCCGACAGAGCGTGAGCTCCGCCCAGAGAGCGAGAGCTCCGCCCAGAGAGCGTGAGCTCCGCCCCCACGCCGACATGGGATGCGCCCCGAGGGCTTCCGGCCCCTCGGTTCGCGGAGCTCCCCACTTTTCGACATGCCCGGCGTGATTCGCCGTGGCGGCCCAACGGCGCTCCGCATCGGGGCACGCGCGAGCCTGGCCATGAGGCCTTCTCAGGCCATTTTTTTCGAGCGTTTGCGGGTGCCGACCCGTCCGCCCCACCACGCGAACAGGACCGCGATCACGAGCGGGACGACCACCGAGACCACGGCCCCCCAGCCGCCCTCCGCAAGCACCCGCCAGGAGACCGCGAGCGCGACGAGCGCCGTGACCAGCCCGGACGCGGCACCCTCGCGCGGTCCGGTCCCGCTACCAAAGCGGCCCACGAGGAGGCCACCCGCGAACGCGCTCACCCCGAAGGCGACGAGATGCGGGAGCGTCTGCATGGCCGTCCAGCGGAAGCGCTCCATGCCGTTCATCGCTGCAAAGGCAAGCTCGACGTCCTCGCGCGACGGCGAGTCCCCGAACCGCGACACGAAGATGCGATGCCGCACCGCCTCGGCGACGTACGCGAGCGGCAGCCAGCTTGCGAACGTGGCGATCGTCCCGAAGCCGACCCAGTGCCACGGCGGTCGCGCTTCGTCGTCGTCCTCGGACGATCCGCCCGCACCCGGATCGCCGCCTTCGCCCGCCGCCTTCGCGGGCGGTGCCGACTGGATCACGGGGAGGCGACGTCGCTCGGCCACTGGAACATCAGCGTAACACTGTGGTAACGGCGAGCGGTGAGCAATGCCGACGCCGCGATCGATCCCACCAAGAGCACGACCACGTCGACGTTGCGCGTCCGCTTCTGCGAGACCGACCTCATGGGGATCGTCCACCACGCGACGTACCTCGTGTACTTCGAAACGGGACGCGTCGAGTGGCTCCGGCGGCGCGGCATCACGTACGCGGACTGGACCGACCGCGGGATGCAGGTCCCCGTCGCCACGGCCGAGCTGCAGTACCGCGCGCCGTCGCGCTTCGACGACCTGCTCGCCGTCGAGACCACCCTCATGAAGGTCCGCTCGGTCTCGCTCGACTTCCGCTATCGCATCCTGCGGGAGGAGACGCTCATCGCCACGGGCTTCACGCGGCTCGCGGTCATCGACGCGTCGAGCAAGCTCCTCCGCATCTCCGACGAGGTGAGGACCTCACTTCTGCGCGGCGAGACCGCTCCGGCGCGCGCCTGACCGTGTCCTGTGATTCACACGACCTGATCAGCAGGCTGCTTGAACGGCGGCGCAGGTGAGGAAGAACATCCCGCCGATCACCAGGCCGATCACGGCGATCACGATCGGAAGCGCGGACGGACCTTGCGGAACGAAGCGACGCTGCGGGTACATCCGCCCGCCCGGTGGCGGCGTCATCGGAGGCGGCGACATCGCGGCGGCCGTGTACTGCTGCGAGTGCCCCTGAGAGGGCTGCGGCGCATACCCCGCGGACGGGTAGGTGGCGCCCTGCGAACGGCCGGGCCCTCCGGGCGGATACGCTCCCGGCGGGTAAGCCCCCGACGCGACCTGCTGCGAGTGCGGATACTGAGGCGACGGAGGTGCGTGCGGGGAGTGCGGAGGCGCCGACGTCTGCGCGAGCGAAGACGGCACGACACCCGACAGCCGATGGTCGGGCGTGGTGTTCGGGGCATTGGCGCCGGAGGAGATGACGGACGGTGGCATCGCAGGCCGACGCGCCTGGGAGAGCGCAGCCCAGAGCTCGGGGACGGTCGCGTAGCGAACCTTGGGATCGACCGCGAGCGCACGCCGACACACGACCTCGATCCCGTCGGGCACGTTGGCCCCACGCTGGCGCGGTGTCGGTCGAACCGTCGGATCGATCGCCGCCTTGAGCAGCGACACGACGTCTCGGCCCTCGGTGGGGACGCGATCCGTGAGGAGCTCCGAGAGCAGGAGCGCGAACGAGTAGACGTCCGTCGCGAGCCCGGTCTGACCGACGCGAGGGTCGAGCTGCTCGGGCGCGGCGTAGAGCCACGTGAAGGAGGCGAACGGGCTGCGCGTCCCCGGGCCCTCGCCGTCGCGGATGATCTTCGCGATACCGAAGTCGAGGACCTTCACCTTCGGCCCCTCGCTGCTGTCGAGGAGGAAGAAGTTGGCAGGCTTGATGTCCCGATGCGCGACGCGGCGATGATGCGCGACGCCGAGCCCCTCCGCCGCGGGCTCGAGCAGCGCAAGCGCCTCGTCGAGCGTGCGGCCTTGCATGCCGCGCTTTCGCCGCTGCGAGAGATCTTCCGCGAGCGAGCGGCCCTCGAGCCACTCGAGCACCATGTACGGTGCCCACGCGCCGCTGGCCGTCGTCACCGCGCCAAAGTCCATCGAGCGGACGATGTGAAGCGACGCCTGCGAGAGCGTGTAGAGGAGCTTCGCCTCGTCCTTGAACTTGGCGAAGAGGGCATCCTGAACGGTGCGATCGTCCGCGGACATCACCTTCAGGGCCTTGATGGCGATCGGCTGCTCGAGCGAGACGTGCCAGCCTCGGTACACGACGCCATAGCCGCCCTCTCCGACGACCTTGTCGGCGCGGTACTGCCCATCCAGCGTGGTGCCGGAGAGGCCAAACGGGTCTTCGAGCTGGGCGGAGCTCACCAGGACTGAACGTAGCCCAAGTGGCGGTCCTTGTTTCACTCACCTGGGGCGTTCTGTAGACTGTCAACCGTGCGGAAGCTCGTCCTTGCCCTTGCGATCGCAGGGTCGATCGGATGCAAGCACCCGGGCTCGAAGCTCGAGGGGCACTGGAAGGGCACGCGCGCCGAGGGGATCGGCCCCGGCGCTCAGGACGCGGCAAACGCGTTTGCGACGCAGACGGAGATCACGGCCAAGGGCACGGCGATCACCATCACGACCCCGGGCGGGAAGCCCGTGGCGGCCACGTTCGTCATCGACAGCGAGAATGCGAGCACGGTCGTGGTGCACACCGACAGGGACGGCGCCGCGAACAAGGAGACGTTCGGGTTCACCGACGACGCCAAGACGATGACCTGGCGCATGGGCGAAGGCCGCACGATCACGTTCCAGCGTCAGAAGGACTGAGCGACCCTCGACTTGACGCCCTTCAACGGCGGACCGGCTCGCGCGGGACACGGAGCGAGACGACGCGAGCGCCGCGCTTCACCTTCACCACCACGTCGTCGTGCACCGGGCCCGAGAGGCGCGCGCGAGCGTCGGTGATCGAGCTGACACGCGCGCCCGCGATCTCGGCGACCAGATCGTTCGGCAACAGGCCCGCACGCTCCGCCTCGCTGCCCGCGGCGACAGCTACGATCACGACCTCCGCGGCAGTCAGGCCGGCCGCGGTCTCACCGAGCGTCACGGCGACTCCGCCCGTCGCGAGCGGATCGGCGGCGAGCGGCTCGCCGCGCGCCAACACGATCTTCACGCCGTCCGTCGTGCGGCCCGCGAGCACGCGGATGCCCGTGACGTGCGCGCGTCCGAAGTCGGGAGAATAGGCCTCGAGCACCGAGCTTCCTTCGGGGAGCTCGCCGAGATGGAAGCGGCCCTTGGGATCGGCGACGGCCATGCCGGGTGGAGTGCCCGACGCGGGGAGATAGGTGGGGACCGCGTCCTTCGCGATGCGCGCACCGGGCACCGGGTCGCCCTTCGCGTCGACGACGACTCCCTCGACGATCCCCTCCTCCGCGAGCTCGACCTTCGCGAGCTCGGTCGCGCGGCGTCCTCCGCGCTCCTCGATGACGACGTCGCGCTCGACGGGCGCACGCGCCTTCGCCCGGATGCGAAGCCGCGCAGGGCCCGCCGCGAGATCGGCGAACGTGTACTTGCCGTCCTTGTTTGTCCGGGCGTGCCGCGTGCCCGTCTCGCTCTGCAGCGTGACCTCGGCCCCCTCGATCGACTCGCGACGGTTCGCCCACACCTCGCCGCTCGCGCTCTCGGCGACGACGAGCTCGACGGTGAGGAGGGCCATGTCGGGCGTCGTGACCACGATCTTCGCGGAGCGACCCGGCGAGCGGACCTCGACGCGCAGCGGCAGTCCCTTCGCATTCGCGAGCTCGGCGTTGCCGCGCGCGTCGGTGAACGCCGTCACGCGCAGGGCCTCGGCCGGGTCGAGCGACACCGCGGAGATCTGCGCGGCGTCGATGCCGGCGCCTCGATCCCCGGTGACCTTCACGGCGAGCGCCGGACGAGCCTCCGGCAGCGCGAGCTCGATGCTCTTCTTGCCGCCCTCGGGGATCGTCACCTCGATGCGCACCGCGACCTGCGCGATGTCCTCGTCGCGTGAGACGAGGATCGTGACTGCCTCCGGAAGCGCGGCGAAGGCGAACGACCCGTCACTCCCCGAGCGCGTGACACGCTCGAGCGACCCGCGCGTCGCGAGGGCCGTCACGTGCGCGCCCGCGATCTGCCGGCCGCGCGTGTCGACCACACGCCCCTCGAGCGAGCCGCCGCGCGAGAGGACGATGTCGACGCGCGACTCCTTCTCGGAGACGAGCGCGACGATGTCGCTCATCGCCTCGACGTACTGCGGATGATGAACGAGCGCGCGCACCCGGCCGGGAGGGATCGGCATCGCCTTGAACATGCCGTCTCGCCCCGAGACCCACGGCTCGTCCGTCGCGGTACGTGCCGAGGAGCCTCCCGCGCCGGTCCCGCTCACACCGGTGAGCGAGGCCGACGGACCATGCGGGATCGCGGGCACGGGCCCCGGCATGACGCCGAGCTCCCCGGCCGGCACGAGCGGGCGTGGTCCGCCGAGCGCGGACGCGAAATGCGCATCGCGGAACGACGAACGCTGCGGATCCTCGTCGATCGGCATGCCCTCGAGATCAGTGCCGACGACGCGGATCGTCGCGCCGTCGACGGCGTACCCGCGCGTATCGACGATGCGGCCGATGAGCGAGCCGCCCTTGAGCAGCGACACCTTCACTTCGGCCGGCGGAGGATCGTCGATTCGCAGGGCGGGCTTCGCGACGAAGCCGTCGGCGCGCGCGGCGAGCGACGCGGAACCGCGCGCAATCGGACCGAGAACGACGCGGCCCTGCTTGTCGGTGAGCCCCTCGATCGGAAACGGGGAGAGCCCCGACTCCGCGAGCGTGACCCGCGCCTTGGCGATTCCTTCGTCCTCGACGGCATCCACGACGCGCGCCGTGATCATGACGCCGGGCGCGAGGTGAAGCTCGAGCGACTTCTCCTCTCCGCGCGCGACCGAGATGCCGAGCTCAATCGGTGAGACGCGCGTTCCCTGCACGGCGCGCAGCGCATACGTTCCGGGATCGAGGCCGCCGAGGCGAACGCTGCCGTCCTTCCCCGTCTCGGCGGCGCGTGCCGGCCAGAGCGAAGGCGAAGCGACGAGCACGCGGGCGTTCGGCACCGGCACGCCCGACTCGCTCACGACCTTCACGAGCAGCGCGCCCTGCCGACCGAGCGTGATGGTGCAGAGCGGTCCTTCGACGACGCGGCGACGCGTCACCTCCTCGAACCCTGGCGCGCGCACCGTGACGGAGTACGGGCCTTCGCCGAGGCGACCGATCCGGGCGCGACCGCCTTCATCGGTGCGGGCACCGACGGGGAAAGGGTCGGTGCCGCGCACCTCGATCTCGGCCGACGCGCTCGCGACTCCCTGCTCGGTCTTCACGTCGACG
>JANXVA010000424.1 GCA_025351875.1 Myxococcales bacterium | reverse complement strand
GTGAACGACTGGACGCCGGCGAACTTGGTCTCGCCCTTCACGGCGGTCTTCAGGTTGCCGATCTTGAGGATCTCGATCCCCTTACCGCCCTTGCCGATGACCATGCCGGGGCGCGCGGTGAAGACGATGACCTTCGCCTTGTTCGCGGCGCGCTCGACCTCGACGGACGCGATGTTCGCGTTCATGAGGTACTCCTTCACGGCGCGCTTGATGCGCATGTCCTCGTGAAGCCACTTCGCGTAGTTCTTGTCCTCGAACCACTTCGAGTTCCACGTCTTGATGACGCCGAGGCGGAAGCCGTACGGATGAACTTTCTGACCCATGGTTACTCGCGCGTTCCGAGGTGGATGGTGATGTGGCTGAGGCCCTTCTGGATCCGAGTCGCGCGACCCATCGCGCGGGGACGCCAGCGGCGCATGTGCTTGTTGGGGGCCTTGTCGACGAAGGCCGTCTCGACGAAGAGCGAATCCAGGTCGACGCCCGGGCTCGTCGTGCGAGCGTTCGCGACTGCGCTCTCGATGAGCTTCGCGATGACCGGCGCGCCGGCCTTCATCGTGAACTGCAGAAGCTGCAGCGCCTCACCAGCCTGACGGCCGCGGACGAGGTTCACAATCATTCGGGCCTTACGCGGACTGATGCGCGAAAAGCGGGCGATCGCGCGGGAGACCGTCTGTGTTGAGACGCTCGATGCCATTGGTCGGGTCGGACTTTCCGTCGGTACAACCCTCTCCCGTTGAGAGAAGAGAGCCGTGCGACTGTTTCAAGACCCCGTCGTACCCCCCAATTTGGAAGGCCGTTACGGCGGTCCGAGACGGGAACCACTCAGAACGCTTGCGCTTTCTAAGTGCCTACATCCCCTTTCGGGGGCGAAGGAGCGCGTACTTTACGCAGATTCGTCCGCTTCGCAAGCGGTTTCGCGGGAAAACCCGTGAAAACGGAGAAGTCGCGAAGAAACGCCTACACCTGCACCGTCGAAACGGCTCAGATATCCCTGAGGAAGTCGCGGAGGAGCGCGTTCCACTGCATCGGGCGCTCGACGTTCGCGAGGTGACCGGCGTTCTGGACGATCTCGCGGCGGGCGCGCGGCAGGGTTCGAGCGTAGGCCTCGGCCATCAGCATGAAGCTCGGGATGTCCATCTCCCCCGAGATGACGAGCGCGGGGACGTCGAGCTTGCGGAGGCTCGGGACCGGGTCCGGGTCGCTCCACTTGGCCGACACGCGGCCCGTCCAGTGGTGCCCGCCGTAGTCGAGGACGATCTGGCGGAGCTCCTCGAAGAGCTCCTCGTCGTTGCGGAGCCCCTCGAAGAGCGGGTCGTCGAGCCAGATCTCCGCGGCGGTCGCGCGATCGCCCTCGCTCGCGAGCGCGACGCAGCGCGCCCAGGCCTCGATGCCCGTGCGGCGCCCGAGAAGGAGCGGACCGCTCAGCGTGAGCGAGCGAACGCGCTCGGGATGCTGGAGCGCGAAGTCCGTCGCGACCGCGGCGCCGAACGAGTTGGCGATGAAATGCGCGCGGTCGATCCTCGCGACGTCGAGCGCGCGTAGCACACCGACCGAGGCGTCGACCTCGCCGAGCTCGCGCGCCTGAGGTCCGAAGCCAGGCAGATTGAGCGTAACGACGCGGTATTCAGCCGAGAACGCCTCGACCTGACGCCGCCACATCCGCGAATCGAGGGCAAAGCCATGCAGCAACACGAGCGCAGGTTGTTGCGCACGGTCTACGTCGCTCGGCTTGGCCTCCGAGGTCATCGTCATGGCTTATAGTGGGCCTTGCGGCTGCCTGAAAGACCTTGCAAGAACGGGCGTTGATTTGTCCCTGACATCGCGGCCCACGCGGCGTGCGGCACCCATCGTGCTCGCGCTCGCCTTCCTCTACACGGCCCAGGGTATCCCGTTCGGCTTCGCGACGGAGTACCTCCCCGTCGTTCTCCGCGAGCAAGGCTATACCTACGCAGGAATTGCCGCCCTTTCGTGGCTCCAGCTGCCGTGGCAGCTCAAGGTGCTGTGGGCGAAAGCCGCAGACTCCCCTCGCCTCCGACCTCGAACGCGCGGGCTCATCCTCGCGCTCCAGATGGCGCTCACGGCATGTGTGGCGAGCTTCGCGATCCGGCCGCTCGCGCAGGCGGCGTGGCTGTGGTTCACGCTCACGGCGATCGCGGCGGCTCTCGCGGCGACCCAGGATGTGTTCGTCGACGCGTTCGCCGTTCGTGTGCTCCGGCCGAGCGAGCGCGGATTCGGAAACACCGCGCAGGTCGCAGGCTACCGGATGGGCATGCTCATCGGCGGTGCGGCGCTCCTCTTGCTCGTGGACCGGCTGGGCGAGCGTGCGACGCTCCTTGGCTGCGCGGGGCTCGTCGCGCTCGCGAGCTTCGGCGCGTTTGCCGGCTCGGCGGACGCAGCAACGTCGACTCCGACGAACGCCGACGCGACTCCCGACGCGAATGCAGGCCCCTCGTCAACTCGCGCCTTGATTCGGCATCTGTTTCGGGCAGACGCCCGGCCCGTCATCGTGCTCGCGCTGACGTTCAAGCTAGGGCTGCACATGGCGAGCTCGCTGCTCAAGCCGATGGCGAAGGACTACGGCTGGAGCAAGGAGCGCATCGGCTGGGCGGTCGTGTCGGTGGGCTCGGTAGGAGCGCTCATGGGCGCGGCGCTCGGCGGCGTGCTCCATCGCAAGCTCGGTGAGCAGCGGGCGCTCCTCGTCGCGGTCGTCATCCAGACGCTGGTGTGTCTTCCGCTCGTGCTCGTGGAGCGACTGCACGCACCCCTCGAGCTGACGACGTTCGCGATCTGGCTGGAGCACTTCGGTAGCGGGCTTGGAACGACGGTGCTCTTCGCCGCCCTCATGAGCGCGACGCGCCCCGCCGACGCGGGCCTCCATTACACGATCCTCACCAGCGCCAACGCGATGGCCATCGGATTCGGCGGGCTCGTGGGCGGCCTCATCGCCGATCACGCCGGCCTCCTCGTCGCGTTCATCGTGGCCACGGTCGTGAGCGCGCTCCCGCTCCTCCTCTTGCCACGCTGGACCAAAGCCGCCGACGCGAGCGCCCGCGACGCGTGAGCTACTTACCCTTGCACTTAGCCAGGGTGGCGTTCTTGGCCATCTCGTTGGACACCACGACGACGCAGCTCCCTTCGCAGAAGAGGCGACGCTCATTGTCGTCCTTCTTCAAGTTCTTCTCCCGCGCCTTGGCAACGCAGGCATCGAGGCAAATATCCATGAGGATCTTCCTGCCCTTCGCGCAGTCCGCGGCCGACGGCGTCCCGGAGGAGATCGGGGCGGGCGTCGACGCGACCGGCGGGGGCGGCGCGCTGGCGGCACCCGCGGCGAGCGCGCGGCACGCCTGCTGGTCGCCCTTGTCGCAAGCCGTCTTGCGAAGCGCGGCGGCACGCACCGGGTCGCGCGCGATCCCGTCGCCGCTCGCGAGGTGATTGGCGAGGTTGCCGCAACCGAACGCGTCGCCGAGGTCGCACGCCTTCTGGAAGCCGGCGACGGCCTTCACTGTGTCCTTCGGTACGCCCTCGCCTCGCACGTTCATGAGCGCGAGCTGGTTGCACGCGGAGGCGCTCTTGAGGTCGCAGCCCTTCCTGAAGGTCTCCGCGGCACGCGGAAGATCCGCCTGGATGCCGAGCCCGTTGTGGAGCGCGACGCCGAAGCGCTCGCAGCCCGAGCCGATGTTGCCGCTGCACGCGCCCTGGAAGAGCGTGGCCGCCTTGTTGTTGTCCTGCCCGACGCCCTGCCCACTCGCGAACATGAGCCCGAGGTTCACGCAGCTCGACTGGTTCTTCAGCTTCTCGCACTTGTTCTGGCAGTCGGCGAGGTCACCCGCCTTGCAGGCGCCTACGATCGGCGGCGAGGCCGTCGGCGTCGCGGCGGCGACGGCCGCGTCCGCCGCCGGCGCCGCGTCGGGCACTTCGACCGCGACCGCCGCATCGGTATCGGTGGCGGCCACGCTCGCGTCTTCCTTCTTGCCCTTCAACTTGTCCATGAGCCCGCACGCAGGCACCGCGACAGCGAGGAGTAGAACGGCAGGCACGAGCGAGGTACGTAGAGAAGCCATTCCCGGGACCCTACGCTCGGACGCCCCTGCGGACAACCTCGTGATGGGGGTCCGCTACCGGACGACGATCACGCGCGGCTTCGAGGTCCACGACGGGGGCCCGATGCGACCGTCCTCACCACCGAGGTAGCCGACACGCGGCAGGGTAGGAAAATGCTGGAGCGTCCAGACGTGGCGACCGACGGGCTGGGTGAGGCCGAACGCCGTCGCATCGGGCAGCGTCGTCGTGCGAGAAGAGGTCACGACGCGAATCACGGGCCCCGCGCCGCTCTCGGGCGTGAGTACGTGCTCCACGACGCCCTTCCCGAGCCGTGCCGCCAGCAAGCCCCCCGCGTCGAGCCTGGTCGGCCCGAGGGAGCTAGTCGCCGTGCCTGTTGCGATCGCGTCGTCGTCGATCGGCGCCTCCGCCGAGATCGGAGGCGGCAGGGTCAGAACGACCTCGGCTTGCAGTGGGTCGAAGATGAACCGACCGGAGTCGGTCACCGCTCCGCCCTCCTCCACCGCGCGTGCGTGCACCGCGTACCGCGCACCCGGCACGATCGCGAGGTCGAGGGGCACACCCGGCAGCAAGCGCGTGACCGGGATGGCGCTCGTGCGGAGCCCCAGGTCCATCTCGACCTCGAGCGGCGCGAGCTTGAAGCCCGATGGCGGCGTCGCCATGAACGTGACCTTCGACGTCGTGGCGACGGGCCTCATCGGTACCTTCGGCGTGGCGACGGCTCCCTCACGCACGACGAGATCGACGCGGCCCTCCGCTACGGCAGCCGCAGGACCACGCGCCGCCACGTATTCGACGGCGTGAAGCGTCACGGTGCTCTCGAACCGGCGAAACCGGACCTCGCGAGCCCCCGGGCCTGGGCCCAGGCTGCGCGCATCCGCGCCGCTCACGAAATAGGCGACCGCGTTGCCCGCTCGCGGCGGAGGGTCGGTCGTCGGAACGAGCCCCGCCGCGAAGCCCGAGGGTATCGCCTCGACGCCGAGTGTCGCGTCGAAGCCGCGTACGCCGAGCTCGTGAAATACGATCAGCTCGGCGTCCGTGCGAATCGAAAGATCGTAGCTCACGGGTCCGAAGGCGAAGCGATAGGCGCCGGCGCCATTCGTCGTGTCGGTCCGCGGGAACCGCGCGCTTCCTTCCGCAGTTGCGCTCAGCTCTGCGTCGGCCGCGAACCCTGGAGACGCGTCGATGCGGACGAGGGCACCCGGCAGCGGCTCCGTACCGGCGAGCACGCGCCCGCCGACCGTCCGCGCGTACACGTCCTCGGCGTCGAAGGTCGAGGCGGGTGTGACCTCCGGACCGCTGTCACAGGCGGTGGCGGCGAGCGCAAACCAGGTCGCGACGAAAACGAAACTACGAGCCCACAAACGCACGAGCGCAGCCTAACCGACCATGGTGAAGTTGTGTCGTGTGCATTGCACACTACCTCCCACGTGGGCAGACTGCGCTCGGGCCGCGCGTGATGCGCGGAGAGACAGAGGTCGATCAGCGCGGGGGCGGCGGTGCTCCGCCCTGCTTGACCTTGGCCTTCTTGTCTCCTGAGTGGCCGTGGAACGTGCGGGTCGGGGCGAACTCGCCGAGCTTGTGCCCGACCATGTTCTCCGTGACGAAAACCGGAACGAACTTACGGCCGTTGTGGACGGCGAACGTGAGGCCGATGGCCTCGGGAACGACCGTGCTGCGGCGAGACCAGGTCTTGATGACCTTCTTCGACTGGGTGGCCTGAGCGGCGGCGATCTTCTCCATGAGATGACCGTCGACGAACGGGCCCTTCTTAATTGAACGAGGCATCTAATTAATCCTTCACTTCGTTCCGCGACGCTTCACGATCATGGCGTCGGTGCGCTTGTTGTTGCGCGTCTTGAGGCCCTTGGCGAGCTGGCCCCAGGGGGAGCAGGGATGACGACCACCGGACGTGCGGCCTTCGCC
>JANXVA010000405.1 GCA_025351875.1 Myxococcales bacterium | reverse complement strand
AAGATCTTCTTCATGGCCCAGGAGATCCTCGTCGATCTCTCGAGCTACCCGACGAAGGACATCGCGCGGAACAGCCACGACTACCGCCCGCTCGGCCTCGGCTACGCGAACCTCGGCTCACTGCTGATGCAGATGGGCGTGCCGTACGATTCCGACGAGGGGCGCGCAATCTCCTCGGCGCTCACCTCGATCATGTGCGGCAAGGCCTACGCGGCCAGCGCCGAGATGGCGGCCTCGAAGGGCGCGTTCCTAGGCTTCGCGAAGAACCGCGAGCCGATGCTCCGCGTCATGAACATGCACCGCGACGCGGCCTACCAGATCAACCGCGACAAGTGCCCGCCCGAGCTCTACCGCGCGGCGTGCGAGGATTGGGAGAAGGCCGTCACGCTCGGAGAGCAGCACGGCTACCGCAACGCACAGGCGACCGTGCTCGCGCCCACCGGGACCATCGGTCTCCTGATGGATTGCGACACGACGGGCGTGGAGCCCGACTTCGCGCTCGTGAAGTACAAGAAGCTCGCCGGTGGCGGCTACTTCAAGATCGTGAACCAGTCGGTTCCTAGCGCCCTCCGCAAGCTCGGCTACAGCGCGAGCGAATGCCAGGAGATCGTCGCGTTCATCAGCGGAACGAACACGCTGCTGGCCGCGCCGAACGTCAACCGCCGCACGCTCAAGGAGCGCGGGCTCACGGACGCGGACCTCGCGAAGGCGGAGGTCGCCCTCCCCGGCATCTTCGAGCTCGATCACGCCTTCGGCTCGTGGGTCCTCGGCGAGGACACCTACGACCGCCTCGGGATCAGCAAGGAGCAGCGGAGCGCGAAGCGCTTCAGCCTGCTCGAGCAGCTCGGCTTCTCGAAGGCCGAGATCGACGAGGCGCAGGACACGATCATCGGTCGCATGACGATCGAAGGCGCGCCCTACCTGAAGCCGTCGCACTACCCGGTATTCGACTGCGCGAACCGCTGCGGCAAGACGGGCGAGCGTTACCTCGCGCCGATGAGCCACGTGAAGATGATGGCGGCGGTGCAGCCGTTCCTCTCGGGAGCGATCTCGAAGACGGTCAATCTGCCCAACGACGCAACGGTCGAGGAGGTCTCCGAGGTCTACGAGGAGGGCTGGCGCCTCGGTCTCAAGGCGGTCGCGCTCTACCGTGACGGGTGCAAGGCGTCGCAGCCGCTGTCGACGACGACGAAGGCGAAGGAGACCGACGCGGAGAAGGCGGAGGCGAAGCAAGCCGCCGCCGACCTCGAGGCGAAGCTCTCCGAGACGAGCGTGAGCAACTCCGTCCGTATGGATGGCCCGCTCTCGCCCATCCCGAAGACGTCGGAGCCGCAGGACGTGACGCAGCTCACGCTCGGCCTTCATTCGCAGGGCCGCGGCTCGCGTCCCACGGGTCTCCGCGTTCGTCTCCCGAAGAAGCGCGTCGGCTTCACGCAGGAGGCACGCGTCGGTGGCCACAAGATCTTCCTCCGCACCGGCCAGTACGAGGACGGGACGCTCGGTGAGATCTTCATCGACATGCACAAGGAGGGCGCTGCCTTCCGCTCGCTGATGAACTGCTTCGCGATGAGCGTGTCCATCGGCCTGCAGTACGGCGTTCCGCTCCAGACCTACGTGGACCAGTTCACGTTCACGCGGTTCGAGCCGCAGGGCCTGGTCGAGGGACACCCCTACGTGCGGATGGCGACGTCGATCGTCGACTATCTCTTCCGCGTGCTGGGCTGCGAGTACCTGGGCCGGTACGACCTCGCGCACGTCAAGCCCGAGGCAGAGGAGGCCGCACAGCACGTCGGCTTCCTCGGTGGTGGCCGCAAGGAGGATCGCGTGAGCGACTCCGAGCTGCCTCCGCCGATGTCGCTGAGCTACACGGCAGCGGCCGTGGCGCGCAGCGCGACCGAGGCGGAGTCGCTCGAGAAGCCCGCGTTCCGAGGTGGTCACGACGCAGCGCACGAGCACGCGGCGCAAGCCTCGCCGCTCGATGCGCAGCTCGACGCGATGATGGGCGACGCGCCGGTGTGCGACGTGTGCGGCCACATCACGGTCCGCAACGGCGCTTGCTACAAGTGCCTGAACTGCGGCAACTCGATGGGCTGCAGCTGACGCAGCTGACGCGCTGACGCGCTGACGCG
>JANXVA010000377.1 GCA_025351875.1 Myxococcales bacterium | reverse complement strand
CGGCAGCGGGCTCGAACGGCCTGGGCTACATCCTCGCCGTCGACCCGGCGGCGCCGATGGCGCCGACGGTCTACGTGTTCGATCCCGCGTGCGCACCCTAGAGAAGGCTCAGGCTGAGGGCTATCGGCGGTCGACGGCGAGAACGACACCCGACTCGCGCGCGCCCGTCGCCACGAACACCGTTGTCGGGTCGGCGACGATCGCGGTCACACCCGCGAAGGCTTCGTCGTCGATCACCACGCGTGGCTCGCCGCCCACCTTCGGCACGGCGAGCAGCTGCGTCCGCGTCGCATCGAGGAAGAGGACGTCAGCACCCTCCACCTCGATCGGCGCGTCGCGGACGTCGCGCGCGAGCGTCGTCATCGGGCCGCCAGCCTTCGGCAGGCGCGCGACGACTCGCGTGCCCGAGACGTCTGCAACGACGTAGACGAACGCGTCGTCGATCTGCGGGTAGCCGAAGGCGTTCCCGGTCGCGATCGTCTCGAGGTTCCCCTTCGCGTGCGTCGTGCGAAAGATCTTCGTAGGGGTGATCACGTACGCGTGAGTCGAGTCCGCCATCACGGCGCGTGGGGCGCCGTCGAACGACGCGAGCCTCGCGGCGGTCGGCCCCGTCACGCGGAGGAGCGCTCCTCCTGCGCCGAGGGCCTCGGTGATGAATACCTCTCCATCCGCCGTCGCGACGTCCGAGAAGATGCCCCGGTCGCGGAGCGTGACCGGCTGTCCGCCGTCGTGGAGACCGAGCCTGAGCACGGCGTCACCCGGGCTCGCGATCCAGCTGATCGACGTAGCATCGACTGCAATCGCTCCCGCAACGGGAGCGCGGCGTGCGAGCCGGGTCGGCTCGCCACCTTGCTTCGGCACGGCGTACACGCCGTCGTCGTCGCTGTTGCCGAAGTAGATGTTGGCGGCGTCGATCGCGAGCGCGCGCGACGTCGCTCGCGCGAGAACGCGCGGGCGCTTGCCGGTCACTACCGGCTGTACCGTGACTGGCGGCGGCTCGGGGACGTTGCTCGCGGCGTCGGCGTAGGCTCCGGCGTCCTGCTCGCGGCGACGCCGATCGCCGACCACGTCGCGAGGCCGCTGGGCGCTACTGCACGCGCTCCCGACGGCCGCCAGCAGTGACGCCGCGAGCGCCACGCGGCCGAGCCGAACACCCACGTTTGCCATCCAGGCCACACTACCAGCTACGCCCACCTCACCGCCGAGGTCTCGCAGGAATGGCCCATCGGGGCGTTCCAGCTCTCGACGTCACGAGTCGCCATCGAGTCAGCGGTTGCCGTGCCGGCGCCGGCCGGCTACGTACCGCGCGTCCGATGCACGTGCACTTCCGCGTTCCGCGCTGGCTGCGCAATCCGCATGTGCAGACGCTCGGCGCAGCTGCACCGCTCTTTTCGCCGCCGCGCTCGCATGCTGCGCTCGAAGCGGAGGCGCTACGGATCCCGCTCGGAGACGACGCGGCCCATCGCCTCCATGCGAAGGCGTGGTGGGTCCGTGAAGGTGACGCGATCGCCAAGCGACCCATTGTCGTCGTGATCCACGGCATCGGCGGCTCGAGCGAGTCGCGCTACGTCGTTCGCGGGGCGGTGGCGCTCCATCGCGCGGGCTACCACGTCGTGCGGCTCGACCTTCGCGGCGCGGGCGCGAGCATCCCGGACGCGCCCTCGCTCTATCACGCGGGCCTGTCGGCTGACCTCGGCCATGTCGTGACGGAGCTCCTTGGCAAGCCCGGGGCGGACGGCGTCGTGCTGCTGGGCTTTTCCGGTGGCGGCACCATGGCGCTCAAGCTCGCGGGGGAGCTCGGCGAGACGTTCCCGCGCGAGCTACGCGCGGTGGTCAGCATCTCCGCGCCTCTCGACTACACGCTCGTCGGCGCGTGGATGGATACGCTCGGGCGCCTCCCGTATCGGTTCCACGTCCTCCGCGGGCTCTCGAACGGTGCTCGCGAGTTCGCCCGCCAGCACCCCACGCGCGCGCACTACGGGCCCCGTCAGGTGAAGCGGATGAGCACGTTTCGCCACTATGATTCGACCATCATCGTCCCGATGCACGGCTTCGGCGATGTCGACGAGTACTACGCCGCCGCAAGCGCTGGGCCGTGGCTCGCACGGATCCGCGTTCCGACCTTGGTCTTGCATGCCGACGACGACCCAATGGTTCCCGGTTCGACGGTTCGCCCGTGGGTCGCGAAGGCATCGAGCGCCGTCCGCGTGGAGATCACTCCGCACGGCGGCCACCTCGGCTGGGTCGCCGGTTTCGACGAAGCCGACTGGATCACCGGCTTCTCGATGAAGCGCGCGCTCGCGTTCCTCGCCGAGCGACTCGGCGCGTCCTGAGTCGGCCTACTCGGCGACGACCGTGTTCTCGAGGCGCCCGAGCAGATCGACCTCGAGGGCGACGACGTCGCCCGGAACGAGCCACTGATCCTTCGTGATCTTCGAGCCGTTCAGCTCGAGGAAGCAGCCCGTGCCGCAGGTGCCCGAGCCGATCACGTCGCCCGGGAAGAGCGTGACGCCGTAGCTCGCGCGCTCGAGGATCTGGGCGAACGTCCACGTCATCTCCTTCACGTTGCCGGTAGAGACCTGCACGCCGTTGACGAACGCGCGCATGCCGAGGTCGAAGGCGTTGCCGTTCGGCGTCTTGGTCGTGCGGTCCGTGAGCTCGTCCATCGTCGCGAGGTAGGGGCCGAGCCCCGTCGCGAAGTCCTTCCCCTTGGCGGGGCCGAGCGACATGAGCATCTCCTGCATCTGCAGGGCGCGGGCCGAAAAATCGTTCATGATCGTCATGCCGAAGATGTGCTCGTCGGCGTTCGTCGCGGTGAGATCGCGACCCTCGCGCCCGATGACGATCGCGGCTTCGAGCTCGAAATCGAGACGGTCGAGGTGCCTGGGCTTCACGCGCAGGGGGCCGGGGCCGATCACCGCCTGGTGGTTCGTGAAGTAGAAGACGGGGAACTGGTCGAACTCGGGGATCATGTCGAGCCCGCGGTTGCGGCGCGCGGTCTCGACGTGCTGGCGGAAGGCGTAGCCGTCGCGCATCGACGGCGGGCGCGGGATCGGCGCGAGGAGGGTCACGTCGGCGGCCGGCATGACGACCGCTCCAGCGGGGACCTTCGCAGGGAGCTCGCCACGGCCGTGGGCCGCGAGCGCCTCGTTGGCGAGCGGGCGCACGTCGCGCTCGTGCTCGATGAAGCCGAGCACCGAGTCGCCGAACCTCTCGGCGAGCGCGCGCTCGTCGCTCGTGGCCGCGTTCTTCTTTCCGTCGACCCAGGCGATCGAGCGGATCAGGTCGAGGACCACGGAGCCCTCGCCATCGGTCACGAGCAGCCCGGGCCGAGCAATGGCCCCATGCGTGTACGTCACGAGCTTCATGCGCGCGATTTAC
>JANXVA010000372.1 GCA_025351875.1 Myxococcales bacterium | reverse complement strand
GAAGTCGGCGAACTCGACGATGGTGATCGGCGCGTCGACGTTGCCGCGGATCGGCGAGCCCGTGACCGGTACGCGCCACACCACGCCGGGCTCCTCGTCGTGGTCGTCGTCCGACTTCTTCGACGGCGCAAGCGCGAAGTTCGCGGTCGACATCGCGACGTAGATCTTGTTCTTCGGCGTTCCGGCCGCGATCTTCAGGTTGGCCTTGGCGAGCTCCGCGTCGATCACCGTCTTGAACTTGTCGAGCGGTTGCGCGCCCGAGAGCTCGAGGCCGTTGATCCGGAACGAGGGCGTGCCGTTCGCGCCGACCTTCTTTGCGAGCGCCTCGTCCTCGTCGATCTTCGCGTCCGCGACGTGCGACGCCAGGGCCTTGTCGTAGGCCTTGCCGTCGACGCCTGCGGCGAGAGCCCAGAGGCGGTAGTTCGCGGGCTCGAGGTGCGCCTGGTCCTTGAACGCTCGGTCGTGGAACTTGAAGAACGCAGTCGAGCCGCCGAGCGTGAAGACCACCTGCGCGGCCTGGGCCGCGGGCTTCGCGTTCGCGTGGAACGAGAGCGGCTGGTTCTTCCACACGAGGCGGAGCTTGTCGGGACCGTAGGCGGCCTCGAGCTGGTCGAGCGTCGGCTCGACGCGTGCGCAGAACGGGCACTGGAAGTCCGAGAACACGACGATGGTGACGGGCGCGTCGCGATTGCCTCGGATGGGGTCCTTGCTCGTCACGGGGACAGGCGACTCCTCGTCGCTCCACGTGGGGACGCCCTTCGCGGAGACGTCGGGCTTCGCGCCCGACGAGGGCCGCAGCAGCAGGATCGCGAGCACGCCTCCGCCCACGACGAAGAGGACGACGAGCGCAGCCGCCGCGGCGACCCACTTGACCCAGCCGTTGTCCGTCGACGACGGCACTTCGTACGCAGGCACCGGCGCGAGGGCGAGCTGCGGTTGCGCCGGGGGCGGCGGAGGCGCAGCGCCGAGCGCCCGCAGCGGCGGCGGCGGCGCGCCGAACGCGCCTTGGGCCGGCGGTGTGGATGGCGCAACCGGACCTGGCGCGTATGACGGAACGCGCGGCGGCGGCGGAGTGCTCGACATCACGGCGACGCCCGCGCTCGCACGGAGCGCGGTCGCCATCGCCTGCGCGGTGCGCCAGCGGTCGTCCTTCTTCCACGCGAGCGCGCGGTCCACGATCTCCGCGACGTTCGGCGGCGCTCCCGACATCACGCTGCGCAGCGCCGGCGGTGGCTGCGTGGCCGCCTTCACCTTGACCATCTCGGGAGTCTCGGCGCCGTAGACGACCTGCCCGGTGATCGCGCGGAACATGACGGCGCCGACCGCCCAGAGGTCGGTCTGCGCGTCGACCTGCGCGACCTCGCCACGCGCCTGCTCGGGCGCGACGTACGACGGCATCGGCGCCTTGTGACCGAGACGCGCGGGGAGGCACGTTCCATCGGCGAGCCGCGCCGTGCCGAAGTCCATGACGCGCAGCGTGCGGGTCGACGTCACGAAGAGGTTCGCAGGCGTGATGGCCCGATGAACGATGCCCTTCTCGTGCGCCGCCGACAGCGTTTCCAAGAGCTGCCCAATCAAAGGAACGATCTCGGCGGCCGTCAGCGTCCCTCCCTGGCGAGCGAGCAGCTCCTCGAGCGTCTGCCCCCCGAGGAGATCCATCACGATGAAGGCGGACCCGTCCTCGGCGGTGTCGTCGTCGAGGATTCGCACCGCTCCCGCGTGCTCGACGCGGTTCGCGACGTACGACTCGCGCACGAAACGCTCGCGGACCTCCTTCGAGGCCGCAAGCTCGGTGTGGAGCACCTTGATCGCCACGCGGTTGCCGTTGCGGTGGGAGCCGGCGTACACCGCCGCCGTGCCGCCGATGCCGAGCACGCGGTCGAGCGTGTAGCGCTGGCACAGCGTGCGACCGACGCGTGCCTCGATCTCCCTGCGAAAGCCTTCGTCGTGACTGGGCGCGTTCGACATCGTTCGGCCCGGGATTCTACAGGATTCCCGCGTCGCGTCAGCACAAGCCCAGGATCACCCGCCTGAAGGTGCGTCCTCGAGCGAGCACGTCGTCGCGGCGTCGCGACGGAGCACGACGTCGAGACTGTCGACGCGTCCGCCGGGGTCGCCGTAGCGGACCATGTACCGGCCTTCGTCGAGGGCCGGCACCTTGCAGCGGACACGCTTTCTCCCGCAGGCTTCGCGGCATGCGAACCCGGCCGGCGGCTCGCATGTCTTGCCGTCGAGCGAGAGCGTCAGCGTGCGTCCCTCCACGGAGACCGTGCACGTGTCGGCTGTCGTTCCGCAGGCGCCACACCGCTCCTCGATCTCGAGCACGAGCGGCGCGCCCGCACGCGCCATCCGCGGGAGGCAGGACCGGTCGACCGGCTGGCCCGTCCACTCGGCGCAAGTCCCGGGGTCGGGCGCTCGCGAGAGCGCGATCTGAGGAGGGGCCCCGTCCGAGGGGTTGCACGCAGGCGCCAGGCCGAGGAGGCCCAGGGCTGCACCGAGAAGGCAGGCACGTGTCCTCATCGCTCTCCTCATGGCCGTACCATGGAAGGCCCGTCGCAACCTGCATGCCGAGCCCGACCACGCCGATCGCCTGAAAATACGGGACCTCGGCGCGCGCGCGCGTGGCACACCCGGACAATGGCGTCAGGGCTGCCAACGTCGACACGGATGGCGCGGGCGGACGGGACGACTCGAACGGAACGCGCGGCCGAATTGCGCGCTGTCGGAGCGCGACTGCGCCTGGCCTCGACCATGCAGTCGATGCTGCCGAGCGCGCGGCGTCACACCTCGACGCGCTCGAGGTCGACTTCGCCCTCATCGGAGGCTTGCTGTCGGCGCCCGGGCGGAACCTCGATTCACGCGCGATGTCGACCTCGCCATGAGCGTGAAGCGCGACGAGGACGCGGAGCGCCTCCTTCACTCACTCGCCAGCCGCGGCTACAGCATCGATACCGTCATCGAGCAGCCGACGACCGGCCGACTGGCGACGGCGCGCCTCCGCCACCGAAGTGACCCCGGTGTGTTCGTCGATCTCCTCCTTCTCATGCTCCGGAATCGAACCGGAGCTCGTCGAGGCGGCTGAGCGCGTCGCCTACCGCCCCGGCACGATGCTCCCCGTCGCGCGCGTCGGCTACCTGATCGCGCTGAAGGTCCTCTCGGAGAGCGACGAGCGCCTCCAGGATCGCATCGACTTGAAGGTGCTGGCGGCAGTGGCCACCCAGGAAGACGGGTCGACGGCAGAAGCGGCGGTCCGGCTCATCCGCGCGCGCGGGTACCATCGAGGACGCGCGCTGCGGAAGCGCCTGCGCCGATGGCGCGGGGAGTAGGCGACGACGATCGTCAACCACGTCCAGGTTCACGTCAAGGTCCACGACCACGTCAACGCCCCTGGTCGGGAGACGAATCAGGTGGAAGTTCGGCCGGGCAGCACTAGCGTAGGGGGAGACGTGATTCTGATCTCGAAGACCTACTGGGGCGGGATGCCCTTCTGGTTTCGACAGGCGCCCGAGCACGCGCGCCATGAGTCGGTCGTATTGCGGACTCACGACCTACGGCAACTGCGAGCCCTCTACTGGACGAGCGAGCGCGAGACGAAGGCGCGGAAGATCGGCGTCGTCGTCATTCATCCGCGCGTCGACTTCCACCACCACTACGCGGTGCCGCGCCTCGTCGACGCGGGCTTCGCGGTGCTCGCCGCGAACTCGCGCCACGTCGGCAACGACACCATGGCCGAGCACGAGGAGATGGTCCTCGACGTCGCCGCGTGCGTCCGCTGGCTCCGCGAGAAGCGCGGCGTCGAGAAGGTGGTGCTCCTCGGCAACTCGGGCGGCGGATCGCTCGTCGCCTTCTACCAAGCCGAGGCACGCAAGGCGCCAGGCGACCGCGTCGCCTGTTCGCCCGGTGGCAGCCCGACCCGCTTCGACTCCGCGCCGATGACGCCCGCCGACGCGATGATCTACCTCGCGGCGCACCGGGGGCAGGGAAGGATCCTGCTCGACGCGATCGACCCGTCCGTCGTCGACGAGTCCGATCCCCTCTCGACCGATCCGGCTCTCGACATGTACAATACACGCAATGGGTTCTTCGAGCCTCCGGCGTGGTCGTCCTACACCGCAGATTTCCTCGGGCGGTACCGCGCGGCGCAGGTCGCGCGCGTCTCTCGTCTCGACGCGGTCGCGCGGACGCACCTCGCACGTCACGTCGAGGCGACGGAAGAGTCCGAGCTCCAGGGGTTCGCGGCGCGCCCGTTCGAGGAGCGCCAGGCCGTCCTCAAGCGGTGCGCCTGCGAGACTGTGATGGTCGTTCATCGGACGATGGCCGACCCGGCGTGCGTCGACCGCGGGCTCGACCCTTCACCGCGCGACTACGGTTCGCTCCTCAGCGAGCGGCCGGACCTCATGAACGTCGCGGCGCTCGGCCTCGCGCGCACCGTCACCCCGCGCGCGTGGCTGTCGACGTGGTCCGGGCTGTCGTCGAACGCCGACCTCGTCGCGAACGTCGCCAAGATCGCCGAGCCGACGCTCATCGTGCACGCGGAGCGCGATCGCGAGATCCGCCCGACCGACGCCGCGCTCGTCCTCGAGGCCTGCGCGTCGCGCGACAAGAAGCTCGTCACCGTCGAAGGCGCGCGCCACTATTTCGAGCCCGACCCGGGCGAGCGCGAGGCGCCCCACGTGGAGCGCGCCATGGAAGCCATCGTTCCGTGGATCCAGGAGCGGCTCGCGTGACGGCGATCGCGATCGTGTACCACTCGGCGAGCGGCCGGACGCGCGCGCTGGCCGAGGCGGTGGCGCGCGGCGCGGAGTCGGCGAGAACCGACGGCAGCGTCGTCGCGCACGTTCTCTCCGTCGAGGACGCCACGCGCGCGCACGCGGTGCTCGCGGCCGCCGATGCGATCGTGTTCGGTTGCCCGACGTACATGGGCAGCGCGTCGGCGCAGTTCAAGGCGTTCATGGATGCGACGAGCGCGGTATGGGCGCTCCAGGGCTGGCATGACAAGCTCGCGGCGGGCTTCACCCATTCGGCGGCGCCGAGCGGCGACAAGCTCGGAACACTGACACAGCTCGCGGTGTTCGCCGCGCAGCACGGGATGGTCTGGGTCGGCCTCGGTCTCCCGCCGACCTACGCGGGGGCGGCGGAGGACGCGGACGACGACACGAATCGTCTCGGCAGCCACCTCGGGGCGATGGCCCAGTCTCGCCCAGGCGGCGGTGTGTTGCCACCGGGAGACGTGAAGACGGCCGAGCACCTCGGACGCCGCGTCGCGCTCGCAGCGATGCGCTGGAGTGCGAACGTCGGCGCCCGCACGCGCGATGCCGCGGGGAGCGCGGCGGCGGAACCCGAGCCCGAGCGGCATCCGGCAGCGCGAAGCTGGGCATTTCCGCGCGTCGATCGCCCCGCGCTCCCAGACGGAATCGAGCGGACCAACCTGCGCGAGCTGATGGCGAGGCCCGCGCGCCACGAGCATCACCTCGCCGTGTGCGCGACGGTCGACGGCGTGCAGCTCGAGGTGACCACCGCGTCGGAGCCGCTGTACTTCAACCACATCAACCTGAGCGACGAGTACGCGATGGCGCTTCCGACCGGCGACGAGCTGATCGATCGCTTCCCGCTCCGGACGTTCCTCTCCGACCCGGCGACGGGAGAGGACGTCGGTCGCTACAACCATCGCGTCGGTGATCTCGTCCTCCATCCCGACGGCCTTTTGCACTGGCCGGGACGGCTGCGAGCGCCCTACGACCCGTTCGAGTTTCCGCCGGGCATGCGCCGGTGCGGCCTCAGTCTCGTGTATTGCGCAAGTACTCCCACGCCCCCGACGTGGTCGCCGCTCCCGCGGCCGGTGGGCCGCGAGGAGGACGCGAAGGCCTACGTGAGCCCCGCACCGCCGATGGTGCTCGCGTCGACGCGAGGTGAGCCGGGGGTGCTCGCGCACATCGGTCGGACGACGCTCGTGCTCCTCGAGGTACCCGCAGCGATCGCGCCGCCCCACGGCGGGTGGGTGCTCGTCCTCGAGGCCGGGGCGGCAAGCGTGCATGCCTCGTGCGATCTGCTGCGCGTGCCGGCCGGCACCTCGCTCGACGGCGCGGGCATCGCGCGCGCGCTCCTGTTTGCGTCGAGCGAAAACGAGCCCGATGCGCTCCCGCCCTCATGGATCGCGGTCGCGGCGCCGCCGTTCGCCACCTACGAGGAGGGCGAACCGGGGGCTCTCCCCTTCGACATACCAGGCGAGCACGAGCCGCTGCACATCGAGGAAGCGTCGCCGGCGCTCGTCTCGATCGACATCGGGAGGCTCAAGGTGGAGGTGCCACGGTACTGGGCAGCGCGGATGCTCTATCGCGTTGCGCTGCATGGTCTGCGCATGGGCTACGCGGAGACCTACGGCGGGTTCTTCATCGACGACCGCGGCGACGCCGGGGTGCGCATCGGTGTCCGTGGCCCGAAGGGGACGGCCCCCGCAGCCGTGGAGGTGTCGCGCGAGCACGCGCTGGAGACGGTCGAGCGCATGTATCGCGCCATCGCGCCGCCTGGCTATCGCGAACGACCTGCCTGAAGGGCAGAGCTCTCCCGGCCGTGAAAGCAAGCGCCGGAGCAACACAGCGGTTACGATGGCCGGCGTGGACGCGCTCGTGCTCTTCGACGGAAAGTGCAACCTCTGCAATGGGGCTGTGCAGTTCATCATCGATCACGAGCGAGAGCCGAACCTGAAGTTCGCGCCGCTGCAGTCAGACCTGGCGACCGAGCGGCTCACGGCGGCGATGGGCGCGGACGCGACGAAGGCGCTCGTGCTTGGGGCGACAGGGGACGGGGATCCTGACACCATCGTGCTCATCGAGAACGGCAAGGCGTACACGCACTCGACGGCCGCGCTCCGTCTCGCAGCGCATCTCGGGGCGCCGTGGCGATGGGCGTTCGTGTTCTTCGTGGTCCCGCGCGTGATCCGCGACGTGGTCTACAGGTGGATCGCCCGAAACCGCTATCGCTGGTTCGGCAAGACCGAGTCCTGCCGCGTGCCCACGCCTGAGCTGCGCGCGCGCTTCGTGGCGACCGTCAAGGCGGACTGAGCCGCGCAGCGACGGCGGGGCTGCAGTAGAGTGCCGATTGGTGGGCACCCGAAGTCTGGTCTTCCTGCGTCATGGTCAATACGACGCCGAGCCTCGGGGTGAGCTCACGCCTCTCGGTCGCGAGCAAGCGCGCCTCACGGCGAACTACCTCGAGGCGTTTCGCTTCGACGTGATCTGGTCGAGCACACTGCCGCGAGCAAGGGAGACGGCCGAGATCGTCGCCGCCCACCTCGGTGGCATGAGGGTCCGCCACACGGGCCTGCTGCGCGAGGGCCTCTACACCAAGGTGGAGGGCTACGAGGTCCCGGCGGCCGAGCGGCGCGAGGACCGCGCACGCGCGGACGCAGCCTACGCGAAGATCGTTCGCACCAGCCGCGCCGAACGAATGGAGCTCGTGGTGTGCCACGGGAATCTCATCCGGTACCTGATCTGCCGGGCCCTCCATACACCGGTAGCGAAGTGGTTGCGGATGACGACGAGTCATTGCGGACTCACCCGCGTCGTCGTGCGCGACACGGGCGCCGTGCGGGTGGTGTCGTACAACGAAACTTCTCACCTCCCGACGAAGCTGGTGACTTGACCGGACGCTTCATCGCGCCGATTCTCTCTCACCCTCGTGCGTTCGAGCTGGATGCTTCGCGCCGCAGCGATCCCCGAGCAGTTTCTCGGCAGTCGCGGCAGTGCAGGATGGTTGCGATTCATATCGCGACTGGATGCGGTTTCACCGCGCGGGAGGGCAACTACGCCCGCCGCGAGCCGTCTGGCGCAGGAGCCGCGCGCCGCATTCGCGATCGAGCTGCCTCGGGATCTCGTCCAGCTCTTCGAGTCGGGGTTGGCCCGACCGCTCGGAGATTTCATTCCTGCAATACCGAAGCGCAGGTCTGCATCACGCACGACGGCGCACGCCCTGATCGCTGACACGTTCACGACCCTTCTCGCCGCAGCGCAGCACAAGGCGGGTGTGTCCCCGGAGGCCGCGCGCATCCCGCGCGCTCGCCTCGGTGCGTTCCTCGCCGGCACCGTGCCGTTCGGTGCCACCCGGAGCGGCGAGCTCTGGCTCTATGTGGTCGGCGGCCCGAGCAGCCGCACGCGCGGCGTGATCGCGACGCTCGACCCGGCGATCCCCGCCGCGCCACGTCTCGCGTTCCGGGACGCGTCCACGTTCGCGCTCGCATGCGCGCTCGACGCGAGCGCAGCCGCCGGTGAGGATGCCTCACGCGTCAACGAGCTCCGCACGCGCCTCCCCTCACCGGGCGTCGCCGAGCAAGAAGGAGTGCGCGCGGCGTTCGAGCGCGCCGTCCTCCTGCTCGACCTTCTCACCGCGACCGACGCGGGCGTCCGGCGCGCGGCGCGGAAGCTCGCTCCGCGTCCCTTCGAGCCGCCTCATCCACCGCTGCGAACGAGACCGCCCGTCGCCTCCGCGCAACGCCGCTCGCGGGAGACGCTCCCGCCCATCTCCGTCACGCGCATGCACGTCGCGAAGGGCGATCGCGCCGAGCCGCTCGCGCTCGGGCCGCTCCTCGAGGCGTTCTTCCGCAAGGAGGGCAGCGAGCTCGAGGCGATCGTCACCGCACAAGCTGGCTCGCGCGACGCGCTCGTCCGCGAGGCGGCTGCGCTCCTCTCGGAGGCACTCGTCAGCACGCGCAAACCCCGCACGGCGCTCGCACGCGATCTGGCACGGCGCCGCGCGATGGCCTCGCGCGCGGCGCAGGCGGTGACCAAGCCGGCGCCGCCCTCTGCCAGCGATCGCGCGCAGCTCACGCGCCGCATCGTCGGCGTCGTCGACGCCTTCCCGCCCGCCACCGATCCGCTTGCCACGAGCGAGCCTCGCGAGGAGGCGCTGCTGGCGCTCGGCGAGCTCGGCGACAGCTCCGCGGTCCCGAGCCTCGTGGCGCGCGCCGTCACCGGTGACGCCGGCGCCGTCGACATGCTCGCGGCGATCCGCGATCCGCGCGCTGTGGCACCGCTCGTCGGGCTCCTTCAGCGTGATCCGCAGCGCTATCGCTTGCTCGAGGCCGCGGTCGTGCGCGCGCTCGTCTCGCTCGAGGCCGGCTCGGCGGCCGATGCGCTGCGCGCGCTCCTCGCCGACAACCCGATGCCGAGCTGGCGCGAGGGGATCGAGCGTGGCGCGCTCGTGAAGGAGCTCGTCGCTGCGCTCGGTGCACTCCGCGACGAGCAAGCAGGGCCCGCCCTGCTCGAGGTGCTCGAGTCGACGAGCCAGGAGTATCGCGCGATCCTCCCGCTCGCCGCGTGGTCGCTCGGTCGCATTCGTCACGTTCCGGCGCTCGCCACGCTCGAGCGATTGCTCTCCTCTCCCAAGGAGCCGCCGACGTGCGAGGCGATCTGGGCCGCCGGTGCGATCGGCGCCGCGCACCCCGAAGCACGGGCACGTGCGGGCGCGCTGCTCGACGGGCTCGCGGGCCTCGAGCCGGGCGCGGAGATGGTACGCCTCACCGCGCTCGCCAAGGTGCGCGCCACGACGCTGGAGACGCAACCTCGTCCGAGCGAGCTGCGCCTCGCCCTCGAGCGTGCGCTCTGGGAGCCCGCCTTCCGCCAGGGGGAGACCTCGCGACGCCGGACGTGGGCGCTTCGTTCGCTCGAGGCGCTCGCG
>JANXVA010000363.1 GCA_025351875.1 Myxococcales bacterium | reverse complement strand
GTCGGCGCCGCCCCCTGCGCCGTCGTTTCCGCCCGGCGCGCAGCCCGGCACCTACCCGCCCGGCGGCATTCCCGGCATGCCGCTGCCGGCCATCCCGGGAGGTGGCGGCGCCGGCTTCGGCGTCGGTGGCGGCGGTGGCGGCGCGGGCGGACCCGCCGCAGGCAGCCGCGAGCTCACGCTGCGAAGCGTGACGCAGACGGTGCGCGTCGACATTCGCAAGCTCGATCACCTGATGAACATCGTCGGCGAGCTGGCGATCGTCCGTGGCGTGGTCGCACGCCTCTCCGAACGCGTCCGCCTCGATCCCGAGCTCAAGGAGATCGCCCCCGACCTCCACCGACTGCATCGCTCCTTCGATCGCCACCTCGCGCAGATGCAGAACGGCATCCTCGAGGTCCGCATGGTCCCGCTCGGGCAGGTCTTCGACAAGCTCGCGCGCATCGTGCGTCAGATCTCGCGCGAGCACGACAAGCAGGTGAACCTCGTCATCACCGGCGCCGAGACCGAGATCGACAAGCTCATCGTCGAGGAGCTCTCCGATCCGCTGATGCACATGATCCGCAATGCCATCGATCATGGCATCGAGGACAAGGACGAGCGCATGCGCGTCGGCAAGCCGCCCGTCGGCACCATCGCGCTCAACGCCTTCCAGAAGGGCAACCACGTCGTCCTCGAGATCGAAGACGACGGCAAGGGCATGAGCCCCGCGGTGATCATCGCCGCAGCGCTCCGTCGTGGCCTCGTGAGCGAGTCCGAGGCTCGCGAGATGAGCCACAAGGAGATCCTCGCCCTCGTTTTCCAGCCCGGGTTCACCACCCGCGATGACGTGACCGCCCTCTCCGGGCGCGGTGTTGGGATGGACATCGTCAAGACCAACATCAGCAAGCTCGGCGGCGTCGTCGACATCACGAGCGACATCGGCATCGGCACGAAGATGACGATCACGCTTCCGATCACGCTCGCGATCATCAGCGTGCTGATGCTCGAGGTAGCCGGTCGTACGTTCTGCATGCCGCTCGCCAGCGTCGAGGAGGCGATCGTCTTCGACGATGCGATGATCAAGACGTTCGAGGGCCGCGAGGTCATGACGCAGCGTGGTGCGACGCTGCCGATCGTTCGTCTCGCGAAGCTGTTCCACCTCGAGGGATGGCGTCCTGGCGTCTGGATCAACGAGACGGCCGCCACGCCGAAGCCGCCCGAGGTTCGACCCGGTCGCAAGGCCAAGAGCTACTGCATCGTCGCGAGCGTCGCCGACCGTCGCGTCGGCTTCATCGTCGACCGGCTCGTCGGCCAGCAGGACATCGTCATCAAGGCGCTCGGCCGGTCGCTGAAGAAGGCCCGCGGCCTCGCAGGCGCAACGGAGCTCGGCGATCAGCGCGTCGGTCTCGTGCTCGACGCTGCCGCGCTCATCAACGAGGTGCTCGCGAGCAGCCCGGAGGGCCGCATCGCGGGAGCCCTCGAAGGCCCGCGCTCCCCGAAGACCGCGTCCGACGTGCGCGGTGACGGAGGCGTGGCGTGAAGGCGCTCGTCTCCCGACGCGGAGAAGGTCGCTCGGCGCTCCAGCGCGCGGACGAGCTCGGCAAGCGCGCCGAGTACCTCGCCTTCATGCTCGGTACCGAGGCGTATGCCATCCAGATCGGGAACATCGTCGAGATCCTGAAGCCGCTCCCGATCACCGAGGTCCCGCGTGCTGACCCGGAGGTCGTGGGCGTCATGAGCGTGCGCGGACGCCTCGTCACCGTCGTCGATCTGAAGCGCCGGTTCCGACTCACGCGTTCGTTCACGATGGACAAGAAGAGCCGAATCCTGCTCGTCGACGCTGCGGGTGAGCTCATCGGCCTGCTCGTCGACGAGGTGCTCCAGGTCTATCGCCTGGCGGAGGCGGAGGTCGAGCCTCCGCACGTCCTCGGCACCGATCAGCCTCCCCATGTCGTCGGGATCGGTCGCCCCGCGGGCGGCGCGATCCTCCTTCTCCTCGATCTCGCGCCACTCTTCCTCGAGTGATTGGATCTCCAAGCTCATGCCCAGGCAACGCCACGACCCCACGAAGAACCTCGTCGGCTTCCTCGTCGGCGACGTCGCGTACGCCGTGCGCATCGAGACCGTTCGCGAGATCGTGAACCCGCTCGACATCATCGAGCTGCCGCGCGCTCCGATCTCCGTCCGCGGGGTCGCCTCGTTCCGTGGCGAGGTCGTGCCCGTCATCGACCTCCGCATTCGCTTCGCCCTGGACGCGGGCGGCGCAACGCGTCGAAACAAGTGGATCATCATCGACGTGGCGCCGAAGCCGAAGATCATCCCGCACGAGCCCGCGCCGCCGCCCACGGCTGGGCGGTTCGTGGCCCTCGTCGTCGACTCGGTGACGGAGGTGTTCGGCACGGGTGGTGAGGCCATTCGCCCTGCGCCTGCGCTCGGGACGGGCGACGACCTCCGCGGTATCGAAGGGGTTGCCACCTACGGCGGCGGCCTCGTGTTCGTCCTCGACGTGCGCTCCTTCAATGCCGTGGTCGATGAGGCGCTTCGCGACATCCCGCCTTCGTCGGCCGCTCCGTACGGAGCGTCATGACCGACAGCGCCGCGAGCGTGCGCGCTCGCCTCGCCGACCCGGAGCCGGAGGTACGCCGTCGCGCTACGCAGGTCATCCCGAAGCTGCCGGCACCGGAGTCGTGCGAGCTCCTGCTCGTCGCGCTCGCGGATCCGGACTGGCGCGTCCGCAAGGAGGCCGCCGCGATCGCAGCGCGAGTCGAGCCACGGACCGCCGTGGTCTTTGCCGTCGCGCGCGCGCTCGGGGAGCGCGACGACATCGGGCTGCGCAATGCCGCCGTCGAGGCGCTCGTCTGCATCGGGCCCGATGCCGTGCCGGGCGCGATCGATGCGCTCACCCGCCTCGATGCGGACGGACGCAAGCTCGCGGTCGAGATGCTCGCCGGCGCTCCTACGCTGGCCGGCATGCGCGCGCTCGCGAAGTGCCTCGGGGATACGGACCCCAACGTGATCGTGGCAGCTGCCGAGGGCCTCGGTCGCGCACACCTTGCCGGCGACGAGGCTCGCGAGCTCGCGAGCGTTGCGCTCGCCGGGCTGCTGGAGACGGGTGAGACTCCCGCGCGTCTCGCGGCGCTCGAGTCGCTGCGCAATCTCGATGGCGGCGTCCCGTGGGTCGCGCTCGAGCCGCTCTTCGCGGATCCGCTCCTGCGCCGCCCCGCGATCGCCGCCGCCGGCGGCAACACGACGCCGCGCGCGCTCTTCACGCTCGCGACGGCCTGCGCGGATACCAACCCCACGCTGTCTCTCGAAGCGGCCATCGCGCTGGGACGCAGCATCGAGGAGGCGTGGGGCGATCACGAGCTGCTCGACGTCGCCGCGAAGACGCTCCGCGCATCGTCGCTGGCTCACGCCCGCCTGCGCGAGCTCGCCAAGGCGAGCTCGCCGGATGGCGCGGCGCGCGGAGCAGCAGTGCTCGCGCTCGGGCTGGTCCGCGATCCGGACGACGTGGCGGTCATCGCCGATGCGCTCGCGGACGACGTGACCGCGGATCGTGCCGAGGCCGCACTCCGCCTCTTCGGCCCCGAAGCCGTTGAGCCGCTCCTCGTCGCGGGGCGCACGGGAGCGCCTTCTCTTCGTGGCGCCACCATCTCGATGCTGCCCCAGCTCGCGCTCGGCTCGAACCGGTCGAGCCCTGCTCCGTCGGAGGGGCTCACTGCGGTCCGCGAGGCGCTCTCGGACCCCTCGCCGGACGTCGTAGCGCCTGCGCTGAAGAGCCTCGCGATCGTCGGCGGTCCGACGGACCTCGCCTCCGTGGCTCGCCTCGTGACGAGCACGGATCCGAAGGTCGCCGGCGCCGCACACGGAGCGCTCTTCGCGATCGCATCGCGTCATGTCGACGCGGCGCGCGAGGGGATCGCGGGGATCGACCCGCGGAGCGACGCAGCCCTCATGGCGACGATCGTGCTCGACGCGCTCGCGCGTGCGAGGGCGAATCGCCCCGAGGACGCCGAGTTCCTCGCTGGCGCTCTCACCCATCGCGAGGCCTCCGTGAGGCGCGGCGCGATCGAGGCGCTCGCGTCCATCGGCGGCGGGGACGTCGCTGTCGCCGTCACGCTCTCGCTCACCGACGAGGAGCCGGTCGTCGCGCACGCCGCGATCCGCGCGCTCGGCAGGCTCGGTCGTGGTGAGCAGCTCGCGGCGCTCGCGGCGACCACGCGAGACCCGATCCGCCTTGCGTCCGTCCTCCGCGCGCTCAGGGAGGCCGACGCCGAGCGTGCATTCGCTGCCGCGCGGCCCCTTCTCAGGTCGAAGGAGGCCGCCGTCGCGGCGGCTGCCGTCGAGGTCGTCGGCACGATCGACGTCGAGGCACGCGTCGAGGCCCTCATGGGCGCGACCGATCACCCCGATCACGAGGTGGCGAAGCTCGCGCTCGCAGCGCTCGCGAACACTGGCGACGAGCGCGCGCTCGTCTCCCTCGCGCGCGCCATCGAGCACGATGCCGAGGCGGTCCGTCGCTACGCGGCCGAGCTCCTCGGCAACGAGGGCGGCACCGAGGCGGAGACGATGCTCCGTTCACGACTCGACCGCGAGCGTAGCGCCGAGGTGCGCAACGCGATCATGGCCGCTCTCTCGGCGAGGCCCGAAGGCACGGGCCACGCGTGACCAGGCGGCTCTTCGGGGCAGGAGTCGGCGAGGCGGTACTCCGCGCGGACGAGTACCGTCTCATCCGCGACCTCGTGAGCGAGCGGCTCGGGATCTGGTTCGGCCCGGAGTCACGCCTCTCGCTGGAGCGCCGACTGCGTGACCGGCTCACGGTGCGCGGCCTCTCCTCCTACGGCGACTACTACCAGCTGCTCAAGTACAGCCCGCTCGCCCACGAGGAGTGGGAGGAGGCCGCGGAGCTCCTCACCACCCACGAGACGTACTTCTTCCGTGAGGACTACCAGCTCCGCGCGTTCAAGAACGAGCTGCTCCCGATGCTCGCGGCGCAAGGCAAGCAGCGGAAGCGGCTCCACGTGTGGAGCGCCGGGTGCTCGACAGGGGAAGAGGCCTACACGATCGCGATGCTCATCCTGGAGAGCGGCCTCTTCGAGGGCTGGGAGGTGCGCGTCTATGGCTCCGACCTCTCGAAGAAGTGCATCGCCGCTGCACGTCGTGGCGTCTACGGTCCGGCCTCGTTCCGGACGACGCCGCCCGAGGCGAAGCGAGCGTGGTTCGTCGCGCAGAGCAAGCAGGACTCGACCGGCGCAGAGCTCTACGGTGTCTCTCCGGCCGCGCGGGCGCTCTGCCACTTCGGGCAGATGAACCTCCTCGACGAGGAGCGGACGCACCTCGTCGGGCGCTGCGACGTCATCTTTTGTCGCAACGTGTTGATCTACTTCGACGGCCCGAGCCGGAAACGCGTCATCGACATGTTTCACGAGCGATTGGTGCAGGGTGGTGTGCTCCTGCTCGGCCATGCCGAGTCGCTCTTGAATGTCTCGACGGCCTTCGAGCTGTTACACTTGAAGGAAGATCTCGTGTATCGGAAACCCAGCGTGGACAACACCGGGGCGGGACGAAGCGGACAAGAGACGTGACGAAGCCCCCGATCCGACTGCTTGTCGTGGATGACTCGGCGTACAACCGCCGCAACATCGCCGACGTGTTCGCGACCTACCCGGAGGTTGAGGTCGTCGGAAAGGCGGCCGACGGCGAGGAGGCGCTCCGCCTCGCGGCGCTCCTCAAGCCCGACGTGATCACGCTCGACCTCGAGATGCCCCGGATGGACGGCTTCACCTTCCTCCGCATCCTGATGTCGCGCCAGCCGACGCCCGTGATCGTCGTCTCGTCGTATTCGCAGAAGGAGAACGTCTTCAAGGCGCTCGAGCTCGGCGCGCTCGACTTCGTCGCGAAACCGACCGCTCAGATCTCGCCGGACGCCACGGACCTCCGCGAACAGATCCTGGCGAAGGTCCTGCTCGTACGGCAGCTGCGCTCGAACCTAACTCCGCCGGCACCGAGCTCGCGGCGTCAGGTGAGCGGCAATTTCTCCGTCGACGGGCGGAACGGGTTTGCTGACTCGACGGCGATGCGTGCGGCCAGCGCGTACATCGCGCCGAAGCATGTCATCGCCATCGCGAGCTCGACGGGCGGGCCCTCGGCGCTGCTCGAAATCTTCTCGAAGATCCCGCTCACCAGCACCGCGGGGATCGTCGTCGCGCAGCACATGCCCGACAAGTTCACGCGTACGTTCGCCGAGCGACTCGACAAGCGAGGCGCCGTGCGGACGAGCGAGGCGGTCGAGGGAGATCGCGTCGGCAAGCTCACCGGCTTCGTCTGTCCGGGTCGCCAGTGCATGGAGGTCATGCAGAACGGCCTCGAGCTGAAGCTCGCCATCAGCCCACCGCGGCCCGACGATCGCTACGTGCCGAGCGCGGATCGCCTGCTCAAGAGCGTCGCCGCGGCGTGCGGTGCGAAGGCGGTCGGCGTCATCCTCACCGGCATGGGAGACGACGGCGTCGAAGGGGCACGCGCGATCCGCGACGCAGGCGGGCTGGTCATCGCCGAGTCGCAGGAGACGGCGGTGGTCTACGGAATGCCCGGCGCCGCGGTGCGTGCAGGCATCCCCCAGAAGGAGCTACCGCTCCCTCAGATCGCCGAGTTCCTCGCGACGCTCTGACAGGGTTACTTGCGGGACGTCTCCGGCGTGATGCGATCCGGAGCGTCGCTACCGGAGAGGACACGCCGGTCCTGCGAGACACTCCGCGATGCGCTCGGCGATACGCAGCGCGTCGTCGCCGTCGAGCCAGTAGTCCGGGAGATGCCCTCGTCCCTCGGGGACGGCGCGCCGCGGATCGGGATCGTGGAAGTGCTTCATGCCCGCGGCCATCCCGAGGCCGCTCCGCGGCAGGCGATAGACCAGCACCTCGCCGAACACGCCCACGCCTCCGCTGTTCTCGCCGACCACGACGCTACGCTCGAACTGGCGCGCGTGGGACACGTAGCTCTCGCACGCCGACGCGCAATCGTTGTCCATCAGCGTGACGAGCGGCGCACGGAACGGCGTCGGCGCGCGACCGTCCGTCAGGGCGCTACGGCTGCGCCACATGCGTAGCGGTGTTCCGGCGGCCTCCGCCTCGGCAACCACCTTGTTGCCGTACGCGAGTCGCTCGCGTGCTTCCTCGAGAGCGGTTGGATCGTCGAGGCCTTCGGCGATCTGGCACGTGTTGTCGTTCACGATGCCTTGCCGGGTCACGTCGCTGTCGAGGCGGTCGATGACGGAGCCGACGAGTCGCTGGCTCGTGAGCTGCGCGAGCCAGTCCTTCGCGTACGTGTCGGAGCCGCCGCCGTTGCCGCGCACGTCGACGACGATCGCCTTCGCGTCGCGGAGCGTGGAGCCGCTCGCGACGAACGCCGTGAGCTCGGTGTCCTTGCCACTCCAGAACGTGCGCACCGTCACGCGGGGGAGCGGGCCGGGCGCGAGCTCGAATGCCGGAGAGGGCGTTGCGCGCGGAGCGCCGCCGCCGACGCGCACGCGATGCATGGGTAGCTCGAGCGTACGGCGAGTCCCGCCCTCGAGCGCGAAGGTGCAGTGCAGGGGTGGGGGAGGCGCCTCGGCAAGGACAATTGGCCGTGACGCAGGTACGAGCGCGTCGCCCGTCGTGATCACCGTCGGTGCGAGCAGCGTGCTCGGCAAACGGCCATCGCACTCGACGAGCCGCGAGCTCTCGGGCGCGACGCCTCGGACGACCACCGCGCCGTCCACCACGACAAGGTCTGCGGTGTACGCTTTGTCGTGTCTTCCGACCGCCTGGCGCCGCGCGTGACCTGCGCTCGTGTACCAGAAGAACGCGAGATGGTTGTCGGCAGCGGCGCGGAGCGCGAGGACGAGACGAGCCTGTAGAGCGTCCACCGTGATGGGTTCAGGCGCGTGCGCGATCCACAGCGCGAGACCGGCGAACGCTGCGGACCAGTCGGCGCCGGCGGCAGACGTCGTCTCGAAGCCGGCCCAGCCGCGCCGGATGATGCGCTCGACCGCCGCGGCATCGACGCGTGCGTCCTCGCGAGACATGCTCGAGCGCGGCGGCGTCTTGCAGGCGGCAGGGGTCATCACGAGATCACGAAACGCGGGGCCTCGCCCTTGCGCTTCGGGCGCCGCACTCGGCGATTGCCCTGCGGGCGCGGCGCTCGCTCCCGCGCACGCCACCAGACCGCTCGTGAGGGCAGCAAACGCAGCACGTGTCACGAGGTCGGGCGCCTTCACGTGTCTACTCCGGAGCTCCATTGCTACCACCGCGCGTGCGGCGGGCCCTCGCTCTTCGTTGCGCGTTCGTGTGGTAGGCTCCACGCCATGACGTCACGCGCCGACAAGGAGCTTTCCGAGCTGCTCGAGCTGGGCGATCGCATCGTCGCCATGGCGACGAAGGGTGGAGTCACCGTCGCGGAGTGCATGCTGAGGTCCGGTGCCGAGCTCTCGGCGCGAGTCCGCCTCGAGAAGCCCGAGCTCGTCGAGGAGGCCGCGCATCGCTCGGCCGGCCTTCGCGTGATGAAGGGCAAGCAGGTCGCGACGACGTCGACGAGCGATCTCACCGAGGGCGGTATCCATCGCTTCGTGGCCGACGCCCTCGAGCTCGCCGAGCTCTCGCAGGAAGATCCCTTCGCCGGACCGGCCGACAAGGAGCTCCTCGTCGACGCCACGAAGGCACCCGACCTCGACCTCTTCGATCCGAAGGGCGGCGGCGTCGATGCCGCGCAAGCCATCTCCATCGCGACGATCGCGGAGCGCGCTGCGCGCGAGTTCGACCCGCGGATCTCGAACAGCGAAGGCGCGACGTTCAGCCGGACGGCAGGCGGCGTAGCACTGGTTCTCTCGAACGGTTTTCGCGGGGCTTACCGCGGCTCGTACCAGTCGCTCAGCGTCGTCCCCGTCGCCGAGGACGAGGGCGGCAAGAAGCGGCGCGGCTATCACTGGAGCGCCAAGCGTTTCCTCGACGAGCTCGAGGACCCGAAGAAGGTCGGCGAGGAGGCCGCGCGTCGAACGCTCCGCAAGCTCGGCCCGAAGTCGGTCGCGACCTGCGAGGTCCCCGTCGTATTCGACCCGGACGCCGCGCGTTCGATCCTCGGCATGCTCGCGGGCTGCATCATGGGCAGCTCGATCTGGCGTAAATCGAGCTATCTCGCGGGCCGCGAGGGTACCCTCGTCGCGAGCTCGCTCGTGACGATCGTGGACGACCCGCTGATCCCGCGTGCCCCCGGCTCCCGTCCGTACGACGGCGAGGGCCTCGCGAGCCGCAAGAACGTCGTCGTCGAGGAGGGCAAGCTCCTCACGTACCTCTGCGACAGCTACTCCGCGCGAAAGCTGTCGCGCGCGAGCACCGGCAACGCCGCGCGTGGCGGTTCGGCCGGCGTGTCGTGCAGCACGTCGAACTTCATCCTCCAGCCCGGCACCGATTCGAACGCCGACATCGTGAAGGGCACGAAGCAGGGGCTCTACGTCACCGAGATGATGGGCTTCGGCTTCAACGCGGTCACCGGCGACTTCTCGCGCGGCGCGGCGGGCTTCTGGATCGAGAACGGCGAGCTCACCTATCCGGTGAACGAGGTCACGATCTCGCTCAACGTCGACGAGCTCTGGAAGCGCATCGACGCGCTCGGCTCCGACCTCGATCTCCGCACCGCCACGGCGGCGCCCACGATCCGCGTCGGCAAGATGACGGTCGCCGGCTCCATCACTCCCTGACCTGAGCGCCTCGCTGCGCGGTCTCGCTCAGCGAACGATCATGCAGGTCGTCGCGTCGCCAGTGGTGCTCGTGTCCGTGCACCAGAGCACTTCGAACGGCGGCTGGTCGCGGCCGCTCAGGACGAAGCCCGTGTGCAGCGAGCCGCCGCGGAGATCGAGCGAACCCGGCAGGCTGACCCACGAGTCGCTCGAGGCATCGCTCGCCATCGGGCTCGCCGCCGCGCCGACCGCGAGCCGCGCGGGCGCAGGCAGAGGCGCGATCGTGGCATAGCCGAGGGAGTCGACGGGGACGGTCGCCGACGGCGAAGCTGCTTTCTTCGGCTCGATGCTCTCCGCGACGGTCACGGTCTGCGACCCCGACGCACGCACCGAGAGTGCAGCAGCGGGCGCGCGCGACTCGGTCCCGAGGGCTGCGTTGATCATGCGCACGCGCGCCTTTGCGGGGGTCGTCATGCGGTCGTCGATGAAGGCGACGAGGGCGAGTGCACCGTCACCGGCGTCCGCGGCGGTTCGTCCGACGATCGCGACGGTGGAGAGCTTGCCCGGATCCAGCGTCACGTCGGCGGTGAAGAGCGGGGTCGCACACGAGGTGGAGCCGGGAGCGACGAGCGCGATCGTGAGCGGGCCCGACGCCGAGAGCGTGAGGTAGCGCGAGACCGTGCCGTATCCGACGCGCGCGGCGCCGCCGTCTGCGCCCGCGTCGCCAGAGTCCCCGGAGCTTGCGTCGCCGGCGTCCAGCGGGTCTGCGGTCGGGCTCGCGTCGCCGCCGTCCGCCTTGCCTGCGTCGCCGGCCGTGTTCCCGCCGAGGCCGCCGCCGAGAACGGGGCCCTCGAACGACGACGTCTTCGCCATCCGGTAGCAGAAGTCGACCGGGCCGAGATCCTCTGCAACGTGGGCGAGTCGCATCGTGGTCGCGGGGGCAGCGGCGTCGCTCGGTCCGACCGCCGCGTCCGAGAGACCACTCGAGCCGCCGTCACCGTCGTTCCCGCCGCCGTCGCTGGAGCCTGCGCCGTCGCCGCACGCGAGCGCGTACGCGGCTCCGGAGGCGAGCGTGGTGGTTAGGAGAAAGAGTCGAAAGCGATTCCGCGAAGCCAAGTGCACCCAGAGTAGCGCGGCTGAAGCCGGAGACGCGAGCTACGGGTCAATGGCCGGTGCGCTTGCCAGGGCTTGCATCGAACGCCCGGCTCGGCGAAGGTCGGAGGCGTGACTTCGGAAGAGATCAAGGCGCTGCGCAAGGAGCTGGTCTGTACGGCGAAGGAGCTCGCTCAGGCGCTCGGCATCGAGCAGGCGACCGTCCTCGCCTGGGAGAAGGGCGATCTTTTTCCGACGAAGGCGTTCATCGACAAGATGGAGCTCCTGCGTTCGCGCGGGCCGGCCAGCATCCCCAAGAAGGCGAAGGGGGCAGAGCCGATGAAGGTGCTCGCCGACCCGGCGCTCTGGGAGCTCGTTCGCAAGCTCGTCGCCCACAAGAAGCTCCGCGACGAGGTCCTGAAGCTCGCGGCGCCGTACGCGGATCCCGCGCAGGACGCGCCGGTGAAGGAATGACTTGCCCTAGCGCGCCCGCGTTCGAGATGAACGCGCCCGGATTCAGTCTTCGCACGCCGGGCGATCGACCGCGGCGTTCACGCAGTTCGTCAGGGTGGTACGGCCGTTGGCGGTCAGCGCGGCGACGTACTTGACGCAGTTCGCCTCGGTGAACGCGTGCTTCAGCCCAGCGTCTGGTTCACCCGCGTCCACGCCGTTGCAGGTGCTGACGAGAGGCGCGCAGAAGGCCGCCGCCGTCGGGTCCGGGCAGAGCTGAGCGAGGATCGGGGCGGAGCATTCGCCGACGACGCGGGGGGCCTCGGGGCTGCTCTGGCAGCCCGCTGCGCTCGCCTTGGTCTTCATGCACGCGACGACCGCATTGCCGACGACCTGCGTCACGCCGAACGCCATCGACTCGCAGGCTGGCCCGCAGAAGCCGGTGAGCGAGGCGCAGTCGGAAACGGGGTCGCCTGCGTCGGGTCGCGCATCGTCGTCGGGGTCGAGGCACGCTGCGGCGTCGCAGGCATCGGTGGTCGAACCGTCGTCGGTAGAGCTGCCGTCGGTGGTCGTGGACGCGTCGCTCGAGGCGCCGGCGTCCGCGGGCGGAGTGCCCTTGTCTGCGGAGCTGCTGCAACCCGCGATGGCGCCTGCGACGCCGGCAGCGATCGCACCCGTGAGGACGAGGAACCGTGCTTTGTCGATCTTCTCCGTCCAACTTACCCGGAGTGCACGCGCGTGTAATCGGCGGCGTGCGACATCAGGTCGTCGTCGGGGGTGAGAGCCGTGCGCCCATCCCACCACCCTTGAGCCGGGCGCGGAGGCCCTCGATTCCTGGAGCTCAGCTCACGCTTCGTCGTCGTCGCGCGGGGCTTCGGACGTGATCGTCGGGCCGTCGTCGTCGGCGGCGTGGCTCGGCGCCGCGCGCTCGTCGTCGTCGATCGGGTCGACGTCGTCGTCCTCGAGGGACTGCTCGCTGATCGGCACGCGCATGCTCTCGGCCACGTCGCGCTCCTCGCCATCTTCGGCAGGCTCGGGGATGCCTTCGCCGCCGGGCTCACCCTCCTGCGCGCGCGCCTCGGCCTCGGCTGCGCGCTGCGCGGCGTCCTCGGGCGTCTCGCCGAGCTCGTCCTCGAAGTCGGCGCGTGACTCGTCGCTCAGCTCGGTGAACTCGCGGAGCGTCGGTAGATCCTTCAGCGACTTCAGCCCGAAGAACTCGAGGAAATGGCTCGTGGTGCCGTAAATCAGGGGCCTTCCGGGCTCGTCGCGCTTGCCGAGGATGCGCACGAGGTCGCGCTCGAGCAGGAGCTTCAGCACGGGACCGCTGTCGACGCCGCGCACGTCATCGACCTCCGGCCGCGTGATGGGCTGGCGGTACGCGATGATCGCGAGCGTCTCCACCTGCGCGCGCGTGAGGCGCACGGGCTTCTGCTTCG
>JANXVA010000332.1 GCA_025351875.1 Myxococcales bacterium | reverse complement strand
GTCCAAACGCCCAGCGGCACGACGGCGAGCAGCGAGGCCATCCGCGCCCGGAGAAAGCTCCGGTCTGTACGCTGGGCTGAGGAGGCTGCGGCCGACATCGTCACTCTCGCTCTAGGGGAAGGTGACGTGGTTTGACAAGGGCGGATACGCTTCGGGACACCGATGCGTCACGAGATGCGGTCTTTTGGCTCCATGCTCCTCGCCGGCGCAGTCGCGCTCGGCACGCTGGCAGCCTCGCGAGGTGCGCGCGCCGAAGGCCTGCTTCTTCACGACGCGATCGACGGCGCAGGCATCGACGTGTTCGACGTGGTCACGTCGGGCGGGCCCAAGGGCAAGGTCGAGAGCAGCGAGAGCGTCTCCTTCACGATGCTCGGCAAGCCCCGTGCTCCCGCCACGTACACGTTGCGTATGTCCGTCTCCGGCGAGGACGTCCGCATCCCGCACTGCAACGGACGTGGAGCGGTCACGGTCGACGGGACCGTGCGCGACAAGGGCTCCAAGGGCCCGCTCCTCCTCCACCTCGGCGGCGAAGCGGTGCACGACGTTCGCGTCGACGTCGCGGTGAGCACTTACGAGAAGCGCATCGCCTGCGGAGAGCGCGTGCGGGTCGGCACCGCGATGCGCTCGGCCGAGGGGCTCTCGCTCCTCAAGTTCGCGAGCACGCACAAGGGTCCCGCCGCCGGTGAGGCCGTCGTGTTCGTGCCGCGCGGGCACGACCCGCACAAAGCCGGGCCTCTGCTCGTGGGCGTCCACCCGTGGAACGGCGGGCCCTGGACGTACGCGGCCTATCGAGAGCTGCTCGAAGAGGCGCAGGCCAAGGACGTCTTGCTGCTGATGCCGAGCGGGCTCGGCAACTCGCTCTACACGGCCGACGCCGAGGAGGAGGTCATGCGCGCGATCGACGTGCTCACGGCGGAGGTGGCGGTCGATCGACAGCGCGTGTCGCTCTGGGGAGCCTCGATGGGCGGCCAGGGCGCGACGACGATCGGCTGGCATCACCCCGATCGCTTCGCGTTCGTCGCGAGCTACTTCGGGGACGCGAAGTTCGACCTGTCGACCTACGTGCGGAACCTCCTTCCGACCGAGGAGGTCGCGCACAGGATCAATCCGCTCGACGTCGTCGACAACGCGAGGCACGTGCCGACGTGGCTCATCCACGGCGAGGACGATCGCACCTCGCCCATCGTCCAGAGTGTGATGCTCTACGAGGCGATGACGAAGCGCTCGTTCAAGGTGGATTTCGACCGCGTGCCCGGCATGGGGCATGAAGGGCCGCTGGTCGTGAAGTTCGTCCGCCGCGTCGTCGATCGCGCCGCCGACGCACGCGCTCCGCAGTTTCCCGCGCGCGTGTCGTTCCGCAGCACGCGCGGCGTCGACACCGAGGCCTACGGCGTCCGCGTCGTGCGCGCCGGTGAGCGCGACGCGTACGTCGACATCGAGAAGCGCGAGGACGGCGTACACGTCCTGCGCGGCACCGAGGGCGTCGTGCAGATCGTCCTGCGCCCGGGAGCCCTCGGCGCTCGCGACGGCGAGCGCGTGATCGCCGAGCCAGGTGTCGTTGCGAACGTGCGCTGGGGCTCCTGAGTGAAGCGCACCATCCTCAAGATCGGCGCGCCGATCGTCGCGATCCTCACGCTGATGATCGGCCTGCGCATCGGCGCCGGCGAGGCCGTGCACGCCGCGGTCCTGTTCGGCGCGCCACTCGGACGCCCAGCGCCGAACGGCAACACGAGGCTCGCGTGGCAGCTCCTCACGTTCCTCGACGATCGCGGCGTGAAGGAGACGATCCCGATGAAGGGGATCGAGGTCGTCGCGCGCTCGAAGGGCCACGAGGCTCGCTGGAAGGGCGCGAGCAACGCCGACGGGATCGCCGAGGTCAGCTTCGAAATGGAAGGGCTCGCCTTCGGCGATCCGCTCGATCTCGAGGTGCGGCTCGAGAACGAGAAGGCCCCCCTCGCAGCAGGGCGCGCGACGTGGGCCGTGCCGTCCGGGGAGCGATCGACGAGCTCGACGAACACTGCGGCGGCGCGGCCGACGGTGCGCAACGGGATCGTCGGGCTCGACGTCGTCGTGGAGGGCGGACGCCTCATCGCGGGCTTTCCGACCTCGGTATGGGTACGCACGACGACGCCTGCCGGTATGGCAGCGAGCAGTCTGGTCCTCGAAGCCGAACCGGAGCCCGGCCTGCTCACGGCGAGCGACAAGGCGACGCCGTGCGCCTCGGGATGGGCCGAGTTCGCGATGACCGCGCAGGCGCACGTCACGGGGAGCGGGTTCACGGCGCGCCGCGTGGCCACGGGCGGGGCGACCTCGACGGGCGCGACTGCGGACGCCGGTGCGGGAAGCGAGGCTGATGCCGGGGCGAGGACCGACGCGGGCACCGACGCCGGCGCAGCGCCGAAGCACCCCGCCGGACGCTGGTTCGGTGCGCTCCCCGTTGCCGCCGGCGCCTTCTTCATCAGCACGCCGCGCACGATCGAGGACCAGAAGGCCGCCACCGTCGTGCTCATCGCGCCCAATCCGCGCGACGTGGTCTACGCCGAGCTCGACGATACGCGCGGGCGTGTCGCCGCGGCCGCGCTGACCGTCGCGACGGAGGCCGGCGACCCGACGCCTCGCGCACGCTTCGAGCTGCCACCGCTCGTTCCCGGGCTCTACTGGCTCGTCGTCTCGGGAGAGCCGCGCGGCGCGGAGCACATGGCGGGCGCCGCAGTGTCGAAGGCGATCCTCGTGGGTGACGGCACCGCGGGGCTCGCCGCCGATTCCGCGATCAACGTGCATGATGCATGCAGCGTCGGCCCCTGGCTCGCGCAGCGCCAGGCCGCAGGGTTCCCGCGCTGGGTCGCGCTCGACGGCCTGCCCGCCCGCAGCGCCGAGAATCGCTTTCGTCACACCGTCGGACTGCTCATCGGCGTGCTCTCGCTGCTCGCGGCCGGGATCCTGGAGACGCTCCTCCTGGTCGCCGCCTCGCGCGAGGCGCGCGTCTCGTTCCAGCTCGCCGAGCTCGACGAGGACGATCCGTCCGCGCAGAAGGTCACGGCCTCGCCGCCCGGGGGCGGCGTCGTGATGGCCGTGCTGGTCGCCGTGCTCGGCCTCGCGCTGCTTGCCGTCCTGCTGATCGCGAAGGGCTGACTCAGCCGAGCAGCGCTCGCGCGTCCGCGTCGAGGGACTCGTCCGAGATGAGGTCGACGCCGTTCTTCGCGAAGCGACGCGCCGCTGCCGCCGGCTTCGCGTCGTCGCCGTGCCTCTTCGAGCGCGTCGCCTCGCGCACAAGGTAGCCGAGCTCGAGGGCCCGGCCGAGCGTCATCGCGAGACGGCGTGCACCGGCCTCGACCGCCGAGGGGCCGCCTTCCATCGTCTTCATCAGCCACGCCTGCGCGTGCTCGACGGCGCGAACGGCGACCTCGGCGGGGACCTTGAGCGACACGTCGGCGCCCTCGACCGAGGCGTGGACCTCGCGCGCGAGCGGCTCGAGCGAGCCGAGCTTCGCGAGCGCTCGCA
>JANXVA010000450.1 GCA_025351875.1 Myxococcales bacterium | reverse complement strand
CCGACCTCGCGCGTGACCTTCTTCAGGCGATCCAGCGCGTCATACTCGAACACGTCGACCCCATCGGGATCCGCCATCCGCGTCGGGTTTCCGACGGCATCATATTGCGCCGTGTAGCAGCGCTCCGTCGGCCCCGAGTAGGCGTAGCAGCGCGACGTCAGGCGCCCGAGATCGTCATAGAGCTGCGTTCGCACATGCCCGTCCGGATAGAGAAGCGAGCTCGGACGTCCCATCACGTCATAGCCGTACGTGTACGTGCCTTCGCCGCTCACCACTTGCGTAAGCATGAGCCCTCGCGAGTCGTACGTGAAGTCGTGCGTGCCGTCGGGGTTCACGAGGCGGGCCACGCGGCCGTCGGGGCGGTACGTGTAGGCAGAGGTTACGGGCGCTCCGCCGTCGTGGCTGCGGCTCAGGGTCGTCACGCGGCCTGCCGCGTCGCGGCCGAGCGTCTCCAGGCTCTGGAAGAGGCCCGAGCCGTCGGCGAGCGTGTCGTCGAAGAAGATGTCTTGCTGGTAGCTCGAGCCTCGGAGGCTGTCGTTGGCGTTCGTGGTCTGCGTCCCGGCGAGGACCGGCCGCGCCGTGTTGCCGTTCCAGTTGTTCTGCTGGTACCAGAACGGGCTCGTGGTGAAGAAGGCCGGGAGCGCTGCGGAGTCGCTCGCGAACGCCGAGCGGTCGGCCCTCGCCGTCAGGCGCCGGTTCTGGTCGAAGACGCGCGTGAATCCCAATGCGAAGGTCGCGTCGCGATACATGGCAATCGCGGCCGGCTGTCCGTGGTTGGGATATGCGTTTTGCCCAATTTGGTAGTCGCCGGAGCGGAGCGCTGTCGCGAGGCTCGTGCTCGACGCGGTCGGGTCTCCGCTCCCGGCCATCAGGGTCGGGCCCGTCCACGCGCCGCTTGCCGGCACCGTGTACAGGTTGCCGTGACTACGGCCGAGCGTGTCCACCATCGAGGCGACGCGGCCCAGTTGGTCGTGCGTCCAGCTCGTGTCGCGCAGGAGCTTGTCGGTGAGCTTCTTCAGCTCGCCTGTCGTCTCGTACGCGTAGCTCTCCGTAAAGGCGTGCGGGTCCGTGACCGACACGAGGCGGCTGTCGCCGTCGTAGGCCATTCGCCACTCGACCCCCGCCGGGAGATCCGGCGTGTGGATGTTCGTGACGAGGGCGTCCTGCGAGCAGCCGCAGATCGTCTGGTTGTAGCCGTAGGTCGTCGCGTTGCCGAGCGCGTCGCGCGTCTCGATCACGCGGTTGTGGGAGTCGTAGACGGCGTGCGTGGTCGCCACGCCGTCGAAGGTCTGGGCGATGTTGCCCTTGGCGTCGAGCTGGTAGGTCATCGACCGCCCGACCGCGTCGAGCCAGCCCAGGTTGTCGAGGCTGCCGCCCGCGTCGTCGTAGCTGAACGTCGTCAGGACGCCGTGCTGGGTCTTCGTCGCGAGCTGGCCGTCCGGCCGATAGGTGTAGACTGCAGATTGTCCCGTGACGGGCGGGTTCGCCGGGTTGAGGTTGTTCGAGTCGTACATCTGCGTGACGTGGCCGGCGCCGTCGCGGGCGAGCGCCTGGCCGAGGTTCGAGCCGCCCATGAGGTCGCCGCGCAGCCAGCCGTCGGCGCCGAAGACCCAGATGTGATGAGGAAGGCCGCTCACGCTCGGGATGAACTCGGCGCGGGGGCGATAGTGCGCGTCCCAGAAGCGCACCTCGGGCCCGGTCGCGACCCCGTTGACCGTGCGGTGGCTCACGCGGAAGAGCGTGTTCTTGCGGCTCGTGCCGCCCTCCTGAGGGAGGACTCGGCCGTCGCTGTCGGAGATGGGAGTCAGCGGATTGGGATCGGCGATGAACGTGCTCGTCGCGTAGACCGCCTCCTCGACGCGCGTGATGCCGTCGGCCAAGTAGGTGTCCTTGTCGACGTCGCCGCGGAGGTTGGTCTCCACCTGGTGGGTGACGCCGCGACCGTCCGTGAAGCTGCCTCCGCGGAGCAGCTTTCCGGTCGCGTCGTAGGTCGGCGCGTGGGCGAGCGCCGCGTCCACCGTCGTGGCCTGGCCGCCAGGCTTGGTCAGTCTCTCGACCGTGCCGTTGGGGCGGAACGTGTAGCTCGTCACGTCGCCATACGGCGTCTGCTTCTGCGTCATCCGGTGCTCGGCGTACGTGAAATGGTACGTCTCCAGATCCGGCTGCTGGAAGGAGACGAGGTCTCCGAGGTCGGTCACGGCGACGTTCGTGATCCGGCCGCGCGCGTCGGTGATTCGCGCGAGCTTGCCCGCGCCGTCGTACGCGAACGCGGTCTCGCCGCCCGCCACATCGGTGACGCGGGCGAGCTTGTCGCTCGTTGCATCGGCGTAGGAGAAGCCCATCATGAGCTCGCCCGTGCGGTGCTTGCGCTGCGTGATGCGGCCCGCGGAGTCGAAGGTCGCGACCGTCGCGCTCGTCGTGTCGAGCAGCTCGAGGCCGCCCGCGACGGGGGTGAGCGTGCGCGTCGGCTCGTGCTCGCTCGAGAGGCGGTCGATGTCGATGCGGGTGAGGAAGAGCCCCGTGTCCGAGCCGCTGTTGCGAACCAGCAGCGCGTTGGGGCCGAGCGCTTGCGCGGTCACCCAGTTCAGGGTCGGGCTGAGGACCATCTCGTCGAGGCCCCCGAAGAGCGCGAGCCACTCGGCCTGGCGTGCGAGCGGGTCGTACGAGGCTACGCCGTACGCGGTCACGATCATCAGCGTGCCGTCCTCGGCCGTCGTCACGAGGAGAGGTTCGCGCACCGCGAGCTGCACGCCCGGATAGCGCTCGCCGACCGGCGCGAGGAAGTTGCTCGTGCCGTCACCGACCACCGGCGCGACCGTGCTCGACGGGCCCACCTCCCCGTTCAGCTGCGGAGCGATCGCGTAGACCTCGTTGCGCTGCACGTCCGCGACGTAGAGCGTGCCGTCCGCGCCGAAGTCCATTCCGCGTGGATCGGTGAAGGTCACGCCGGAGAGCGGCGAACGCGGGAAGAGCCGCACGTCTCCGCCGCTCGCGAGCGAGAGGGCCTCGACCGTGTGCGCCGGGTCGGAGAGACGCGTGCGGTAGAGGATGTGGCTCGTCGCGTCGGTGTAGAAGACGAGCTCTCCGCGGGCCGCGACCTTCGCTTCGCGAAACTGCGGGGCCGCTGGGCGGGTCGCGAGCGTGGTCGTCGCGCCGCCGGCGTCCACGTCGACGAGGCCGGTCGCGAGTGCGACGGCGAAGTGCCTCGCGCCGCCGACGTACGCGACCGCCGCGCCACGCACGCCCGCGGAGAAGGGAAGGCCCGACAAGATCGTCGTGGTGGCTCCTGTCGCCGCGTCGACGCGCTGAACGTCGCCCGCGTCGCGGACGAGGAAGACCTCGCCCGTGATGGCGTCGCGCGTGAGCGCATACGCCGTGGAGGGCTGCGTGAGGTAATGCGGATAGGCGCGCGGCCGGAACTTCTCGTTCGTGCCGTCGCCCTTCACCACGAACGCCGTGTCGCCCGCGCGGTAGACGCGCTCGAGCTCCTGGATCGTCCAGCCCGTTCCATAAGGAGAGCTCAGGCGATGGTGGACGAGCTCGTGGTAGTCGAACGTGGCGAGTGGGCCCGATTCCAGCGGGAGCTGCATCGTCGGCGTCGACTCGTTCGTGACGCCGAAGGTGCCTCCCGAGCCGACGCACGCGCCCGGAGTCTGCGCGGTCACGACGACGTGGGTGGAGTAGAGCCCCGAGCCCGCGACCTGCCCGCCCTGGACCGGCAGGTTGATGAACCCGCCGAAGTCCGCCTGCGTGTAGTTTGCACCCATCGAGAAGGATTGGCTCGTCGTCGAGCCAGCCCACGCGAAGTCCGCGCGGAGCGGGATGGGGGTCGCTTGCCCGAGGGACGAGACCGCCTGAGGCGCGCAGAGGCCCGGCTGACGCGCCGTCGCGCCGCCGAACCCGCTCGGCACGGTGAGCGCGTTCACGCGGAGGCCCCGGACCGAGACCGCGTGCGAGCTGTGCGGAGACGCCTGGTAGTCCGAAGGCGCCGCACCGAGCGAACGGCCGCCTGCGAGCCCGCTGTCGTAGCCGAGCGAGATCCCGAAGTCCTCGCTGCGCACGCGGTAGGTCGGGAGGCGGAACCGCTGGCTCAACGAGCCGCCGTTGACGGTTGCGCGGCTTCCGACGTCGTCCAGCGGGCCGCCGCCCGCGCTCGCGCCGGGAGGCGCGCCGCCGGGCGGAGGGGGAGGAGGAGCGCCAGGCGCGCAGCCGCATCCTTTGCACTCTCCGTCATCCGGTCCAGCTCCCGCGCCGACGCCAGGCGCACCTGGCAGCGGATCGTTGCCGTCGACCTCCGTGAAGTGCGTCGTCGTGAACGAGAATCTCGAGCCGTCCCAGGTCGACAGCGCCAGGTGCTCCCAGCGCCCGAAGTCCGTGTCGTAGTACCCGGTCGGGATCGTCGTGGTCGTCGGGATGTTCTTCGTGTTGGCGAAGCGCACGGTCACCGGCACCGCGAAGGTCGTTCCGCTCGGCTCGAGCTCGACGCCGTACATCGTCGCGGTTCCCCGGCTGAGCGGAGCGGGGAACTCGTCGCGCGCATTGAGCGGAGTGATGACGACGTTGATCGTCGAGCTCAACGCGCCCGGCGGAACGATCACCTGAATCGTGTTCCCCGAGTCGCTCGCCGTGCCGCCGGCCGGGCCGATGGGAGTCGATGCAACGTCGCGCGGGATCATCTTGATCGTGCCGAGGTCAACCGCGTTCCCGGTTCGCAGCCACGCGTCGCGGAAGATCGGGAGGACGCCAGGCGCGTCGACGCGGAGAATCACGTGGACCGGAGGCGTCCGATCCGTGGTCACGTCGGGGAACGAGGTGAGGCGCAGCCGAAAGGACCCATCGCCGCCGACCGACGCGCTCACGTCGCCGCGAGCGAGGCCCGATCCCTCGGGCGAAGGCGCCTCGCGCACGGTGAACGTCGCGCCGGTCACCGCGGCGCCGGACCGAGTCACGAGCCGACCCATGACCGACGCGCGCGGCTCGAAGGGAGCGTCACCTCCCGTCGGCGCAGGGTCGCAGGCCGGGATCGCGGTGTGGACCACACCGAGCGCGGCGTCACACCGGTCGACTGTGCAAACGTTGTCGTCGTCGATCGGCACGGCCACGCCCTGGCAGCCGACCGCCGTGCACTGGTCGTTCGTGGTGCATGCCGACCCGTCGTCGCACACGGAGCCGAGAGGCAGCGGACGGAAGACGATCCCATTGACCGGATCGCAAGAGACGCTCTGGCAGCTCGGCGCGGGAGGAAGCGTGATCGGCGTGCCCGCGCACGTCCCGCCTGTGCACTGGTCGGCCGAGGTGCAGGCCGACGAATCGTTGCACGCCTGACCATCCGGGGCGTTGGTGACCCGGATCCCGAGAAGCGGATCGCAGGTCACCGCCTGGCACTCGGTGCTCATCGTCGCCACCGGCGTGCCGACGCACGTGCCGGAGACGCAGACGTCGCCCAGCGTGCACGAATTCCGATCGGTGCACGCGGTCCCGTCCGACACCGTGCCGAGGGAGCAGCCCGTCGGTCCGCACGTGGCTGTGAGGCAGGGGTTGGTCGTGGTGCACGTGCTCGGGTTGCATGTGCTGCTGTCGGTCTGCGCGTCGGGGGCGCTGTCCGCGGCGTCCGCGGCGGCGCTGGCGTCGCCGCTGGCGTCGCCGCTGCCTCCGCCCGAATCGCTTCCCGCGTCCTCGCACGACTCGTGGAGCTCGATCGTCGCTTGCACGGCGGAGTGCTTCGGGCCGCCATGCTCGACGGCGAGCGCGACTTGGTCCGCCGTCACCGTCTGGGCTGCGACCGCCCCGTTGCTGCATGAGCTGAGGGGAAGCGTGCCGTCTCTGCCCTTGTACCTGCACGTCACGCTCGTGCCGCCCAAGACATACGTGAAGTCGATGTTGTGCGACCCATGCTGCCCGTCCACGACGTTCACCGTCAGAGGGAGCCTGAACGTCATGCTCGGAGCGAGGCTCCGGCTCGCGTCGACCGCGCCGCTGCTCGTCCTCGTCGCCACGAGCGTCACCTCGCGGCAGACGCCACTCTCCGCGTCGCCGCCATCGGCACCGAGCTCGCTCGCCTGCTTGCCGATCGACTCCTCGTCGGTCGCTCCGCACGCGCCGACCGAGACGCTGGCAAAGGCCACGCCGACAAACGCGAACGACACCACGCCGAGCCTCGCTCTTCGCATGCTTCCCCTCGGCCGACTGCGACACCGCTCTGCTCTGGCCAGGCGCGATCGAAGGCCTCAGCCTTCGCCACCACGAGCACGAGGTCAACGAGGAGATACGGAGACGATTCGCATTTGTACGGGCGTGTGACGAGCGAGCCTACGAGCGCGTACGAATAAGCGTGCATGATGCATGGAGACGAAAACGACGTACCGCAGGCTCGACATCCCGGTTCCTTCGATCTTCGACGAGGTGGGATTACCCCTGGGGGTAAAGCCGAAATGTCCCACCCGGCGGAGTCCAAGAGTTTGGACGTTCGGACGGCCTTGACGAGTGCAACTCGCTGGTTCGACGGGCGCGGTCAGAAGATCTGACCGCCCGCGCAGAAGTTCTCGGGGCCCTTCGCGTAGTGGTCGTTGATGAAGGCCGTCAGCGAGACCGGGTCGACGCAGTCTGCACGGTAGATGTAGCCCCACGCCGAAGCAGCGACGGGCACGTCGTTCGCGGCGCGTGGCGCGAGGATGACGCGCGTGCGGATCGCCGGATCGCAGAGCGGATCATCCGCGATGCCGTTGCGCACCGTGCGCAGCGCAGGGACGATCGCATCGCACGCGACACCCTGACATGAGTAGAGGAGCAGCACCGCGCCGTGCTCGAGGCTGTGCACCAGGTTGCCGTCGTCGACGGCGTGGTTGAACTCCTGGAAGTTCGCCCACGAGTTGTAGTGCGGGCCGCTCGAGGGCGGGTTCGAGCTGTAGACGACCGGTGTTCCGTCCGCCACGTGCGGACTGTCCACGAGGGGGATGGCGTCGATGCGCACGTTGCATGGCCCCGCGTCGAAGGGCGCGGCGTCGGCGTCGGCATCGGCGTCGACGGCGGCATCGACGATCACCGAGGCCTCCGGCGGCCAATTGGCGTCCGGCACGAGCTCGGGAAGGGCGGTGGCGCGATCGGGGCCTGCATCGACGGCCGCGGCTCCGCCTTCGCTGTCCTTCGCGCATGCGCCCAGCGTCGCCAGGCCGAGAGCCGCCGCCAACGCGGCGAGCGCGAACCCGCTCCTCTTCGTCACGAACGCCATCGACCTCCGATGATAGCCCTCGTAGACGAGTTTGGTCACGGCCCGACGCCGCACGAGCCGTCCATCCCGCTCGTGTTCTGCGCGCGGGCCGCCCAGTCGGGGCGCTTCCACGTGTCGTCGTTCACGAACATGCCGAGCGACGTCATCGAGTCCTGCGGTCGGCCGCTCGTGTTGTCGTAGTCGACGGCGAGCTCGTACGTCGCGTCGTCGGGGAGCGCCACGCCCTGCTCGCTCGCGAGCGACTTGACCTTCACGAGGCCGACGCGCCCGTCGCGCAGGCTCTCGATCGAGCTCCGCGCGACGACGGCCGGCGCGCAGCCAGGCTTGTGTGCCGAGAGCCGCACCTCCGTCGCGAACGGATGGAGGTGCGTCCACGTGGCGTGGAGCTTCTGATCCTTGCGGGGGAAGCCCTTGCCGAGGCGAGGCGGGTACGCCCACGTGCTCTTCCCGGGCGGCACCGTCCAGTGACCGACGATCACGCGGCCCGCGCGGTCGACGCTGCGACCGACGAGGACGTTGTTCGTCGCCTCCAGGCCGCGCGTGAGCGGCAGGCAGCAATCGCAGGTCGACTTGTCGAACGCGAGCGCGTCGGGGCTCGACTTGTCGACAGGGACCCAGATCGACGTCGCTTGCCAGCTCGCGGCCTCGATCGGCATGAAGAGATCCACGTCGCGCACGAAGTACATCGTGAGCCGCTGCTTCACGCGGAACTCGCCGTCGCGGTTGTGGTTGAGCACCTGGAACATCACCGCCCACGTCTCGTCGGAGGCGACGGGCAGTCCGAGCGCCTTCGGGAGCGCGAAGGAGAGCTCGCCCTGCGTGAGCGTGAGCAGGCGGCTCGAGCTCGGCTCGGCGCCCATCGTGCTGCGCCGGAAATCCGGGCTCACGTCGATGTTCAGGTGGCACATGAACTCCTGCCCGAGCGGCTTGTCGTCGACGTCGAGGAGCTCGATCTTCGCGCCCTTCCACCACAGGAGCTCGCGCTGGCCGGCGCCCGCGTCGGCGCTCGCGATTCCATCGACGCGCACCTTGATGTCGGCGTACGGGCCCTCCATCGAGCGGTAGCGCCGCTTGATGTCGAACGGAGCCGTCGTGACGGTGAGCGTGGTGACGAGGCCTTCGCTCGCGCCAGGAACGTCAGCCGCGGTCTCGGCCTTGGTGAGCGTGCGGCGCGTGACCTCGTCGGGGGCGGTGCTGGCGGGGGCGCCGAGCACGCGGCCCGGCGGGAGCGCCGCGAGCGCACGTTCACGCGCCGCTCGCGCAGACGACGCCGCCGCGAGGTCCGGCGGCGAGGTCTTCGAGAGCCACCCGTGCTCGAGCGCCGAGAGCGCCACGCCCGCACCCGCGACGGTCGCGAGGAGGAGCCCGGCGAGGGCGAAGGTGCGCGCGCGTTTCTCCATCGCCGCCCGCAAGCCTACCGCGCCTGGCGATCGCTGTCGCAGGGCGGTGCGATCTGCTCGGCCCCATCGACCCGAACATCGACGCGATGGGCGTGCAGTACGGCGCGATGGGCCTCTCCGTCGCGAACCCGGCGAAGGACAAGCTCGTCGGCCTCCTCCCGAAGAAGCTCGAGAGCGACGGCCTCTACGTCGGTCAGGTCACCGTCATGGGCTCGGTCAAGGCCACGGCGTTCGATCCGGGTAACGCCAGCCGGGGCCGTGCCACATGAGCCCGATGCGATCGCGCCAGCGGCGCGCCGCGAGCACGTCGCGAGCGATCGCGACGTACTCGTGGAACGCGATGACGAACGGGTTGAAGCTCGTGATGTTCTTCGTGAGCCCGTAGACCACGCGCGCGCGTTCCGGCTCGAAGGTGCGGAAGAGGCGATCCCACACGATGAGGATCCCCGCGTAGTTCTTGTCGAGGTACTCCGGGTTCGAGCCGTGGTGCACGCGGTGATGCGACGGCGTGTTGAAGATCGCCTCGAACCAGCGCGGGAGCTTGCCGATGAGCTCGGTATGGACCCAGTACTGGTAAATCAGGTTGATTCCGCCCGCGACCATCACCATCCACGGCGCCACGCCGAGGAGCGCGAGCGGCGGGAAGAAGAGGAGCGAGGTCCACGGCGTCCACGGCTGGCGCAGCGCCGTCGACAGGTTGTAGTGCTGGCTCGAGTGATGGTTCACGTGGCTCGCCCAGAGGAAGCGACACTCGTGCTCCACGCGGTGGTGCCAGTAGTAGGCGAAGTCCCAGCCGAGCATCGCCACGCCCCAGCCGAGCGCGCCGCGCCCGAGGTCGGTCACGCGATGCGACCAGAGCCACGTCGCGAGCGCGAACACGCCCGCGTTGATCGCGGTCACCGTGACGAGTGAGCCGATGCCCATCCCCAGGCTCGCCCACGTGTCCTTCGATGCGTACCCGATGACGTCGCGGCCGCGCTTCTTCCACGCGCCAACCACGACCGACTCGAGCACGACAGTCGCGATGAACACCGGCGCGGCGTAGATCGTGGGTTCGGGGTAATCGAACATCGCCCCCTAGCGTAGCGCTAACGCGGGGCTTTGGTCGTGGGGGCGCAGGTGGAGGAACCTGCGCCGACGATCAGCATGCCCGTGTTCTGAACCACGACCGTCGACTTGTCGTCCGTCGGTGAGTACTGCGTGACGATCGAGCGATCGTTGCCTGTGAACACCCAGAAGTCGCCGCCCCACTGCGCGAACGCGAAGGCGGCGCGCTCGTTCACCGCGCTCGTTCGATACGTCACGTTCGTCTCGCCGGTCGTCTTGTTCAGGCCCGCGATCACGCCCGACTCGACGCTGAACGCGAACAGCTGCTTGTCGAGGCCCGTGAGCTCGGTCCGGCCGTACGTGAGCGAGCCGAGGAACTTGAGGTCGAACGTCTTCGTGTCGAGCGACGCGAGCCCGACGCCCGCCACGTACAGCGTCTCGCCGTTCGTGGAGTCACCGTTCAGCGAGTAGCCCATGCCGAAGGTCTCGAAGCCCACCTGGCCGAAGCGGAACGGCGTGGGCTTGCAGGTCGCGGTGGTCGTGTCGACGGCGAACAGACGTCCGTCGGTGTACTCGACCCACGCCGTGCCGTGCCGGTCGATCGCCATCGAGAACGTGCCCGCGACGGTCGGGCACGCGACCTGTCCGACCCGCACGAACTGCAGCTTGTCGGGGTAGAAGCGATAGAGCGATTTGTCCGTCGCGAGGACGTAGATCTGCTTCGTCGTCTCGGCGCACTCGACGTCGTCCGGCGCGAGCGGGCCCGTGCTGACGTTGAAGCCTCCGGCCTCCGGGACGGCGGCGTCGGGCGGCGGAGCTGCGGCGTCGAGGTCGACGTTCGCGGTGCCCTCGGAGTTCGCGCAATGCACGAGCGGCATCGCGGCGAAGGCACCGAGGACGACCAGCGACCCTGCGAACGAGCGAGCTTTCAAAATGTCCCCGGTCCGTCCTGGCAAGGCTTGGTGAGGCACTGTCCGTTGACGCACGGCTGGCCGCGCGCGGCGTCGCACTTCGTCCCGCAGCCGCCGCAGTTGCGCGGGTCGTTGCCGATCTTGACCTCGCAGCCGTTGTTGATGCGCCCGTCGCAGTCGGCGAAGCCCACGTAGCAGAGGTAGCCGCAGCGGCCGCCAGTGCACGTCGGGGTGCCGTTCTCCGAGTCGCCGCCGGCTCCGGGACAGCCGGTCCCGCATGCCCCGCAGTTGTCCGGGTCGACGTTCACGTCGACGCAGCGGCTCCC
>JANXVA010000314.1 GCA_025351875.1 Myxococcales bacterium | reverse complement strand
GGGGGCGTTCGACAAGCTGATCGGCGAGAGCGAGCTCGGCATCGTCGAGCGCATCTTCCTGTTGCGGCGGATGAACGCCTTCACGACGGCGAACGTCAATTCTCTCTCGACGCTCGCGCGCAAGCTGGTCGAGCTGCGTCTTCCCGCGGGCCACGTGCTGTGGCGTCCAGGGGGGCAGGCGGAGCACTCCTACTTCATCGTCAAGGGGATGCTCGATCTGCGCTGGGGCGACGGCAAATACGTCCAGGAGATCGGCCCTGGCTACGTGGTCGGCGGCGCGGAGTCGCTGGTCGGGATACCGCGGTGGAACGAGCTGACGACGCGCGAGCCCGTCGTCGCACTTCGCGGCACGCGGGAAGGTCTCATCGATCTCTTCGAGGACGACTACGAGCTCGCGCTCAAGTTCCTCTCGATGCTCGCGACGTTCCTCATGACGATCTGGGACAAGAAGGCGGAGGAGGGGATCACGTCGGTGGGCGGTTCGCAGAGTGAGCCACCGCCGCCGGTCGCGGTTTCCCCCGCTGCTCTCGAGCCCCCGTCGCCGCCGGCGTAGGGGCTGGCGTGCTGTCGTGGTAAGGGCCCCCGGATGGCTTCCTCCGTGCGCCCTGCCGAGAACGACCGCCGAGATCGAGAGCCCGTCTCGACTCGTTTCATGCGCGCGATCTCGCGAGGCATGGGCGAGCCCCGTTCGTTTCATGCGCCCGAGGTGTACGGCCGGGAGGCGATCGGCAAGATCGCGCGGGCGCTGCCGCCCGTCGAGCGCCTCTACGCGAACGTTCGGTTCTCGATTCTTCGTCCGAAGCTCCTCAGCGTCATGGACCTCCTGCTGCCGGACGAGGGGCGCATCCTCGACATCGGGTGCGGCTTCGGGCTCTTCGCGGCCTACTTCGGGCAGACGCAGCCGGCGCGGCGCATCGTGGGCGTCGACCCGGACGCTCGCCGCATCGCGATGGCTCAGCGCGTCTCGAGCAGCCTCGGCCTCGAGAACGAGTTCATCGCCGGCGATGCGCGGGACGTGTCGCTCGGAGGCGGCTTCGCGGGCGCCTACGTGCTCGACGTGATGCACCACATCCCCCGGGCCGACCAGCTGCCGATGCTCGAGCGGCTACGTGACGTGCTCGCGCCGCGCGGTGTGCTCGTCGTGAAGGACATCACCACGGAGCCGCACCTCGGGCTCAAGTTCACCGAGCTGATGGACCGGGCGATGGTCGGCTGGAACGAGCCGCTCGCGTACCGGCATCACCGCGAATGGGGCGAGATGCTGACGTCGCTCGGCTTCCATGTCCGCATGGTGCGCGTGCCCGACGTGCTGCCGTACCCGCACGTCGTCATCGCGGCGACGAAGCAGTAGGGGGGCTACAAGGATCCCTTCGTCGAAGGGATCCCCACCGCCCTCGGATCGATGGCCATGGCCGCGCGTAGCGACCGCGCCAGCGCCTTGAAGCAGATCTCGGTCATGTGGTGCAGGTTCGTTCCAGCATGGAGCACCACATGCAGATTGCACGCGCACCCGCGCGCGAAGCCTTCGAAGAAGATCTCGGCGAGCTCCGTGTCCCACGTGCCGAGCTTCGCCTTCGGCATCGCCACTTCCCACACGAAGAACTGACGCCCGGACAGATCGATCGCGCAGGTTGCTCGCGCCTCATCCATGGGCAGCGTCGCCGACCCGTAACGCGCGATGCCCGCCTTGTCACCCAGCGCTGCCGCAACCGCCTTGCCCAGGGTGAACGCTACGTCCTCCGTGGTGTGGTGCCCGTCGATCTCGACGTCGCCCTCCACGCGGATCGTGAGGTCGACGAGACCGTGCTTCGCGATCTGCTCGAGCATGTGCGTCAGGAACGGAATCGGCGTCACGACGTCGGCCGTCCCGCTCCCGTCGAGCGCCACCGACACGTCGACCTTCGTTTCCTTCGTCGTGCGCTGCTCGCAGGCCGTTCTCACGCCGGCATTCGACCACGGCTGTGGCGCCGCCGCCAAAGTTTGAGACCCCCGGAAGGATGCTCTATCGTCCTCCTGTGACGCAGGATCCCCGCGCGAACGAAGAGCCCTTGCGCGGCCGCGATACCCTCGCCGACATCGACGATCCGAACGAGCCGAGGTCGCGGGCCCTGCTGGAGCAGTACGGTCGGCCCTTTGCTCAGGGCGAGGTCCTCTTTCGCGAGGGAGACCCCGCCTCCGCCGCGTACCTCCTCCAGAGCGGTCGCATCCGCCTCCTGAAGCGTGTCCGCATGGTCGAGCGCAGCCTCTCCGTGCTCCGCGCCGGGGACCTGTTCGGCGAGGGGGCGCTCCTCGCCGGCGTCGTTCGGACGTCGACCGCCGTGGCCCTCAGCGAAGGCGTCGCCCTCGTCCTCGACCGGAGCGCGCTCCGCGAGATCGTCGAGCGCATCCCTTCGCTCTCCGAGCGCATCCTGACCCAGCTCGTCCGACGCTTGCGTGACGCCGAGGACCAGATCGAGGTCCTCATGCTCAAGGACACCCAGTCCAAGGTGATCAGCGCGCTCCTCAAGATGGCGCGCGCCAGCTCGGGGCCAGCCGACCTGAGCGTCTCGCCTGTCGAGCTGTCGAGCCGCGTCGGCCTGGATGTCGAGACGGTCAAGCGCGCGGTTCAGCGCCTCCGTGATCAGCAGTACCTCCGTATCGTCGGCGAGCGCGTCGAGATCCCCGACCTCAAGGCCCTCCGGCGTCTCTATGGCCTGCTCGGCTCCAAAGAAGAGCTGCGCGGCGAGCGCTGAATACGACGCGTTGCGTCACACGGGCGCGCCCGACAGGCTCTGGTTCGCGAAAAAAACCCAGTGTTAGCGTACACTTGGGCGATGACCGTTCAGGGTTGACGGCGCAGACCAGGCAGCATAAGTCCGGGGCTCCCGAAATCCATGCGGTCGCGCTCGCCCCAGTTCCGCGATGCAGTACCCCCCCCGCGCCCCACGGCGTCGTGCGGAAGCGCCACGCCTTCGCGGCTGCGCCGCTTCCTCGCCGCAAGCGTGGTCTGTCTCCTCGTGGTCGCGGGTTGCACGGGGAAGGGTAGCCAGAGCCCCAACGCGCAGAGCACCGAGCGCCAGAGCGAGGCCGAGTACCAGCTCGCCGTCGACCTCTTCGAGAAGGGCAATGTCCGCGCGGCCCTCGACCACACGAGCAAGGCGCTCGCCCTGAACGAGGACAATGACAAGGCGCAGTACTTCGGCGCCGTGATCAGCCTCTCGTTCTGCTCGACGAACCGTGGCGTCGGAGCGCCGGACTGCCGCCTGGCCGAGGTGGAGCGCTATGCGCGCGCCGCCCTCAAGGCGAACCCCGAGTTCCGCGACGCGAAGAACCTCCTCGGCCAGACCCTCGTGAACGAGAAGCGCTGCAAAGAGGCCATCCAGATCCTCGAGCCGCTCACGAAGGACCCGGCCTACGTCCACCCGTACTTCGCGTGGGGCAACCTGGGCGACGCCCAGCTCTGCGACGGCCAGGTCGACGCCGCGATCGCCTCGTTGAAGAACGCCGTCGCCGAACCGCGGTTCTGCGTCGGCCATCATCGCCTGGGCCTTTGCTACGAGAAGAAAAAGGACCTCGCGTCCGCCGAGGCGAGCTTCACGAACGCCGTCACGGCCGATCCCGCCTGCGAGAACCTCCAGGACGCCTGGTGGGGCCGCTGTCGGGTCCGCAAGCAACTCGGCAACCCCGAGTGGAAGAAGGACTGCGAGAAATGCCGGGACATCTCCGCCGAGACGCCGACCGGAAAGCTCTGCATCCAGACGGTCGGTGTGGCGCCGCCGGCTCCGCCCGCCGCCCCCGCTCCCCCTGCTGCGAGCTCCCCGGCGAGCTCACCCGCGACCTCCCACGTGAGCTCGCCCAACCCATGAGCTCTTTCAGGACCGCACGCCCCATGACGAGGATGACGTGATCATCGAGACGGTCGGAACGACCCTGCGGCACCACCGCGAGACCCGGCGCATGAGCCTCGCCGAGGTGTCCCGCGTGACGCGCATCCCGCTCTCCACCCTCGAGGCTATCGAGCAAGACCACTTCGACGACCTTCCCGGAGAGGTCTTCGTGAAGGGCTTCCTGAAGTCGTACGCGCAGACCGTCGGCCTCGTCCCCGATGACGTCGTCGCGCGCTACGCCGCGAGCCGCCGCATCGGCGCCGCCGACGTGAACCCGCTTCCCGTGGCGTCCCCGGTCCACGCCGCGCGCGAGGGCCAGAGCCGCAGGTTCGGCGTGGCGATCGCGCTCGTCCTCCTGCTCATCCTGTTCACGCTCGCGCTCTCCATCGTCCTCAAGCCACGCGGCCGGGACATGCCGCCCGAGCTCTCGCAGCTCACGCCCAGCAGCGCGAGCGAGAGCCTGCGGGGGTGACCGCGGTGACCGCCCTGACCGCGGCGACTGCTGGGTGAAGCGCATCGAGTCGGCAGCGCTGCTCGTGCGCAGCGTCGCCTACGGCGAGGCGGACCTCATCGTGACCTTCTTCACCGAGACGGACGGCAAGGTCTCCGCCGCCGTCCGCGGAGCGCGCCGCTCGACGAAGCGTTTCGGCGGCGCGCTCGAGCCGATCCACGAGCTCTTCGTGTCCCTCGACGACAAAGGGAAGGAGCTCTGTGTCCTCAAGGAGGCGCGCATCGTCCGTGCGCGCGAGGGGATCGTCACCGACCTCGACCTCATGGATGCGGCCGGCCGCGCGCTGCGCTGGGTACGACACCTCTGCCCCGCTCGCACGCCCGAGCGCTCGGCGTGGGAGTCGCTCCGCGCGCTCCTCGACGTGCTGGACGCGCATTTCCCGCCGCTCCAGCACCTCGCCGTCTTCGGCCTCGGTCTCCTCGCGGACGTCGGCTACGCGATCGACCTCGAGCGGTGTGTCCGCTGCGGAAAGGCGTGCCCCGAGGGGCGCCCGGCCTTTCTCGACGCCGCCGGTGGCGGCCTCGTCTGTATGACCTGCGGCGGCGCGCGGCGAACGATCCGCGCCTCGCTTCGTACTCTCGCGCTTCGCGCGCAGGCACGCGAGCCAGGGCTCGTCATGACGCCGGCCCAGGCGAACGAGCTGATCGCGATCATCGAGGACGCGATGAGCGCGCACGCGGATTTCGATCCGCATTCCGCGAAGTGAAAGGTACGCTCACGGTCATCGTGACCACGCCGAGCGACGTCGCCTGTTTCGGGGAGCTTCTCTGGGACTTCTTCGAGGGCGATGCCAAGCCCGACAAGGAGGGCGCGGGTCGCACGTACCGCCGTGAGCTCGGCGGCGCGTCCGCCAACGTCGCCACGATCCTCTCGCGCCTGGGCGTGCAGGTCTCTGCGATCGGCGGCGTCGGCGACGACAAGATGGGCGACGCGCTGAAGGCGCAGCTCGCAGCCGACGGCGTCGACGTCGCCGGCGTCGCGCGAATCAAGGGCGTTCGCACCGGGATCACGTTCGTCGCGCGCGACGCGACCGGCGAGCCGACGTTCGTGCCGTACCGGAAGGGCAACGCCGACCTCTCGTTCGACGAGTCGCTCGTCACCGCTGGCATGGCGAAGGTCAAGTACGCGGTCGTGTGCTCGACCAGCATGCTGCCGTCGCTGCGCCCCGCCACGCTCAAGTTCCTCAGCGCTCTCGAGAAGGCCAAGGGCACGCTCGTCGTCGACCTCAACATGCGCGCCCACCTCTGGGACGACGCCGAATCGATGAAGGCCGCCACCGCGGAGCTCGCTTCTCGCGCTGCCGTCGTGAAGGGCTCCGAGAAGGATCTCGGCGCGCTCGCCGGCAAGCGCGGCATGACGTGGCTCGAGGAGAACGCCAAGGGCGTCACGTGGGTTCTGACGCGCGGCGAGAACGGCGCCGCGTGTGTCGGTCCCCATGGTCAGGTGACGTTTCCGACGAAGCGCGTCCGCTGCATCGACGCGACCGGCGCCGGCGACGCCTTCATGGCCGGGCTCGTCGCGGTGCTCGTCCGCGCGGGCGCCAAGCCGAGCTCGGCGGAGTGGAAGGACCCGAAGCTCTGGTCGCGCGCGATGGAGGTCGGCCATCAGCTCGGCGCCAAGGCGATCTCCGCGGTCGGCGCGACGGTCGGAGTGGGGCCGCTCGACGACCTCCGCGCGCGGATGGACGCTCCCAAGAAGTGATGGACCCGCGCATCAAGGCAAAGGCGATTCGTTCGCCGCGCGGCGCCAAGGTGACGGAGATCGACTGGGCGGACGGACACAAGGGGGTCTACCCGCACGACATGCTTCGCGGCTACTGCCCCTGCGCGGGCTGCCAGGGCCATGAGGGGACGATCAAGTTCGTGAAGCCCACGTCGGACATCCAGATGGAGCTCGACGCGATCGACCCCGTCGGCAACTACGCGCTGCAGCTCACGTGGTTCGACGGACACGGAAGCGGCCTCTACTCGTACAAGTACCTGCGCGCGCTCTGTCATTGCGACATCTGCCGGCCAGGCGTCGTCAAGGAAGAGCGCGGCGAGCTTCCGCGTTCCTGAGTCTCGAGGACGAACGTTGGGTACGGGAAAGGGCGACGAGGCAGACGGCGCGGCGGCCCGCGCCGCAGAGGGCAAGTCCGAGCGGGAGAAGCTCGTCGGACGCGCCGGCATCGTCGGCGCGGGCACCCTGGCCTCACGCGTTCTCGGCTTCGGCCGCGACATGGCGATCGCCGCGCTCTTCACGCGCGGGCAGACCGACGCCTTCGCCGTCGCGCTGACGATTCCGAACACGCTCCGCCAGCTCCTCGCCGAGGGCGCCGTCTCGAGCGCCGTCGTGCCGGTGCTCAGCGAGCGCCTCGCCAAGGGCGGCGACGAGGCAGGGCGCGCGTTCTTCGCGCGAGCCCGCGGCGTGTCCCTCCTCGCGCTCGTCTTCGTGTCGGTGCTCGGGGTCTTCCTCGCCGGTCCGCTCACCGAGCTCTTCGCGCCCGGCTCACACGCGACGCCGGGTCAGTTCGAGCGCACGTCGAACCTCACGCAGCTGATGTTTCCGTACATCTTCTTCATGGGAACGGCCGCCCTCGGGATGGCTGCGCTCAACGCAAAGAGGAAGTTCGCGGTCGCCGCATTCGCGCCTGCGCTCTTCAACGTGGCGCTCATCGGCGCGGCCTTCGCCCTGCGCGATCCGCTCTCGGCGCGCGGGATCGACCCGTCGATCGCGCTCGCGATCGGCGTCTTGCTGGGCGGCGTGCTCCAGGTCGTCGCCCAGCTCCCCGCGCTGAGGGGCATCGGCTACGCGAGTCGTCCCGTCTTCGACCTCCACGATCCGCACGTGCGGGAGATGTTCCGCCGCATCCTGCCGATGACGTTCGGCCTCGGCATCTACTACATCGACCTCACGCTCTCGCGCCGCTTCCTCTCCGAGCTCGGTGAGGGAGCCCAGAGCTATTTTTTCTGGGCGTCGCGCCTCTGCGATTTTCCGCAGGGCATCTTCGTGATGGCGCTCTCGACTGCGGCGCTACCCTCGCTGGCGACGTTCGCCGCGAAGGGCGACAAGGAGGAGCTCGCCAACACCTGGGCGCATGGCATGCGTCTGTCGCTGTTCGTCGCGGTGCCCTGCAGCGCGGCGCTCGTCGCCCTCGCCGAGCCCGTGGTCGTCCTCCTCTTCCAGCGAGGGCACTTCGACGCGCTCGCCGCCCAGCAGACGGCGCGCGCGCTCGCCTGGCAGGGCGGCGCCATCTTCACGGTCTCCGCGGTGCGCCAGCTCGTCCCCGCGTTCCATTCGCTCGGCGACACGCGCACGCCCGTGATCGTCAGCGCGCTCGATCTCATCGCCTTCATCGTCCTCGCGCTCTGGCTCCGCGGGCCCTACGGGCATGTCGGCGTGAGCATGGCCGTCGCCGGCTCGAGCGCGGTGCAGATGGTGCTCCTCTTCATCGGGCTGAAGATGCGCCTCGGGACGATCCGCGGCCGCGAGATCGGCTCGTCGACGGCGCGCGTCGCGTTCGCGTCGCTGGTTGCCGCGGTGGCTGGTTGGGGCGCCGCGCGCGTCCTCTCGGGCATGGGCACTGGACCCGTCGAGCGCGCCCTCCCGGGCCTCGCGGGCGTGCTGGTCTTCGGGGCCCTCTACTTCGCGGTGGTCTGGGGTCTGGGCTCGCGGGAGCTGGCCGAGCTTTCCGGGCCCGTTCGCCGCAGGCTCGCGCGCCGGGCCCGACGCGACTAGGGTGCCCGGATCTCATGGCGACACCGACGAAAGCAGCACCCAAGGAGGTCCGCATCAGCGAGGCCGAGTTCACGGCGGGCGCGCAGAAGCGCGAGCAGATCCCCGCGCCTGTCGGGCCGGAGATCGCGTTTGCCGGTCGCTCGAACGTCGGCAAGTCGAGCCTCCTCAACATGATGCTCGCGCGCAAGGGCCTGGCGCGCACGAGCCGCACACCCGGGTGCACGCGCCAGATCAATTTCTTCGACGTCACCGTCGCCAGCGGACCGAAGCTCGTCTTCGTCGACCTGCCCGGTTATGGCTACGCGAAGGTCTCGAAGACCGAGTCGCGCGACTGGAAGAAGCTGCTCGAGGGCTATCTCCAGGAGCGTCCGACGCTCGAGGCGGTCGTGGTGCTCGTCGACGCGCGCCGCGGGGTGGAGCAGGACGAGGCGGACCTCGTCGAGTTCCTCGGTCTGCGTAAGGGGCTTCCGGTCTTCATCGCCGTGACCAAGCTCGACAAGCTCTCCAAGTCGGACCAGAAGCCGCGCCTCGCTGCGATCGAGAAGGCCGCCGGCGTCAAGGTGGTGGGGACGAGCGCGGAGACCGGCGCAGGTCGCGAGGAGCTCTGGAACCGGCTCCTGCACGTCACCACCCATCGACTCGACGAGGCCGAGAGCGCGAAGCTCGTGTAGAGTGCGAGCGGGGATGAGGACGAAACTCGGGATTGCCTGTGTCTTCGGCGCGCCGCTCGCAGCGCTGCTCTCGCTCTCGCCCGCGTCGTGCTCGCCGGGCAAGCCCGTCGCGACGCTGAGCGCCTCCGATTCCTGGTGCCCGGACGGCTTCGAGGTCGGCCCGCAGGACACCTGCTTCGCCGTGCCGGAGACGACCACCAAGGAGACCCCCGTGTTGGTCTACCTGCACGGCATGTACGCCGGGCATGGCTCGCCCGAGGAGTGGCGACTCGTACGCTCCGCCGTGAGCCGCGGGTATGCGGTCGTCGTGCCTCGCGGCAAGCGCGGTCTCTGCGCGTGGAAGGCCGAGCTGAAGGACCACTTCTGCTGGCCGCAGGAGACCGAGGACCCGCAGGCCTTCAAGAACGTCGTCGCCGAGTGGGATCGCGTGCTCTGGCAGGTCGACGCGATCCTCGAGGGCGGCGCCCACAAGCGCTACGTCCTCGGCTTCTCGAACGGCGGCTTCTTCGCGTCGTACATCGCTGCGCACGGGCTCTTCCCGGCGCAGGCGTACGCCATCGCCGGGGGCGGGCCGCTCGAGCCCGTGCAGAAGCCGGCGAAGGCCGTTCCCATCATGCTCGTCTCGGCCCAGGACGATGCGACCGAGAGCGCCAAGACCAAGGAGCTCCACGAGGGGCTCGCGAAGGTCGGCTGGGCGCATGCATACTGCACGCGTCCCGGACCGAACCCGCTCGCCGCCGCAGACGTCGAGTCGGCCTTACGCTTTTTCAAGCGCGAGCAGGACGGCAGCCTCAAGGCGTCCGGGGACGGCTACCCTTGCGAGGGCGGAGCGATGTCGCTTGGTGCTGGAGGCGGGAGCACGACCGCTTCGGCCAGCAAGCCCGACGCAGGGGCACCGGCGCCGAAGAAGTGACCGGTCATGAATCGCTGACCGAGCTTGAAAGCACGATCGCGCTGGGGTAATCCTCTCTCGGCACCTGGGCGCATAACTCAGCGGTAGAGTGCGACCTTCACACGGTTGAAGTCGGGGGTTCAAATCCCTCTGCGCCCACAAGGATCGACACAGGGTTCGTGATCTCGGTCATGGACCTTGTTTCGTTTGTACGGGCTGTCGCCGGTG
>JANXVA010000293.1 GCA_025351875.1 Myxococcales bacterium | reverse complement strand
GTAACAGCTGTCGTGATAGACGACGCGGCCGCGCACGGCCTTCTTCGGGTGGAGCTTGTTCTCGGCGAGCAGGCCGAGACGAAAATCCGTGTGGTGGACGACCTCGAGCTTCGCGCCGAAGTCCGGGTACTCGTTCTTCAGCGTGTTGAAGCAGTGCGGGCAGGCCGTGACGACCTGCTTCATCCCGCCCTGGTCCTTGTAGGTGTTGAGGACCGCGGCGTTGCCTTCGGCGAGCGTCGCGAAGAGCAGCTCGTTGCCGGCGCGGCGCGCCGGATCACCGGTGCAGCTCTCCTCCTGGCCGAGGATGGCGAAGTCGACGCCGGCGGCCTTCATGAGGCGCGCGGTCGCGCGTGCGATCTTCTTCGCCCGGTCGTCGTAGCTGGCGGCGCAGCCAACCCAGTAGAGGACGGCCGCGTCAGGCTTCTCGGCGAACGTCGGGATGTTCAGGCCGTCGGACCACGCCGAGCGATCGAGCCGCGAGAGGTTCCACGGGTTACCGTTGACCTCCATGCCCTGGAACGGCTTCTGGAGCGTGTGCGGGAACTCGCCTTTGATCATCACGAGGTTGCGCCGCATGTCGATGATCTTGTCGACGTACGAGATGAGCACCGGGCACTGCTCCTCGCAGGCGCGGCACGACGTGCAGGCCCAGAGGACGTCCGGGTGGATGATGTTGGGGACGAGATCGATCGCCGTGTACTTCGGCGGGAACTTGGTGCCCTGCGCGCGCGCGGCGACGAGCTCGGGATCGACCGGAGTCTCGGTGCCGTCGGCGGCGGGAGAGCCGTCCGCGAGCGCCGGGCCCCACGCCATCTCGCGCTCGACCAGCTCGCTCTCGTGATCGTACATGTGATCGCGAAGCGCGAGCGTGAGGTGCTTCGGCGAGAGGATCTTGCCGGTCTTGTGCGCGGGACAGTTGTCCGAACAGCGACCGCACTCGGTGCAGGTGTAGAAGTCGAGGACGGCCTTCCACGAGAGGTGCTCGACCTTCGCGATGCCGATGGCAGCCTTGGTCGGCTCCGCGAGCTCGAAGGCCGCGCCGGCCTTCTCCATGATCTGCTCGGCGCTACCCATCGGAGCGAGGCGCCCCTTGGGGTTCAGGTCCTTGAAGAAGACGTTCGGTATGCCCGTGATGACGTGGAAGTGCTTCGAGTGCGGGAGCAGGTTCAGGAAGATGAGCGGGAGCGTCGCGTGGGTCCAGAAGCCGACCTTCGCCACGGTCGTGAGCACCGACGGCGAGAGCTTCTTCAGCACGAGCGCCATCGCCGTGCCGGCGGGCGACGGGAAGAACGAGAACCCTTCACCGTGCTCGACGCCGGCGTGCGGCGCGACCACCTCGCCCATGCGGCGACACTGGTCGCCGAGCGCGAGGGCGGAGCCGGGCGGGCAGATCTCCGGGAACTTGTGCGCGAGCGCGAGCGCGGCGCCGTCATAGGTGATGTCCGCGACCATCATCGTGAAGATGATGCCGAGGATCAGGATCGCCTCCGCGCTGTGCGTGAGGCGCTTCTGGTGCTTGATGACGCGAAAGTAGAAAAAGACGGAGACGCCCGCCATGACGAGCACGGCGACGATGTCCTTCGCGAACTCGTAGACCTTGCCGAGCGGCTGCGTGGGGCCGAGGACCAGGAGGTTCCAGCTCGGGTCGAAGCCGCGCCCCCAGAGGACGAGCGTCCGGAAGAGGAGGACCATGAAGCCGACGAAGATGAGCTTGTGAGCGATCCCGGCCGGCTGGTAGTAGGCCATCTTCTCCTGCGCGAGGCCGTAGCGAAGGACGGCCGAGATGCGCTCGGGGATGCGGTCGAAGCGATCGATGAAGCTCCCGATCCGGAGCAGCTGCCATCGACGCATGATCGACCAGAGGAAGATCACGTGGGCGGCCACGATGAGCAGGAGCATTGCGGTCGGGTTCATCGTTCCTCGGGGGCGCTGTCGGTTCGATCGCACGGGGCCCAGGGAGGCCGCGCGAACGAAATTACCCCGGACATATAGGGACTTGATGCGGCCCGTCAATCGCGACGAGTGACGAAGCGCGAGCGTGACCCGCGAGGCATGCGGCGTGCACCCTTTTACGCAGGGATACAGGCTGGGTCACAGCTCGAACGTGAAGCCTTGCTTCTCCTGCGCGCCGCCCGGGGCGAGCGTGAGATCCATCGCGAACGTGCGGTTGCCGACGCGCGCCGAGAGATGAGCGCGCACGGGGAGCTCGCCGCCGTGCGGGTCGACGAGCCGCACCTCGACGATGTACTTCCCGCGCGCCGGCTCGTTGCCGTCGAAGAAGACATTCTCCATGTTCTGCCCGTGGCAGCCGTCCTCGGGGCAGTTCTTCTCGAGCTGGAGGCCGGTGGGCGTCGAGCGGTTCGACTTGTGGACCTTCGCGCCGTTCGGGTCGGTGACGCTGATGTCGATGTCGGCAGGGTTGTCGCCCCACGCGACCATGAACTGCAGGACGCCGGTGCCGACGCCGCAGCCCTCGTCGATGACGCCGTTGCAGTTGTCGTCGTTGGCGTTGAAGCAGAGCTCGGGGCCCGTGGGCGTGCAGGCGGAGGTGACGACGACGCCGTCCGACGTGACCACGTTCTTCGCGAGCAGGTTCGAACCCGGCGCGTTCGCCGGGAGCGGAGGCCCGCACGCCGCGACCAGCGCGACGAGCACGGCAACGCCGCCGAAACGCATCACCTCGGACTGACGACGTTCGAGCCGCCGGAGCCGCCCTTGGCGTCCTTCGCCTCGGGCAGCGACTCGGTCGACGCCTTCGGGTTCATCAGCTCGAAGAACGCCTGACGCGCGAGCTCCTGCGCGGGGCCCTGCTCCGACTTGAGCGCCATGAGCGCGCCCTTCTCGCCCATGAACTTGAGGATCTGGATGGCCTGACGGCGCTTCTTCTCGTCGCCACCACGGGCGTCACGGAGGAGGCGAACGCGCATCTGCACGCGCGTGACCGAGTGCGGGCCGTTGTCGTAGTCGATGCCCTGGATGGCGCGCGAGAGGATCAGCTTCGGCCAGTCCTGGAGCTGGTCGTTGACCTTGACGCGCGAGGCGGCAAAAGCGTTGTCGATCCAGCGAGCGACGTCGCCGTTCTCGTAGTTCTTGTCGCTCCAGTACCCGAAGGTCTGGTTGTAGACGACCTTGAGCTCCTCGAGCTGCGTGGGGTCGTCGTTGTACGTGCCGATCATGCGGCGGACGGAGTCCTGATCGGCGCCGAGGAGGATGGCGAGCGCGGCGTCGGTTCGGGTCGACTTGTTCTTCAGCTTCTCGAAGAGCTGGCTGGTGATCGCCGGCGTGATGCCGCCGAAGCCGACGGCGCGCGCCGCCTGGTGCTGCACCTCGAGGTCGAGCGTGCCGTTGATGAGATCGACGAGGCCGGCCGTCGCCGCGGGGATGGGCTTTCTCACAAGCGACTCGAGGTAACAGCCGCGAATGAGCTGGATCTTCGGGTCGGGCTTGTCGAACTCCTTCACCTTCTTCACGACCTCCTTCATCTGGTCGTCCGTGGCGACCCAGCCGAGGGAGAAGCAGGCTTCGATGCGCGACTGCTCGTTGTTGTTCTTGTCTTCGATGTACTTTACAAGCACCGGGTACGCCTTGGAGTCGCCCCACTGGGCGAAGCCGTGCGAGGCGCCGACACCGATCGCGCGGAGGGTCATCCCCATGACGGCCATGCCGCCCTGGAGGAGCGCTTCCATCGTGGCGTCGACCTTCTCGGGCTTGCGACGGAGCTGCGTCTCGAGCGCGCTCCAGGACGGCTGGTCCTGCATCCAGCCGACGTAGCGGAGCGCGCTCTGCGCGGTCGCCCACACCGGCGGAAAATCTTGCTGGCCTTCCTTCGGGAACGGCGTGGGCGGGTTCGCCCACGTGCGCATCTTCGGCAGCGCGTCCTTCGCCTCGGCGGCCGCCATGAAGCGGAGCGCGTTGGCGTGGGGCTGCGGCTTGTTCGTCATCCAGAAGTAGACGCCGTCGTAGGCCTCGCTGCGGATCTCCGCGCGCTTCTCCGGGTTCACGACGGCGAGGTCGGCGAGCATTCGCGCCGACACCACGCGCTCGTTGTCGTCCTGGCGGTAGTCCGGGTCGAGGTCCTTGTTGTACAGGTTGAGCGGGTCCTGCTTCATGCGCCACGCGAGCGGCGCGACGCCGCGCAGGTCGCCGATCTCGGCGAGGCGAAGGCCGGCCTCGGTCTTCCAGTGCGGCGGCGGATTGGTCGCGATGTACGCGGCGAGCGCGTCGCCGGAGCGCGGGTCCTCGAGCGAGCGGAGCATGTCGAAGATCAGCTTGATCTGGAATTTTTCGGTGTCGCGCTTCGACTTGTCGACGCTCTGCAGCGCGAGCACGAGGCCCTTGCCGCCGACGCCGTCCCGAAGGGCCTCGAGGAATTTCTGACGCGAATCCTTGTCGGCCTTCTCGAGGGCGCCGAGGAGCGGCCCCATCGCCTGCTCGTTCGCAATCTTGCCAAGGCCGACGGCCGCTTCGCGCGCGACCTCGACCGACTTGTCCTCGACGAGCTTAAT
>JANXVA010000279.1 GCA_025351875.1 Myxococcales bacterium | reverse complement strand
CGAAGCCCCATTGCTTGGACAGCGCGGCAGCCTTTGCCTTCGGGTAATCCGGGTCGTTGACGCGCGCGAGGTAGTCTCGCTTCGTGCTCTTGTGAACTGCGGACAATAGGTCGATGTAAGCCATCCACGTTTCCTAGGTGAGCGGGGCGAGATGTTCGTCGAAGTATCCTTGCGCCTTCGCGAGTTGAACCGCGAGGAGCCCTTCCGGCTCCACCCCGGTCGCATGAAGGCGTCTCCGGCGGTCCTCGATCCGGAGCTCGTTGAGCAGGATGCAGCACCACTTGAGTCGATGGACAGGCAACAGCTTCCGTACCCGTTGCCCGATCGCGTCTCCGTGCGAAAGCTGCGACGACAGCTCCTCGCAGAACTGGCGACCCTGAACATCGGACACGGGAAGCTCCGGTTGGCAGATGAAGTCACACACCAACTTTGCGGGGTCGTCCCAGCCGGCATATTCGAAGTCCACGAAGGAGAGCCGCCCCTCGTGGAGCAGGGCGTTGTGGAATCCGAAATCGGACGGAGAGAGGATCCGAAATTCGTGAGGGAGCGGCTCGGCGAGCCGAGGGTTTTCGAGCTCGTGCGCGAGACCTCGTTGGAGGCGCTCACAGAGCGGCTGGAGCCGCTCGGCAACGAACGCGTGTGCCTCTTCCGTGTCGGGTTCGCGCCGCACGGCGCGGAGTCGGCCGACGCGAGTTGCCATGAGCGCCAGGTGCTCGCGAAGGCTCGAGCATGAGTCGGCGGCCGCGGGCAGCGCCTTTGCGCCCGGCGACTCCCGAAGCTGGTCGAGTGAGACGACGAAGCTCGCGGCCTGGGTCACCAGCTCCGGCGTAATCGCGGCGGGCCGCTCGCCGGGAAGGAACGAATACAGCGCGCAGCCGAGGGCGACGTCCTTGGCCAGCGGCTTGGGAACGGATCGAGCACCTGCGCCCTCGAGGAATGTCAAGAACCCGAACTCGACGCCCATGCGGTCACGCTGGTCGTTCGGCTCTTTGCAGTAGCGCTTGAGGATCCACTGCCCGCCCGCATTGGTGAGGTGTGACACCTCACTGTTTCGCCCAGCGCGGATCCGGCGCGTAGTGATCGGTCCCGCGATGCCGTGTCGGCGATACAGCTCGTGAAGCGGATCCATCGCGGGCTGGTTCATGGAAGCTCCAGAAGCGCTGGTAACTGGCTCCATGAAGACATCCGCCTCCAACTGGGATGGCTCTCCACCTCCCCGTTCGCCACGAACAGGATCTTCGCGACCCCGTCGGGAAGCATGGCGAGAATCTCCGGCAGGTCATCCACGTAGTGGGTGCAACCGAGGGCGACGATGCGCGCGACCTTCGCTTCCTTCGTCGGCTCGAAGTGCACCTGGTCCGGAGACCACGCCAGGCCGTCGGCGGCGTGAAAGCCTTCCTGCGTGAGCCAGCTCCGCGCCGCGCCGTGCAGGTCGCACGGCGGCCCTCGGTACGGTGTACGCGTCTTGTGGCTCACGATGCACATCGGAACTTGCCTGGCAGACACCGCGTCGAGCGCGGCCCGCATGCCCGGGTAAGGCTCGGCCTCGAGAATGCGGCTGCCGTAGACCTCTCCCTGGAGCGCGGTCCACTCGTCTTCTCGATTTTGCTGCCGCAAGTAGTCCCGTACCGCATTCTTCTGCGGCAGTGTCTGCTCCGGGATCAGGCCTTTCTCGAGCGCGACCTGGCGAAACAACCGGTCGTAGCTGATGAGCGTGTTGTCGAAATCGAGACCGAGACGGATCATGTGGAGAGCCGGTCTCGAATCTGCGAAGTGACCTCGTTGGCGGTGAGCCCGAGCATCACGCGCGCTTCGTCTTGATCCCCGCAGCCGGAGAGAAAGCGGTCCGGCCCACCGACGCAGAGCAACTTGCCGAGGTCGACGCGCGCGGCGTTGCCCCACTCGAGCACGGCGCTACCCGCGCCTGCGGCGCGGCCGTGCTCCTCGAGGACGACGACGACCTTCCAGTCGGCGAAGAGCGAGCGCAGGAGCTCTTCATCGAGCGGCTTGACGGTATGCAGGCTGACGACCCTCGCCGAGACGCCTGCGCCTTCGAGGTGCTGCGCGCAGCTCAGCGCGAGCGCCACCATGTTGCCCACGCCGAGGATCGCCACGTCGTTGCCGTCGCGGATCGTGATCCCACGGCCGATCTGGAAGTCGGGAGGGGACGCGTGGATGTTCGGCTCACCCTTCTTGCCGAGACGGATGTACGTCGGACGCGCCAACCGAAGCGCATCCGCAAGGGCCAGGCGCACCTCGACGGGATCGGCCGGACACACGACATGCATGTTCGGCAAG
>JANXVA010000275.1 GCA_025351875.1 Myxococcales bacterium | reverse complement strand
CCTGCAGAACTACGAGCCGCCGGCCGCCGCCGCCGCGCCCGGCATCCCCGCCGCGGGCATCCCGCCGCAGATCCAGCAGTGGCTCACCGCAGGTGCGCAGCTCCTGCCGCCCGGACTCCTTCCGCCTGGCCTGCTCCCCGGCGGAACCCCGGCGCCGGCCGCCGCCGCGGACGTGCCGCGCTTCCACAACTTCCGCATCCTCGGGTCGATGGCCGTCACCGACAAGACCCAGCACGACGACATCCTCGACCTCTTCGGTCACGAGTCGAACTTCCAGCAGCCGAAGCAGAGCTGCATGTTCGCCGAGTTTGGCTTCCAGATCGGCTACGGCGCCCCTCCCGGCGCACCGGTCGGAACGCCTCCCGCGGGCGGACAGCCGCCGGCGGACATCCTGGTGTCGCTCTCCTGCGACCAGGTCTCGATGGTCGGCTACCAGTGGCCGTACACGACGAAGAACGGCCTCACCACCGACTCCGCGAAGAAGATCGTCGCGATGGTGCAGAAGGCCTTCGGCGGCTGAACCGCGAGCGCGCCGATGAAGGACGCGCCGGAAACGTACGCGCCGAACCCCGCCCTCGCGTGGGTCTACCAGAGGTTCTTCGAGAACATCGAGGTCGACCAGGCGTGGGCAGGCCGCGTCCGTGAAGCGGACTCGCGCGGCACGGTCGTCTACGTGCTCCGCAACCTGTCGTTCGTCGATTTCCTCGCGCTCGACTATCTGACGAAGAGCCTGCGCCTCCCGCAGGTGCGCTTCGCGAACGACCTCGGTCTCTGGCTCCTCGAGCCGCTCGGGCGCGGCTGGCTCTCCGCGCTGCGTCCCCGCCGCGAGGAGGACGACGTCGGGCGGTTGCGGCAGGCCATCGACGGCGGCCATTCGGCGGCGCTCTTCCTCAAGCGGCCTCCGACGTTGCTCGACCCGCCGGTCGTGGCGCGACCGCGCGATCGAGGCGGCGTGGCGCGGGCCCTGCCCACGCGAGGCAAGACCGAGGGCGACGCTTACCTCCGTGCGGTGCTCGAGGCCCAGCGCGCGCGGAGCACGCCCATCCTGCTCGTGCCGCAGGTCTTCGTTTGGACGCGCAGCCCGGACGAGCAGAAGCACAACGCCGTCGACGCGCTGTTCGGTCCGCGCGAATGGCCGGGCAAGATCCGAACGGTCGTGCAGTTCCTCGCGAACTGGCGGCACGTCACCTTGCGCGCCGGCGACCCGCTCGACGTGCAGGCGTTCATCGCCCACGAGACGGAGAAGGACAGCGGCGTCACGCCCCCGGACGACGTCCTCGTGCGTCGGCTCACCTATGCGCTCTTGCGGCGGCTCGAACGCGAGCGTCGCAGTGTGCTTGGACCCGCGCGCAAACCGTCGGACCGCCTGCGCGATCAGGTGCTCCGCAGCCCGCGGCTCCAGCGGGTGATCCGCGACATGGCCGGCGAGGGCTCCGCGGAGCAGCGCGTGCTCGGCTATCGCGCGCTCTCGATGCTCCGGGAGCTCGAGGCCGAGGTCGACCCGAACGCGGTGCGCGCTCTCGATGCGCTGATCGACCAGACCGTCGCGCGGATGTACTCGGGCTTCGAGATCGACGATCCGGGGCTCGAGCGCGTGCGGCAGGCCGCCAAGGACGGGACGATCGTCCTCCTCCCGAGCCACAAATCGCACATCGACTACATCATTCTGTCGCGCATCTTCCACCGCGCGAACATGCCGATCCCGCTCGTCGCCGCGGGCGACAACCTGTCGTTCTTCCCGCTCGGGCCCGTCCTGCGCCGCGCAGGTGCGTTCTTCATTCGTCGGAGCTTCCGCGGCGATCGCCTGTACGGCGCGGTCGTCGACGCATACATGCGTCGACTCCTGAAGGACGGATGGCCGCTCGAGTTCTTCCTCGAAGGCGGTCGGTCGCGCACCGGCAAGCTCTTGCCGCCGAAGCTGGGGCTCTTGTCGATCGTCGTCGACGCCGTGCTCGGCGCGCAGGCGGAGAGCGGCGAGAGTGGAGGCCGCAAGGTCTGGTTCGTTCCGATCTCGATCGGGTACGAGCGCCTCGTCGAGGAGAAGTCGTACGTCCACGAGCTGTCCGGCGGCGAGAAGCGCAAGGAGGACGTGAGCGGCCTCTTCCGCGCGGCGGAGAGCGCGCTCGGGCGCTACGGGCGTCTCAACGTTCAGTTCGGCGAGCTCCTCACGATCGACGGGCTCCTCGCCGAGATCGGAGACACCCCTCGCCCCCTCACCCCGGCGCGCCGACGCGCGCTCGTGGCGCGGCTGGCGTATCGCGCAATGAACGAGATCAACCGCGTGACGGCGGTGACACCGAGCGCGCTCGTCGCGAGCGCGCTCCTCACGCACGGCAAGCGCGGCCTCCCGCACGTCGAGCTCGTCGACGCATGCGAGCGCCTCGCGCGCGTCCTCCACGCCGAGGGAGCACGCTTCACGCCGTCGCTGGTCGCGCCGGCGACCGCCAGCACCGAGAGCGTCGAGCTGCGCGGGAATGCGATCCGCGAGGCCTGCGAGCTGCTGCTGCGCGCCGGCCACCTCGAGGTGCATCGCCCCGGCGCACCGCGCGACCGCGACAAGACGGCGCGTCCCGGTCCGGACGCGATCTACGTCGTGCCCGATGCCGATCGGCTCTCGCTCGACATCGCGAAGAACCTCGTCGTCCACTTCTTCGTGTCGCGCGCGATGATCGCGACGCCGCTCATCGCGTCGGCGCGCGCAGGCGACGCCGCCATCGCCACGTCGCTGCTCGCCGATCGCGTGCAGGCCCTCTCGCGCCTCTTCAAGTACGAGCTCCAGTTCCGCGCCGACGCGACGTTCGAGACCATCTTCGCGGAAACGCTCGGCGTGATGGAGGCGGACGGCGAGGTGGTGCTCGACGCGGAAGGCAACGTGAGCCGCCCTTCGCCCGGTGAGGGCTTCGAGCGAGCGACGCTCCATGCGCGCATGCTGCGGAACTTCGTCGAGGGCTATCGGGTGGCGGCGCGGGGCCTGGCGGCGCTGCTCAAGGGCGCCCTCGGGCCGAAGGATCTGGCGAAGCGCGCGATGGCCGCCGGCGAG
>JANXVA010000254.1 GCA_025351875.1 Myxococcales bacterium | reverse complement strand
GCCTCGGGCACGAGATCAACAATCCGCTCGCGTACATCCTCGCCAACCTCGAGTTCATCGGCACCGAGATCGACGTCCTCATCGGCGAGCTCCCGCAGGAGGCGCGGCGACGGCTGGAGCCGGGCCTCGCCGACCTGAGCCAGGCGCTCGCCGACACGAGTCAGGGCGCGCATCGCGTCCGCACGATCATCGCCGACCTCCGCACGTTCGCGCGCAACGACGAGACGTGCACGCTCGTCGACGTCCGGCAGCTCCTCGACGCCTCCGCGCGCATGGCCGCCGTCCAGATTCGTCAGCGCGCGACGGTCGTGAAGCATTACGCCGACGACGTGTCACCGGTCCTCGCCAGCGACGCGCGGCTCGGCCAGGTCTTTCTGAACCTCGTGGTCAACGCCGCGCACTCCTTGGCCGACGGTCGCGAGCCGGAGAGGAACCGAATCGAGCTGAACGTCCATGACGAGGGCGAGTTCGTGCACGTCGAGGTGGCCGACACCGGCTGCGGGATCGCCGCCGACGTCTTGCCGCAGATCTTCGAGCCGTTCTTCACGACCAGGGAGGCGGGTCAGGGGACGGGCCTTGGCCTGGGCATCTGCCGGCGCATCGTCACCCAGCTCGGCGGCGAGATCCGCGTCTCGAGCGAGGTCGGCGTGGGCACCCGCGTGCTCGTGCGCCTCCCGCGCGCCGCCTCGCCCGAGCGCCTGACGGCGGCGTCCTGACCGGAAGCGCCGCCGATCGCCGGGAAAACGAGGCGGTTCTTTGACTATCCCACATTGACCTACGTACGCTTTGGTCCGTAGGAGGCTGCCATGTCGTCTGTCGAGCTCGAGCCCGTCCGCCAGTCCTTTCGCCGGTTCGTTCGCATCGACTGTCAGGTCGTGCGCGAGCACGATTTCAAGCTCATCGGAGACCTCGCGCTCGACCTCTCCACGAAGGGCATGCTCGTCCGCGCCCGTACGCGGGTGCTCACGGGCGAAGAGCTGCTGGTCGCGTTCAGACCGCCGCGCTGCAACCGATGGATCGACGCGCAGGCCACCGTCGCGCGCGTGGTGCACGGCCGTCGACCCGGCGACACCGGGCTCGCCTTCGGCATCGAGTTCCATGGCATGGACCGCGTGTATGAGGAGCTGATCTTCGACAGGCTTCGCGGGATGGTCGGGCCGGATGCGATGCGTCCGCCTCGCCCGCTCGTTCCGCGTTCGCTCCACGCGGCATGACCGCGCCGGGCGGAGAGCCGGACGACCTCCAGCCCACGCCGTCCGCACGCCACAAGTCGCGCGAGCAGCTCGCGGACTACCTGCTCGACATGGGTGCGGCGCTCGCGTCGTACGGCTGCCCCAGCTATCGGCTCGAGGACGTGATCCGTGCCGTCGCCGAGGCGGAAGGCTATCGCGCCGAGCCGTTCGCGCTTCCGACGGGGCTCTTTCTTCGGGTCACGCCGAAGGAGCACACGTACGACGCCGTGCCCGAGGTGCACCGCATGACCCGCCTCTCGGACTGGGGGGTCGATCTCGAGAGGCTCACGCTCGTCGACGCCATCTTCAACGACGTCGTCGACCGTCGCGCGTCGATCGAGCAGGGACGTGCGCGGATCCGCGAGGTCGTGAAGCGGCCCGCAGCGTGGTCGCCTGCGCTCGTGTGGGCCGCAACGACGGTCTCCGCCGGCGCGGCGGCGGTGTTCTTTCGAGGAACGCTGGTCGACATCCTCGTCGCCTCGCTCGTCGGCGCCGTGGTGGGGGCAAGCCGCGTGCTCCTGGGACGCGATCCGGCGCAGCGACTGCTCTCGGAGTTCATGGGCGGCCTCTTCGCGGCGATGTGCGCCTGGCTGGCGACGCTGGTGTGGCCGTCGGCGTCGCCAGAGGTGATCGTGCTCGCCGGTGCGATCTCGCTGTTCCCCGGCATGACCTTCACGACCGGGCTCGCCGAGATCGCGCAGAAGAACCTCGTGTCCGGGGGCGCGCGGCTCATGGAGTCGGGCGTGACGCTGCTCCTCATCCTCTTCGGCGTAGCGCTGGTCGCAGGATTCCAGAAGATCTCCGGCGGGGCGCTGCCGACACCCGCCGTCGTTCGCTCGGGGCTCGGCCTGCCGTACCAGGCGCTGGCGCTCGTCGTGTCGTCGGTCGCGTTCGGCGTCCTGTTCCAGGTACCGCGACGGTACATGTGGACGGCGCTCGTCTCCGGCGCGACGGGCTACGCCGTCACCGCGCTCGCCATGCGGCACATCCCCGAGGCGCCGCACGTCGCGGCGTTCTGTGCAGCGCTTGCAGTATGCATCCTTTCGAATGGTCTCGCGCGCCTCACCAACCGACCCGCGCAGCTCTTTCAGTTGCCGGGGATGATCCTCCTCGTGCCCGGTAGCTTCGGGTTCGTGAGCCTCGGTCAGCTCCTCGCGAAGAAGGCAGAGGCCGGTGTCCAGGAGGCCTTCACCATGGCTCTCGTCGGCGCGGCGCTCGTCATAGGCGTGCTCGTCGCGAACGTGGTCCTGCCTGCGCGCAAGCTGCTGTGAGCGCGGTTACTTCTTGTTGAAGCACTGCGGCTTGGGGTGACGAATTCCGCGCGCGTCGACGGTGAACGGGTTGTCGCAATCCTCGTGGGGCGCGGCCGTGACCGCTGCGCGCGGCCGCGGGGCGGAGGTCGCGGGCGCGGTGGTGAAGCGAGGAGCGAGCGGCGCGGCCGAAGCGGTAGCGGCCGCGGGCATCGTCGCAGGCATGGCCACGGTGCCGGTCGCCGCGCCTCCCGCCGAGGCGGGAGCGTTGCGCAGACTTCCCCCGATCACGATCGCGGACTCGCTCTCCGCCGGGGTCGTCGGGACCGAGGGGGCGCCTGGCTCCGCGGCGACGGGCGCGTCGATGGACATCTGCACCCAACGCATCCCGAAGAGCACGCCCCCGCCGACGAAGAGGATGCCGGCGACGACCATCGCCACGAGGCCGATGCGCGGTCTTGCGTGATCGTGCTCGCCGTCATCGACGACGGACTCCGCGGCCGTCTGATGGCTGGTGGCGAGGAGAGTGTCGCGTTCGTCGTCGGCGACGCTTCCCCGCTCTTCGTTCGTGATCGGAAGGCCGCGCACGCGCCCGTCTTCCGCGCCGTCTGTCGGCACGACGCCGCTCGACACCTCGATCGGCGAGCTCGGTGAGTCGCGGCGCATCGGCGGCGGCATCGAGCTCGACGTCTCGCTCTCGATGCGATGAACGAGCTCCTGTCGCCAATCGAGCGCGTCACCCGCCACCGAGTGCACCCACTCGCCGATCTCGCGCGCGGGGGCCGGTGCGAGCGCCTGCTCGAGCGCGGCGGCCATCTCGCGCGCGGACGACCAGCGCTTCTCCGCGTCGCGCTCGAGGCCTTTCATGACGATCGCGTCGAGGCCGGCCGGCAGATCGGGGACGATCGAGCTCGGCAGCTCGACCTCCTCGTTGATGATCGCGTAGACGAGCGAAGGAACGTCGTCGGCCTTGAAGAGGCGCTGGCCCGTGAGCGTCTCCCAGAGGCAGACCGATGCGGAGTAGACGTCGGCGCGCCGATCGATGGCGCCCTTCGCGAGCTGCTCCGGGGACATGTACGCGACCTTGCCCTTGATCTGATCGGTGCGAGTCTCCTGGACGCGGTTGGTGGCCTTCGCGATGCCGAAGTCGAGAAGGCGCGGGACGCCGTCCGTGCCGACGTGCACGTTCTGGGGCGACACGTCGCGATGGACGAGGCCGAGCGGCTGGCCCTTCTCGGTGTTCGCCTCATGGGCGGAGTGCAGGCCCTCGAGCGCGCCCGACATGATGCCGATGACGTACTTCGGCGGGACGCGCTCGCCCCGCTCGCGTGCCTTGCGAACGAGCCGCGAGAGTGACTCGCCCGCGACGTACTCCATGACGAGGAACAGCTCGCCGTCGTCGGACACCACGTCCAGGGTCGAGACGACGTTGGGGTGCCGCACGCGCGCCGCGAGCCGTGCCTCCTCGAGGAACATCGCGACGAACTCGGGGTCCTTCGCGAGGTGCGGATGCAGGCGCTTGATCGCGACAGTGCGCGCGAAGCCGACGGGCCCCAGCAGGCGCGCCAGATGGACGGTGGCCATACCGCCGGCGGCGATCTCGCCGTACAGCGCGTACCGACCCAGACTGCCGCGGTAATCCGCGCTGGATTGCTCCGCCACTGGTCGAAGATGTTACCACCTATGGCTGAGGCCTCAAAGCAGCACCTCCCCTCGCGTTGCCTCGGGGCCTGCAACCTACACGCGCCTTGCCTGCCTCGATGGCTGGGACTACGTCCTCTGCGAGCGATGCCCTCTGCGATCAAGAGCCTCGTCCGGTACGCATGGGCGGTCCTCGCCTACAACCTTCTCGTCATCGTGTGGGGCGCCTACGTGCGTGCGAGCGGCTCGGGCGCCGGGTGCGGGCGCCACTGGCCGCTCTGCAACGGTGGGCTGGTCACGCGGTCGGACAGCGCAAAGACCCTGGTCGAGGCCTCTCACCGCGTGACGAGCGGCATCGCGCTGATCGCGGTGGTCGTGCTCATGGTGTGGACGCTCCGCGCGGCGCCGCGGGGACATCGCGCGCGCAGGGCATCGATCGCCACGACGCTCTTCATGTTCATGGAGGCGGCGGTCGGCGCGGGGCTCGTCCTGTTCGAGCTCGTCGCGACGGACAAGTCGATGAAGCGCGGGCTGTCGATGATCCTGCATCTCGACAACACCTTCCTCCTGCTGGCGGCGCTCTCGATCACGGCGTGGACGCTCACGTTCGACGGCGCGCCCGCGCCTGATGCCAACGCCGAGACGGCTGCGCGCCCGACCTGGCTCCGTCCGATCGCGATCCTCGCGCTACTCTCCGTTCTCGTCCTCGGCTCCAGCGGAGCGATCGCTGCGCTCGGCGACACGCTCTTCCCGGTGACGTCACTGCGCGAAGGCTTCGCGCAGGATCTCTCTCCGCTCGCGCACGTGTTCTTGCGGCTCAGGGTGCTTCATCCCTTCCTCGCGCTGCTCGCGGGCGCGGTCGTGTTCGCGAGCGCGACCGTCGTTCGCATGGCGAAGCCGTCGCCGCGAGCGGGCCGCCTCTCACGGGTGGTGACGCTCCTGTTCCTGGCGCAGTTCGCGCTCGGCCTCCTCAACATGACGCTCCTCGCGCCTGTCGGGCTCCAGCTCGCGCACCTGCTCCTCGCCGATGCGATGTGGATCACGCTCGTGCTGATGAGCTGGGAGGCGCTCTACGCCGTCGCTCAGAGCCCCATCATGTCGAGGAAGGGGCCCGCGCCGATGAGCGACGTGCCGCCGTCGACGAGCAACGTCGACCCGGTCACGTAAGCGGCCGCGGGGGAGACGAGGAAGAGGACGCTCGCCGCGATCTCCTCGATCGTCGCGTAGCGGCCGAGCGGAACGCGCTTCTTCAGGGCGTCCGCGCTGTTGCCGGGGGCGAGCCGGCTCATGCCTTCGGTCCCTTCGACGGGACCAGGAGCCACGGCGACGACCCGGATGCCCGAGCGGCCCCACTCGAGGGCGAGGTCGCGCGTGAGCTTCGCGATGCCGGCCTTGGCTGCGCCCGCGTGGACCTGAAGGGGTGTCGGAACGTCGGCCTGGGTCGCCGTGATGCTGACGATCACGCCGCCCTGCTTTGCGAGATGCGTGAAGGCCGCGCGGCACGCGTTGAACGTGCCGCAGAGATCGATGTCGATCACCGCACGGAAGCCGTTCGCGCTGAGGCTCGCCGCCGGAGAGAGGAAGTTGCCGGCGGCGCTGTTGACCACGATGTCGAGCCGGCCGAAGGCCGCGGCCGCGTCGTTCATCGACTTCTCGAGCGCGGGGTAGTCGCGGACGTCGGTCGGGTGCACCGAAGCGATGCCGCCCGCGGCCTTGATCTCGGCGGCCACGGCGTCGAGTTTCTGGACGGTGCGGCCGAGGAGCGCGACCTTCGCGCCGTGATGTGCAAACAGCTTGGCGATGCCGGCGCCGATACCGCTCCCTCCTCCGGTGACGAGGGCCGCTTTTCCTGCGAGGAGATTCGGGGCGAAGACGCTGTCCATGGAGAGCTGTCTACACTGCCTCGGCGGGACGCGGCACGCGGAAGACGAGGCGCCACAGTGGATAGCTCCACGCGAGGAAGACGAGATGGCTCGTGACGAGACGAACCGGCACGTACGCCCAGGCGAGGCCGTGCGGCAGCAAGCTCATGACGACGTCGAAGAGCACGCCGTTGGCGGCGAGCGCGGCAAGCTCGACAGCGGCGTAGAGGACGGCCTGCCGGGCGAGTGACCCCTGGCTCGCGCGGAACGCGAAGTGTCGGTTGCCGACGAAGTTCACGACGCCGCCGACGAGGAGCGCCGGGATGCTCGCGAGCCTCGGCGCGAGGCCGCAGGCCGACACGAGCATGGCGAGCACGGCGATGTCGGCGAGCGTCGCCGCACCTCCGGCGAGGAGCGCGCGAAGGACACGGAGCGGGTCTCGAGCGGGCGCCACGAGCCAGTGTGGTGCAATGGTTGAACCACTTTTCCAGGGCCTAAAATCCCGGTGTTCTGGCCCGTCGCGCAGGCTCGTTCGCGCGAAAACGCGTCGCCGCATTCGCGCCCCGAGGTGTCGAGCCCCTCAGTGCGGGGGTTTCCCGGACTTCTCGTCGCCCTTGGCGACGTCGGCGAGACCCGCGAGGTCGGCGAGCCGCAGCGGATGGAACGGGGGGCGAGGTGTGAAGGGCACGTTCGCGTGACCACCACGCTCGACCAGCAGGCGCGCACAAAGCGCAACGCAGCCCTTGCCCTGGCACCAGCCCGTCCCGAAGCCCGTGTAGCGCTTCAACGACTCGATGTCGTCGTGACCGCGCGAGACGGCGTCCTCCAGCTCGTGGAGTGTGACGTCCTCGCAGCGACAGACGAGCACCTTCGCCATGATCGGCCCGCGCTCAGTCGCCGGTGTATTCGCAGCGCGCGTCGCACGTCTCGAAGACGGTGACTTGCGCGAGCGACGGGAGCTGGGGCACGAGCCCGTCCCAGATCCACTTCGCGAGGTTCTCGCTCGTGGGGTTCTCGAGGCCGGGGATGTCGTTCAGGTAGTTGTGGTCGAGCTGGTTCCAGAGCGGGAGCCAGACGTCGTAGATGACGCTGAAATCGATGAACCACCCCGTCTCGGGGTTCACCGGCCCTGCGACCGTCAGCTCGATCTTGAAGGAATGACCATGCAGGCGCTGGCACTTGTGGCCGGCGGGCACCTTCGGGAGCTTGTGGGCGGCCTCGAAGCGGAACTCGTGGACAAGACGGACATTCACGGCGCGCGCACCATAGCACGGGCCAGCCCGCGCCGTGGTCGAGGCGCTTGCCTGCGGAGACGCGTTCGGGTACACCCCTCGGTCCTCTCAGGAGCCTCCATGTACCTCACGCTCAGCAAGAAGCCCCGCAAAGCCAACCGCGGCAAGACCAAGCGTTACCGCGCCAAGCTCAAGGCGAAGGACCGCGGTCGTCGTTCGCGCGTCTACTGCGCGCACAAGATGACCTGAGCGCCTGCGAATAGACTGCGACCTGGCTCGGGGTCGCGGCTCTACAGGGCGTGTACCCGGTCTATCTTCCCGCCCCCCAGTCCTCGGTTCACCCGACGCAGCCTGCGTTCTCGCCGTATTACCCGGCGTGCCGGGCTCCATCGGTCCAACGGCCGCCCGCGTTCCTCTGGGTGCTCGCATCGATGACCCTGATGGCGTGCCTTGCCATCGCCTTCGCCACGTGCGGCGTCATCGCCGGCGCCGTGGCGTTCGCCCCGTCCCAACGCGAAACGCCCGCTGCAGCCGAGATGGCTAGCAACGGGCGCGTGGAGCACCTCGGCCGGGATGCGCATGCGCATCCGAGGTGAGCGGCGCTCTAGCCGTTTCCGCCCTTTTTGAGCTCCGTCAACACGAGCTTCGCGACGGACTTCAGCGTGTCGAACACGCCGACGCCGGTGCGCGCCACGGCCTCGAACTCGGGGACGTTCGTCGGGTTGAGCATCTGACGAAGCTCCTCGACCGAGGCGACGTTCGGCAAGTCGCGCTTGTTGTACTGGACGACGAACGGGAGCTTGTCGAGCGAGTAGCCCTGCTCGGCGAGGTTCGTCCGAAGGTTCTCGACCGACTCGAGGTTGGCTTCCGTGCGCTCGATCTGCGAGTCCGCGCAGAAGACGACGCCGTCGACGCCCTTCAGGATCAGCTTCCGGGACGCGTCGTAGAAGACCTGTCCGGGCACGGTGTAGAGGTGGAAGCGCGTCTTGAACCCGCGGATCTCACCCAGCGACAGCGGCAGGAAGTCGAAGAACAACGTGCGCTCCGTCTCCGTCGCGAGGCTGATCATTTTGCCTTTCGCTTCGGGGTTCGTGCGCTCGTAGATGTACTGCAGGTTGGTGGTTTTCCCGCAGAGACCCGGGCCGTAATAGACCAACTTGCAGTTGATCTCGCGGGCCATGTAGTTGATGAAACTCATCGGTAGGTACGCGGAATCAATCGTTGAACAG
>JANXVA010000159.1 GCA_025351875.1 Myxococcales bacterium | reverse complement strand
CGAGTACGGCCCCAAGCACATCGACGGCGCCGACAACGCGCCCGTCGAGACGATCGACGAGGCGGACGTCGGCCCGAAGGACGCGACGTACATCACCTACTGCAGCAACGGTCCTCGCTCGGAGCGCGCCGCCGCCGCGCTCAAGAAGAAGGGGTACACGAAGGTGTACGTCCTCGGCGCGATGTCCAACTGGGACAAGTGAGCGCGCGCGCTCGAGACGGGCTCACGCCTTGAAGCGGTAGCCCGTCTTGAAGATCCAGCCGATCACCGCGAGGCAGAGCGCGAGGAAGACGAGCGTCATCGCGAAGCTCGTCCCCACGCTCACGTCGGACGCGTCGTAGAAGCTCCAGCGAAAACCGCTGATCAGATACACGACGGGATTGAACAACGTGATCTTCTGCCATGCCGGCGGGAGCATGCGGATCGAGTAGAAGCTGCCGCCGAGGAACGTCAGCGGCGTCACCACCAGCGTCGGCACGAGCTGCAGCTTCTCGAAGCCGTCCGCCCAGATGCCGATGATGAAGCCGAAGAGGCTGAACGTCACCGCCGTGAGGACGAGGAACGCGACCATCCATACCGGGTGAGCGATCTCGTAGGGCACGAAGGCGCGCGCCGTCAGCAAGATGATCGTGCCGAGGATGACCGATTTGCTCGCGGCGGCCCCCACGTACCCGAGCAGGATCTCCACGAAGGAGATGGGCGCGGAGAGCACCTCGTAGATCGTCCCGGAGAAGCGCGGCATGTAGATGCCGAACGACGCGTTCGAGATGCTCTCGGTGAGCAGCGAGAGCATCGTGAGGCCCGGTATGATGAACGCCGCGTACTTCACGCCGTCCACCTCGGCCATCCGCGAACCGATGGCTGACCCGAAGACGACGAAGTAGAGCGACGTCGAGATGACCGGCGCGAGGATGCTCTGCACCACCGTGCGCCACGTGCGCGCCATCTCGAACATGTAGATGGCACGTATTGCGTGGACGTTCATGCGCGTGCCCTCACGAGGTCGACGAAGATCTCCTCCAGCGAGCTCTCGCGGGTCTGCAGATCCTTGAACTCGATCCCGAGCTCGGCGAGCGCCCGCAGGACGCTCGCGATCTTCGACTGCTCACGCTCGGCGTGGAACGTGCTCACCAGCTGGAGGCCGTCCTTCGAGAGCTCGAGCGCGAACTGGGCGAGCGCCTCGGGGATCTTCTCGAGCGGTCGCTGCAGCTTCAAGATCAGCTGTTTCTTGCCGAGCTTTTCCATCAGCGCGGCCTTCTCCTCGACGAGGATGATCTCGCCCTTGTTGATGACGCCGATGCGATCGGCCATCTGCTCGGCCTCCTCGATGTAGTGGGTGGTCAGGATGATCGTCACGCCCGTGGCGCGGAGGGACCGGACCATCGCCCACATGTCGCGGCGCAGCTCGACGTCGACGCCGGCGGTCGGCTCGTCGAGGAAGAGGATCTGCGGTTCATGCGAGAGCGCCTTCGCGATGAGCACGCGACGCTTCATGCCGCCCGAGAGCGTGAGGATCTTGCTGTCCTTCTTCTCCCAGAGCGAGAGCTCGCGCAGCACCTTCTCGACGTGCGCGTTGTTCTTCGGCTTGCCGAAGAGGCCGCGGCTGAAGCTCACGGTGCTCCAGACGGTCTCGAACATGTCCGTCGACAGCTCCTGGGGGACGAGCCCGATCTTGGCGCGCGCCAGGCGAAAATCGGTGACGATGTCGTGGCCGTCCGCGCGCACCGTACCGCGGGTCGGATTCACGATGCCGCAGATGATGCTGATCAGCGTCGTCTTGCCGGCGCCGTTCGGGCCGAGCAGCGCGAAGATCTCGCCGCGCCGGATCTCGAGGTCGACCTTCTTCAGCGCATGGAAGCCCGACGCATACGTCTTGGTGAGGTCCTTGACCGAGATGATCGGCTCCGTAGCGCTGGGCATCTCCTGCACCCGTACCAAACATCTCGGTCAGCGCGCGCTCATTTCTGAGCCGTGTTGCCGCGCTTCACTTCCAACTTGGGTGATGACATGGTGCCCGTGGTTCGGTCCACCGCGCCCGGAGCTGCAAGCAGCGTGCAACACCCCTCTCTCGTCGAGCTCTCGGAGCCGCTTGCGCGCCAGGGGTTTGCGTTCGTCCATGCGCCGCGCGTCCGCGCGATCCTCGAAGCGGAAGGGCTTGCCGACTGGGACGCCTTCGCGAGCACGTGGGACGATCTCGGCGTCGACACGTTCATGGCCGACGGAGGTCGCTATCGCCGACGTCGGTTCGCCGCCTTCGCTGCGTCGGCGGCTGGGCTCGCGCGCAAGCCCCACCAGCCGCATTACCAGAGCCGCGACTACAACGCGCTCAACGGCGGCGTGGCGCGCTGGTTCGCGCCGATCGAGGACGAGGTCGCCGCGCACCCGGCGATGCGTGCGCTCCTCACGACGTGCCATCGGCTGTTCGATGCGCTCACGCCCGAGCCTACGCGGCCTCCCGTCTGGCACGTCGAGGTGCATCAGTTCCGGATCGAGACGGGCCCGGAGCTCGGGCAACCGACCCCCGAGGGCATGCATCGCGACGGCGTCGACTGGGTGATGGTCGTGCTCGTGAAGCGCGAGAACATCGCCAGCGGCGAGACGCGGATGGAGGACGTGCACCATCGCCACGTCGGCAGCTTCACCCTGACCGAGCCGATGGATGCCGCCCTCGTGGACGACGATCGGGTCTTCCACGGCGTCACCCCGCTGGGTCGTCTCGACCCGGAAAAACCTGCTCACCGCGACGTACTCGTGGTCACGTTCCGCCGCGCGTGACCTATACTCGAGGCTCGGGGGATTCGAGGAGCGGTAGCGAACCCCATGCGCGAGTTGGCGAGCGAGTTGGCCGGTCTCGGAAGCGCGAGCGTCCTCTGGAGAGCCGCGGCTCGTCAGCTCTCGGCCAAGGGGCTCCGCCGGACACCGCCGATCTGGCGCGAGGGTCGCGTGCTCCCCGAGCTCGTGGCGCTGCGGCGTGATCCAATCTCGACGGGCACGGGTCTTCCGCGCGGCGACGGCCGCCCCGTGTTCATGATCCCCGGCTACATGGCGGGTGACGCATCGCTCGCGCCGATGGCGCGCGCGCTCGCCTCTGCGAGCTACAGCACTTCGATGGCGGGAGTCCGCCTCAACGTCGGGTGCGCGAACGAGATGGTCGGCCCGATCGAGGCGCGCCTCGAGGCCCACGTCGCCGCGAACGGCGGGCAGAAGGCGTTCATCATCGGGCAGAGCCGCGGCGGGACCTTCGGACGATGGCTCGCGGCGCGGCGGCCCGATCTCGTCCGAGGCCTCGTGACGCTCGGCACGCCGCTTCGTGATCCGCTCGCCGTGAACCTCCTCGTGCTGCTGAACCTCGGCGTTGTCGGAACGCTCGGTCGTCTCGGTCTCCCCGGCGTCCTCTCGACGCGGTGCATGAGGCTCGATCGCTGCTGCGAGCCGGCCTGGCGCGAGGGCGCGGCGCCGCTCCCCGCGGACATGCCGTTCCTCTCGATCTACTCGAGGTCCGACGGCATCGTCGACTGGCGCGCCTGTCTCGATCCGCGTGCGCGCCACCTCGAGGTCGACTCGAGCCACTGCGGGATGGCCTTCAACGTCGACGTGGTGCGCGCCGTCGGCGACGAGCTCGGCCGCGCGGCGGCTTGAGCGCGCGTCACCTGGTGCTCTTGCCGAGGCTCTGGTGGACGTCGAAGGCGAGGCCACAGCTGTCGAGGCCGCTCGCGTAGGTCGATTTCTTCGCGAGGGAGATCCAGGTCGGATCCACGAGTCTGTGCGCTCGCATCAGGACCTTCTCCGAGGCGAGATCGACGAGCACGATCCGCACGGCATGCGCACGCTCGCCGTCGAGCTCGGTGGGGCCGCCGCCGTCGCTCGGCTCGTCGAGCACCGCGAGGAGCAGCTCGGCGCGCACGGCCTGCTTCGCTCGCACGATCGGGGTGCGCTCGACCTCACGCTCGAGACGCGCGAGCTCGGCGCCGTCCGCAGCGGACCTCACGCGGTCCGACCACGGCGGCAGGAGCAGCGGGAGGCCGACGATGGCCTCGTGCAGGCGCCGGACGTTCCTGGTGCGCTCCTCGACCGCGGGTCCACCCCCGTAGGCGACGCGTACCTTCTCGAAGAGCACCGTCTCGCTACGCGACGCTGGCGGATCCATCAAGCAGAGGAGGAGCGAGTCCTTGCCCGAGGTGGCGGCGGCGTCGGCGATGAGCCTCGGGCTCTTGAACGAGCCGAGCGCGCCGCGCACGTAGACCGTCGGTCGCGCGAGCGCTGCGGTGAGCGCACCTGGCGCGCGAAGCTCGGCGCTGACGAGGTCTCCCTCGTACTCACCGGACGAGCGCATGAGCCACGACTCGTCGCGCGTCACCGCGTCCTTGTCCTCGGGTGAGAGCCAGGCGCTCTGCGCGCCCACGGTATCGAGCAGCTTGGTGCGCGTGCGTTCGAGCTCCTGGCGATCGCGACGGCGCCCGTTCACCACCGTGTAGACGCCGAGCGCGACGACGAGCACGAGCGCGGCACGGGCGAGCGACACGAGCCGCGGCGGAAGACGCCTCGCCGCGCCGGGCTTGTACTCCACGCCGCGCACGCTCGCCTCGATCCGAGCCGCGAGCTCGGGATGCATCTTCGAGGTCGTGAGGAGCGTCGCCATCGTCGGCTCAGCCTCGCCCGAGGGCCTTCGCGGCGGCCTTCACGGTGTTGCGCTCGATCAGCGAGAGCAGCTGATCGCGCGTCACACCGAGCCTCCTTGCCGCGTGCCCCGCGAGCGACGTGTGCGCGACGCCCGGGGCGAACTGGTACGTCGGCCGTTGCTCCGGCCCGAGCTCGACCTGGAGGAAGCGCAGCTCCTCGATCGTTCGCTCGCGCTCGAGCCGCGCCGCGAAGGCGAGAAAATGCGTGGTGATGAACGCCTGCGGCCCGAGCTTGGCGAGCATCTGTACGACGAGCTCGAAGATCTCCTCGCCCTCGGACGGATTGGTCCCCGAGCAGAGCTCGTCGAGGATCACCATCGCGCCGGGCGGTAGGCGCTCGAACAGATCGCGGATGCGGAGCAGCTCGGTCCCGAGGCGGCCCTCGGACTGGTCGGCCTTCGTCTCCTCGATGAGCGAGACGACGAGGCCCGGCGCGAGCGCGAGCGAGCCGGCCCGCGCGGGAACGAAGAGGCCCGACTGCGCGAGCAGCTGTGCGAGACCGAGCGACTGGAGGAGGCGCGTCTTGCCGCCGGAGTTCGGGCCCGTGACCAGCACGGTGGTGTCGTGGCGGTCCGTGTCGATCTCGCACGGCACCGGCGTGACCCCGTGTGCGAGGAGCAGCGGATTGAAGAGTCCGGAGAGCGAGCGCGGCTCCTTCGCGGTCACCAGCTCGGGCAGACACACGGCGAGGCCTGCCTCGCGCGCGGTGTCGTGAAAGCCGAGCGCGCCGAGGTAAAATTCGAGATCACCGACGAGCTGGACCAACGGTGCCAGCTCCTCCTGGATCCCTTCGAAGACGGCGTCGATCAGGCGAGCCATCACCTCGCCCTCGCTGAACTTGTAACCGCGCAAAAAGAGCTCGATCTTCCCGAACCAGCGCCGCCACGGCGAGCTGACGAACGGGTTCTTCTCGTCCTCCTGGATCGAGAGCACGTCGAAGCCGCGGATGCGCCCGTCGGCGCCAACGCTCACCTTCAGGTCGAGCGTGGCGAGCCGCTCGTCGTAGCGGAGGAGATCGGCGAGCGACCGAAAGGGCTCGTCCTCCTGCACCCTACGCCCGAAGGCTGCGAGCCGCGTGAGCCCCGAGCGCGCCGTCACGAAGCCGTCGGCCGCACAGTCGATGATCTCCTTCACGAGCTGGAGGATGTCGAGCTGGCGTCTGTTCGCGTCCCACTTCCCGGCGCCGGTGGCGCCCTCGAGAAGCGTGCGGAACCGACAGAGCGTCAGGTAGAGCCTCTCGAGCTCCTTTCGCAGGTGCGGCGAGCCGGCGAGCTCCGCGAGGATCGCTCGACGATGGAGCACCGTCGCCGGATCGGCGGGCGGATGTGCGAGCAGCTTCACGAGATGGTTCGTCGCGACCGTGGGCTCGTGGCCTGCGATGCGGACCTTCAGGCACATCGCGACGAACTGCTGCAGGAAGAGATCGGCCGCGAACGACGCGGGCTCCCAGGTCGAGGGGGCCACCGTCGCGCGGTCGAGCGCCTCGGAGAACACGCCGCCCGAGACGCCGCTCGCGAACGCGAGGGCGATCGCCAGCTTCGTCTGCTCCGCGTCGATCCGACGAAGGGCCGTTGGGTGGAGCAGATCGGGGACGAGCACGGGCACGCGCGGGCTCGTTCCGGCGGGAGCGGGAGGGACAGCGGCGGGGTCGGGGCGGAGGCTCACGAGCTCTTGCAGCACCATCTACCGCGCGCGGACAGGCGCCCGCCGTGAATGTTCCGGGGGACCATGAAATGGATGGCCCTCAGCGGCCCGCGGCCTCGATGACGACCTTGCCGCCTTCGGTCTCGAGAGAGAGGAGGGCCGTCCCGCCGGCGACGAGGAACACCTTGGTCTCGCGCGGCCCGCACGGGGTCGCCAGCCATTCGCGCTCGGCAGAGGTCAGCTGCGTGAGCAGCTTGGCGGCGTCTGCCCCGAGCAGGCCGAACACGCCGCTGCCACCGCGCTTCACTTCGAACCCGAGGTCACGGCAGAGGCGCATGCCTGGGGGGTCCGCACGGACGACGAGGCACGCGATCATTCGTGCATCCTGCGCGCGCACCTCCACGAGGAGTGCCGCGTTTGTCCTCAGGGCATCGGTCAGCAGCGCGACGGCCCGCTCGGGGGGCAGCGGGCCGAGCGTATGTCGCTCATTCAGTGATTTGCCGATCATTTCGGGCGTCCTGACCTTGGCCCATCGTAATCCAACCTCCGATTCGCGGGCTCCCATCTGCTCGGCAACCGCGCTACTGTTCCTCCCGAGCGATGACCGACAGCGGCTCCACCCCCAGCAACCGCCCGAGCCTGGCCGACCAGGGAGTCGGGGCGACGCAGGTCATCGATCTCGCCGACATCGACGTGTCGGCAGCGCTACCCGAGGAACTGCGCAAGCTCGTTCCGCCGCCGCTGCCGCCCGAGGAGATCGCGCGTGCGTCGCAGAGCATGCCTCCGCCTCCGCGCCACTCGTCCGCGCCTCAGCCGCAGGTCGCGGAGGCGTCGCGCTCGACGCGCTTCTATGTCGGCGTCCTCGCGGCGTGCCTCGTGGCGTTCGTTCTTGCGGGCGTCGTCATCGCGCGGTCGATGCGCACCGACGCTCCGGCGCCCGCGCCGGCCCTCCTGGTGAGCGCGGTGAGCGCGGCGAGCGCGGCGAGCGCGAAGCCCGCGCCGGCGCGCGTGATCACGATCTCGCCGGTCGAGATGACCGACGACGTCGACGCCGGCACGGCGAAATAGCTCGCGCTCGCGCCCAGCTCAGCGCTTCGCGGCCTTCTTCGCGACGGTCTTCTTTCCGGCGATGGCGCCGGCGCGCTTCTTCATCGGCTTCTTCGCGACAGGCGCGGAGTCGGGCGTCAGGTCGTCGTTCGTCGGGTCTTTCTCGATCCCGTACATCGCCTTCGCGTCGTTCGGCGCCGACTTCGGCGTGGCCTTCGGCTTCGGCTCCGCAGCGCTCGCGGTCTTCGACTCCGCGCGCGAGGGCTTCGCATCGGACTTGGCCTCGGCGGCACGCTTCGCGTCAGGCTTCGCCTCCGCGGTCGCGTCCGGTCCCGGACCGCCCGGAGCGTACGTGCCCTTGTAGCCCGCCCAGAGGTCGGTCTCGGGCGCGGCGGCTGGAGTCCGCGAACCGCCGCACGCGCTACAGGTGACGATCGCCAGTGAAGCGAGCAGAGCGAGCAGACCCGAGGAGCGGTTCATTCTTCTTGGGGTATGGCATGCGATCTGGGCTCGCGCTCCTCACGTTTGACGTCTCGGAATTCTCGACCAGGTGGATCCCGACGGATCCTCTGCATGGCGATCCAGGTTGTCGGAATGTCGCGTTCGGTGTCGCTCCTCGACAAGTCGTCGCTCGGCGTGCCACCAGGCGCTCACGATCGACCGCAAAACAAGCGGTCTCATGGGGGCACGTGCCTTGCCTATGTCGCGGCTCAAGGAGTCCGCAAACGAATGTCACTCTCGTCCTCTTCATCGAAATCACGCGCCGCATGGATCATCGCTTCTCTCGCACTTTCGTCGGCCGCGATGGGTTGTGCGCCGCACGAGGCTTGCCCGGCGGTCACCACGGCCGCCGCCCCTCACGCGCAGGCCAACGACCGACGCGTCTATCGATTCGACTTCGGTCTCAGCACGAGCGACGGGACGGGCGCCGCGCCGACGACGTCATCGTTCACGCTGAGCATGCAGGAGGGCGACGTGGGAGAGGTCCACGTCGGCAAGAACGTCGCGCTCCCCGCGCCGTCCGCGGCGGGCCCCACGGCGCCGTCGACGGCGAGCGGACCTCGTCAAGATGTCGGGCTCAAGGTCGGTGCCCGCTTTCGCGCCGTGGGGGATGAGCCGCTCCTCGACGTGAGCCTCGAGATGAGCACCTTCGATCCTCCGTCGACCATCCGGAAGGTCGTCGCGAAGGGCGACGTCCTCGCGTCGGCCGGCAAGCCCGTGCTCGTCACGAGCCTCGAGGACGATCACAAGCGCTATCAGCTGACGGTGACGGCGACGCGCGTCCGCTGACCCCGCTTGCGCGCGCTTTCGGCGGCGGGTAAGAATCCGTGGTGTTCGACCCGATCGCCTCGCGCGTCTGGCTGCCGAAGGACTGACCGTCTCGGCGCTCCGTATGCCATCGCTCTCGCCGCTTCGTTCGCTGGCTCTCGCGCTCCTCGTTTCGCTCGGAGCCGGATGCAACGCGCGTGAGCGGACCGCTGCGCCGTTGCCTGATGCGTCCGCGTCGGCCCCGTCGGCTTCGGTCGCGTTCAGCGCCTCGGCGCCCGCGCCCGAGCTCGGCTACCTCGATCCACCCGCCCGTGCGCCCGCGCCGGTCGCGTCCGTGCCCGTCGTCAGCTGGGTGTGGAAGACCTACCGCGGCGACGGCTTCACTGCGCTCTTCCCCGGTGAGCCCAAGGTGACCGTGCTGCCGGCAGAGGAGGACAAGGTCGGCTACACCGAGGCGCGCGTCGAGGTGCCGGGTGGCCAGGTCTCGTTCGCCGCAGGCTTCAGCGAGCACTCGAAAGAGGAGGTCGCGAAGGCGGAGACCTTCCTCGACGAGCACGTCACCACACCTCGTCGCGGGACCACCGAGGTGCTCACGAAGCGCTCGATCACGCTCTCGAGCGGACAGCCTGGTCGAGTGGTCATCCTGCGCCGCAACATCTCCGGCACGCCGCTTCGCGTCTACTCGCGGCTCCATCTCGTCGGGCTCAGACTTTACTCGCTCATCGTCTCGACGCTCGACGTCGGCGGCATCGGCGAGGACGTGGCGAAGAGGTTCATGGACTCCTTCAAGGTGCAGTGACGGGGTCGGGATCACGCAGGTAGCGCGTATCCGGGTTGTCGCGACGCCAGATGACGTGATCCATGAAGTAGTGGTGGATGTTGACCATCACGAAGAGAGCCGCAAAAAAGGGCGTCTCGCCGAGATCGTCGGGCACCGCGCCGCGCGCCGGCCGAGGGACGAACGCGCTGTCGAGAAAATCGGGGAGCCCGCGGAAGAGGAAGAACCCGAGGCCCAGCGCGGACACGGCGAGGAGTCCGAGCCGAACCGCGACGGGGCGTCCGAACGAAGGCGGCCCCTCGTGCGCGCGGGCCTCGTTGCGCTTCATGAGCCACACGAAGAAGAAGTACTGCACCGAGTGGAGCGCCGGGATGACGTAGCGGAGGAGCGGATCGATGCTCGAGAGGATCGTCCACGACCACACGGTGACGAGGAGACCGGCGAGCGGCGCGATGGGGAGCATCTGCCGCTCCCTTCGCCACTTCGCGACGAGCACGGCCACGAGCGCGACCGTGCTCACCGCGAGCACGCCGCCCGTGGCGAGCTCCAGCCAGCGCGGGTGCGCGGGAGCCCAGTAGACGACGCCCTTCTCCTCGAACTCGCCCGCGGCGGCGGTCGGGTTCGCCCACGCGAACGCCCAGCCGGCGTAGCAGTGGAAGAGCAGGGCGGTGCGCTCGCGCGGGCTTACCCGTGCCCCACGTCGCGCGGAGAGCACGGCGAGCACGCCGAAGCCCTGCTTCGCGTAGTGCCAGCCGACCAGGAGGAACATCAGCTGGACCATCCAGCCGAGCGTCTGTGCGGAGTGGAGCTTCAGCGCGGCGATCGCCCACGCCGCGAGCGCGACGGGGACGACGAGCCCGGCCACGACGTAGCGTGCTCGCTGGGCTCGCGTGAACGCGGAGGAGAGCGCCCGGTTACGGATGTCCTTGTAGAAGAGGAGGTAGGTGACCGCGAAGTGCGGGTCGTTGATGACGTAGGCGCCGTAGAAGGTGAGAAACCCCACGGCGAGCTCCGCGGAGTCGAGCCCCACGGCCTTGCGAAGCAACCACGCGAGCGGAAGGAGCACGAGCGTCGCGCCGCCGACGAGCATGAACTCGACCGCGCGGGTGACCAAGGGCGCCCGAGGCATCTCCCTCATCCTACCCGTGTCCATTGTCTCGACTGAATGGGCGCGCAGCGTGATGCATGCTGGGTTTCATGAAATTGACCGACCACCTCATCGGCATCGGAAATCGCGTGAGTGTACGTTGCCGCCAGAGCTCCCGCCCGGGGGACACGCGCGTATGCGCAGCAGCATGGCTCGGCGGCCAGGTCATCGGCCGCGAGGCGAAGCCGGGCGCGACCCGGTACGTCGTCCAGCTCGATGATGACCGCCGCGTCGTCGCGGAGGGGGTGGACGTGCGGCGCTTCACCCTCGCATTCGAGCTCTACGAGACCCTGGAGAAGATGGCGTCGTAGTACGGTCTCTGGGTGATCTCTCCTTCCGGGCGCCTCCCTCCGACGGCACCGCGGCTACCGCTCGTCGGCAACGCGCTCTCGTTCATGCGCGACCCCCTGCAGTTCCTCCGCGGCACGCGCGAGCGGTACGGCGACGTCGTTCGCGTCGCGATCGGACCGCTCGAGGTCATCCTCCTGAGCCACCCGGATCTCGTCGAGGACGTGCTCGTCACGCGCAATCGCCTGTGGCAGAAGGACCGCTACCTCCACCAGACGTTGCGTCCGGTCCTGGGTGATGGCCTCCTCTCGAGCGAGGGCGACTTCTGGCGCCGTCAGCGTCGCCTGGCGCAGCCCGCGTTTCATCGCGACCGCATCAAGGCCTATGGCGCGATCATGGTCGAGCACGCCGCACGCCTCGCGAGCCAGTGGCGCGACGGAGAGGTCCGCGACGTCCACAAGGACATGATGCACCTGACGCTCGAGATCGTCGCCGAGACGCTCTTCGGCGCCAACGTCGGGCACCAGGCGGAGGACGTCGGAGCCGCGCTCGAGTCCGTGCTCGCTGTCGTCTCCGATCCGTTCGAGCTGTTCTTTCCGATTCTCAAGCGGCTGCCGACACCGAAGCGCATCGGGTTCGACCGTGGCGTCGTGAAGCTCGACGCGATCATCTACGGCTTGATCGAGAAGCGCCGAGCGAGCGGGGAGGGGGAGACGAACGACCTGCTCTCGATGCTCCTCCATGCGCGCGACGAGGACGGGTCTCGCATGTCGGACAAGCAGCTGCGCGACGAGTGCATGACGCTCTTCCTCGCCGGTCACGAGACGACCGCGCTGAACCTCTCGTGGACCTGGCTGCTCCTCTCGCGCCATGGGTCGGTCGCTTCCAAGCTCTCGCGCGAGCTCGAAGCCGTCCTCGGGGATCGCCCGGCGACGTTCGACGACCTGCCGAACCTTCGCTTCACCGGGCAGATCATCGCGGAGTCGCTCCGGCTCTATCCACCCGCGTGGTCGATGGGGCGCGAGGCGCGCGAGGACGTCGAGGTCGGCGGCTATCGCGTCGCGGCCGGCGAGCAGGTGTGGTTCTGCCCATGGGCGATCCAGCGAGACTCGCGGTGGTTCGACCGCCCCGACGAGTTCCTTCCGGAGCGATGGGAAGGGGACTTCGCGAAGACCCTGCACCGCTACGCCTACTTCCCGTTCGGCGGCGGACCGCGCTTCTGCATCGGCCAGGCGTTCGCGCACATGGAGGCGGTGCTCCTCCTCGCCACGCTCGCGCGTTCCTTCCGCCTCGATGTCCAGTCCTCGCCCAAGCCGGTCCCGCAGCCTTCGGTGACGCTCCGCCCGAAGAATGGGCTGCGTGTGCGCATCAGGCGCGGCTAGAGTCCCGGGTATCCCGAGGGGATGCGACGACGTACCGCTTTGCAGAAGCGCAGCGTCACGGCATTCTATTGGAGTTGGCGCACTCCGCTGGTATCGCGACCCGCCTCGTTCTCGTCGTCGATGACTTCGACGACACGCGAGAGCTCTACGCGACGGCGCTCGCTTCCGCCGGGTTCGACGTGGCCGAAGCGGCCAACGGGGAAGAGGCGCTCGAGCGCGTCGCCGCGACGCGACCGGCGGTCGTCGTCATGGACCTGTCGATGCCGGTCGTGGACGGATGGGAGGCGACGCGACGGCTCAAGGCCGACCCGGCGACTGCGGCCATCGTCGTCATCGCGCTCACTGGTCACTCGACGAGCATCGGCATCGAGAAGGCGCGGAAAGCCGGTGCGGACGCGGTGCTCGGTAAGCCCTGCCTTCCGGACGATCTGATCGCGCTCGTCCACACCCTCTTGCCTCGCTGAAAGCACGGGAGCAGACGCGCTCGCCGGCAACGCCCCGACCGCGAGCTCGTCAGGGAGACGTCGAGGCTTTGAGGTCGTCGTACTGCATGCGCACTTGCTCGGCCGAAATCGTGTGGCCGCCAGGATGCTCGTGCAGCGTGAAGACATGCCCTGCGGCGATGAAATCAGCCTTGTCCTGGTAGGTGAGGCTGATCGCGTTGAGCGGGTCCGCGGTGCCGTGCACGTCGCTCACGGGGATCTTCCAGGCTGCGCTCGACGGCTCGTAGCCGTTCTGCCGTGCAAAGGAGGTGTTCGCTCCGCCCATCGCGAGGCCGGAGAAGCGGTCCGCGGCGCCGATGCCGAGGAGGTAGCCGTAGAAGCAACCCTCCGAGAAGCCCCAGAGGATGTGCTTCTTGGGGAACACGTCGTAGCAGTCGTCGATCTCGGTCATCAGCGTGAGGATCTTGTCGAGATCGGCGGTGGCCCAGTTGGCGCCTGCGGGGTCGTTGTTCGTCGCGGGCCGCGAGCCCTTGGGTGCGACGAGCACGAGCTGCTGCGTCGGGTCGTCGGCGATCGGCTTCCAGAGCGCCGTGAGCTCGGCGACGCCGTTCGAGTCCTGTCCGTGCATGAGCACGACGACGGTGTGCCCGACTTGCGGGTCGTAGCTCGTCGGCGCGTAAACGTTGAACGAGAGCCCGCCGCCCGCCTGCTGGAGCTGCGTGAGGCCCGTCTTGTGTGCCGCGAACTTGCAGTTCGGCTTGCTCGACCCGGTCGACGGCGTGCCGCCGTCCTTGCCCGGGCCCAGGCCGCCGTCGGCGCCCGAGGACGAGCCGCTCGCCGTTCCGCCTTCGCCGGTGCCGCGGCTGCCCGAATCGACGCCTCCGGAGGACGACCCTCCTCCGATCAGCGACGGGTCCTCGCTCGAGCATCCGGCGAGCGCGGGAGCGAGCGGCATCACGAGCATCCCGAGCAGCGCGACCAGGCTCGAACAGCGCATCCCTAACCGATAGCTCACTTCGGCGCGGAGAGCAGGCCGAGCCTCGAGGCCAGGAACGTGTACACGAGTGAGTCGACGTAGGCGCGCTGCTTGATGTCCGCGGCGCCGCCGTGACCGCCCTCGATGTTCTCGTAGTAGAGCGGCCGGTGACCCAGCGCCTCGAGCTTCGCGACCATCTTGCGCGCGTGCGCTGGGTGAACGCGGTCGTCCTTGGTCGAGGTGGTGAAGAACATCGGCGGGTAGGCCGCGCCGCGCTTCACGTTGTGGAAGGGCGAGTACTTCGCGAGCGCCGCCCAGTCCTCGGCGTCTTCGGGGTTGCCGTACTCGCTCATCCACGAAGCTCCGGCGAGCAGCTTGTGGAACCGCTCCATGTCGGTGAGCGGCACCTTGCTGACGACCGCGCCGAACAGCTCGGGCCTCTGCGTGAGCATGACGCTGGTGAGGAGCCCGCCGTTGCTCGCGCCGATGATGCCGAGCGCCTTCGAGGTCGTCACGCCGCGACGCACGAGATCCTCGGCGACCGCGGCAAGGTCATCGTACGCGTTCTGGCGCCGATGCTTCATCGCGGCCTCGTGCCACGCGGGGCCGTACTCGCCGCCGCCGCGCAGGTTCGCCTGCACGTAGACACCGCCGCGCTCGATCCACGCCGCGCCGGCCGTCGCCGAGTACGAGGCGTTCAGCGAGATTTCGAAGCCGCCGTAGGCCTCGAGGAGGGTCGGCACCGCGCTGCGGCGATCCTTCCGAGCGACCTCGTAGTACGGGATCTTCGTGCCGTCCTTCGACGTCGCGAAGTACTGGCGGGTCTCGACGCTGGACGCGTCGTAGAACGCGGGGTTCTGCTTGAGAAGCTCGCGCTTGCCGTTTGCAGGGCTCCAGAGGGCGAGCGACGGAGGGAGCGTGAAGTCGTTCAGCCAGAGCCACAGATCGTCCGAGCGATTCGTGTCGAACGGGTCGAGGCCGATCGACGCCGCGGACTCCTGGAGCGGAGCACCGACCCAGCGCGTGTTGCTCTTGTCACCGGGGCGGCGCGTGAAGCTCGTCACCTGGTTCTTCACGTCGGAGAGCACGTTGATGAAGAGGCGTGTCTTGGTTCCGGTCCACGTCTCGAGCGAGGACTTGGCCGTCGGCTCGAAGAGCACCTGGAACGAGCGCTCGCCGCGCATGTACGCGTCGAAGCCGGCGATGAGCAGGGTGCCTTTCTCGTAGGTCACGGCGGGCGAGCCCACCGTCCACTCGCTCCGGAGGCGGAGGACGATCTCGTCGTCCCAGGTGTCGGCGTCGGCGTCGTCCGGCTTGTCGACGTGCACCAGCTTGCCGCCGTTCTGCCAGAAGAGCTCCGAGCGCTCGAAGTCGATCGAGCGAACGCAGAAGTCGCGAACGCGCCCGTGATCGTGATCCCGCTGGCAGCCCACCGACACGTCCGTGTCCTTCGCCTCGAGGATCTGCGTGGCCGACGCGAGCGGCGTGCCGCGCTTCCATTCCTTCACGATGCGCGGGTAGCCGGCCTTCGTGAGCGTGCCGGGCCCGAAGTCGGTCGAGACGTAGACGGTGTTCTCGTCCTTCCAGGACAATCGGCTCTTCGCCTCGGGGAGCACGAAGCCTCCGGGCACGAACGCCCTCGTGTCGACGTCGAACTCGCGGACGATCACCGCGTCGCCGCCGCCCTTGGAGAGGTTCACGAGGCACTTCTTGCGGAGCGGGTAGAGGCACGAGACGCCGTGATAGACGAAGCTCTCGTGCTCGGCCTTCCCGAGCGCGTCGACGTCGAGCAGCGTCGTCCACGTCGGCTTCGCCTTCTTGAAGTCGGCGAGCGTCGTCTGCCTCCAGAGGCCGCGCGGGTGCTCCGAGTCCGTCCAGAAGTTGCGCAGGTGGTCGCCGTGCATGCGCGGACCTGGGATGCGCTCCTTCGAGCTGTAGATCGAGAACAGGCGCTCCTGGAGCGCGTCGAAGCTCGGGTCTGACGAGAGTGCCTTCTCCGAGACCGCGTTGTGCGCGCGCGCGAAGCCGAGCGCTTTCTCCCCGGAGACCTCCTCGAGGTAGAGGAAATCCTCGTTCTTCACCGCCTCGGTGGTGGCGAGGTGAGCGGATCCGGCGACGCTGGGCGCGCGAGGAGCGGCGGGCTGGAGCTCGGAGCGCGTCGGCGGTCCTGCGTGATGCTCGGACGCGCCGCACCCGAGCGCGACGCTCGCGACGAGGACCCCGAGCCAGAGGGGGCGGTTCACTTGTGACCCACCGTCGCGAGGGGCGCGAACCCGCGCCTGCGCATGAGCGCGCCGGTGTCCGGATCGCGTCCGCGGAAGGAGCGATAACCCTCGGCGGGGTCGACCGTGTCGCCCACGGAGAGGACGAACTTGCGGAGGCGCTCGGCGACCTGTGCGTCGTAGGGTCCCTTGGCCTCGGTGAACGCGTTGAAGGCGTCCTCCGTGAGGGTGTCGGCCCAGAGGTAGCTGTAATAGCCGGCGGAGTAGCTGTCGCCGCCGAAGATGTGACTGAACTGCGGAGTGCGGTGACGCATCACGATCTCGGCGGGCATCCCGAGCGCCTTCAGCGTCTCCTTCTCGAACGCGTCCGGGTCGATGTCCCGATCGCCCGCGAGATGGAGCTTCATGTCGACGATCGCGGCGCTCAGGTACTCGACAGTGCCGAAGCCCTGGTTGAAGTTCGACGCCTTCTCGATCTTCGCGAGGAGCTCGGGCGGCATGGCGGCGCCCGTCTGGTAGTGGAGGGCGAAGCGGCGCAGCACCTCGGGGGTGTGCACCCAGTGCTCGAGGAGCTGCGACGGGAACTCGACGTAGTCGCGTGCGACCTGCGTGCACGCGAGCGTGGGATAGCTCACGTCCGAGCTCAAGGCGTGGAGGGCGTGGCCGAACTCGTGGAAGAGGGTGCGCGCGTCGCTCCAGCTGATGAGCACCGGGGCGCCCGCCGCGCCCTTCACGAAGTTCGAGTTGTTGCTGGTGATCGTGGTGCGCGCGCCGCGGAAGCGCTCCTGACGGCGATACGTCTGCATCCATGCGCCCGAGCGCTTGCCGGCGCGCGCGTAGGGGTCGAAGTACCAGAGCCCGCGGTGCGCTCCGGACGCCTTGTCGGTCACCTCCCAGACGCGCACGTCGGGATGAGGCACCTCGACGTCGGCGACGGGCGTGAACGCGAAGCCGAGCAGCTCCCCGGCCACCCAGAACAGCCCCTCGCGGAGCTTCTCGAGCTGGAGGTAGGCCTTCACCTCGTTCTCGTCGAGGTCGTACTTCGCCTTGCGGACCTTCTCGGCGTAGTAGCGATAGTCCCACGGAGCGATTTTTCGCTTCGCGCCGGCCTTGTTCGCGAGCGCTTGCATGTCTGCGACCTCCTCGCGCACGCGAGCGACCGCCGGCGGCCAGACCGCCTCCATGAGCTTCATCGTGCGCTCCGGGGTCTTCGCCATCGAGTTCTCGACGCGCCAGTGCGCGTGCGTCGCATATCCAAGGAGCTTCGCGCGCTCGGCGCGGAGCCTCAGGATCTCGCCGATGACCTTCTTGTTGTCGTGCGCGTCGCCGTTGTCGCCGCGGTTCACGTAGCTCTTCCAGACCTTCTCGCGGAGGTCGTCGCGCGTGGAGTAGGTGAGGAACGGCTCCATCGAGGAGCGCGTGTTCGTGATCGCCCACCTGCCGTTGGCGCCGTGAGCCTCGGCGGCAGCGGCGGCGCCCGCGCGTGTCGGCTCGGGGAGGCCTTCGAGGTCGGACTCCTTGTCGAGCAGGAGGACGTGGCCTTCCTCGTCGGCGAGGACGTTCTGGCCGAACGTCGTGTAGAGCGACGCGAGCCGCTGGTTGATCTCGACGATGCGCTTCTTCGAAGGCGCGTCGAGCCTCGCGCCGGCCCGCACGAGCGTCGTGTAGCGGCGCCATGTGAGCCGCTTCTGCTCGGCGGTGAGCTTCGCGCCGTCGGCGTCAGTGTGGACGGCGGCGACGCGCGCGAAGATCTTCTCGTTCTGGGTGATCTCGTCCAAGAACGCCGCCAGCTTGGGCGCGACGTTTCGCTCGACCACCTGGAACGCTGCGTCGTTCATCGTCGAAGACCAGATGTCGTAGATCGTGTCGACGTCGTGGAGCGTGCGCCCCGCGTCCTCGAGTGCCGCGATCGTGTTCTCGAAGGTGGGCGCCGACGGGTCCGCGGCGATGGCCGCGAGCTCGCGACGGTGCTCCTCCATCGCGGCCTCGAACGCGGGCTCGAACTGGGAGGCATTCACCTTGGCGAGAGGCGGCACGCCGCCGTGCGGGCCAGTCCACGTGGTCAGAAGGGGATTCATGGGCTTGGGAGCTTCCTTCGAGGGAACGGCAGGACGAGCGATGGGCCTCGGCTCTCTCGTCGGTGACGGCGCCGCGGCGCACGCCGTGAGGACGACGAGCGCGATGGCGTGAAAAGAGCGAATTCGCATCGGGCGCAGAGCTTAGCGCGGGTCGGGCGCGTTACCATGAGCGGCATCGATGCGGCTCGTGCTCGATACGAACCTCCTGGTCTCGGCGCTGCTCAAGCCAGGCAGCGTGCCCGACCGCGCGCTCTCGGCCGTGTGGTCGACCGGCGCGGTCGTGCTCTACGACGCTCGCCTCGAGGCGGAGTACCGCGATGTCCTGATGCGTCCGAAGTTCAAGGCCATCGAGCGACGGCGCATCACCGAGTTCCTGGCGACGCTCGAGGGACGCGGACACGACGTAGGCAAGGTCGCCGTCTGGGACGGCGCGATGAAGGACGACGACGATCGCATCTTCATCGAGGTCGCGCTCGGGGGTAGGGCCGACGCGATCGTCACCGGCAATCTGCGTGACTACCCGAGCGACCTCGGCTTCGCCGTGCACCCGCCGGCGACCCTGCTCGCGCTGCTCGCCTGAGCGACCTCCGAGAGCTCGCGCCCGTGCTTGCCGCACGGTCTGCGGTCACTGCGCGCTCACTGGGCGAGAGCGATGCTGCGTACGAACTCTTCGTACTCGGTCTTCATCGGCAGCTCGTAGTCGACGACGGCCTTGCGGCGCGTCCTCGTCACGGCGGCGCCCGTCTTCGGGTTCTCGCCGACCTGCTCCTCGGTCGCCCAGTGCACGCCGATGCCGCGCCGCTGCCACGCAGGGACGTCGTTGAAGTTGATGCCGGCGCGAAAGAGCAGCTCGTTGCGGTCGGCGACCGACACGCCCTTCAGCTTCTCGGTGGCGGCGTGGTCGTCGAGACCCTGGCGGCGGAGCAACCAGTACGAGTGGCCGTTCAGCGCGTTGCGGTGGGCGTCCTCGCTCCGCCAGCGGAAGTAGTCGACGACGTCGTCGACGTTCGGAAATTGCGAAATGCGCGCGTCGAACGCGCCGAGCGTCCCCAGCGTGAGCGAGAACTTCGCGCTCGCCTCACCGGCGAGCACCGAGAGGTACTTGCGGAGCTTCCGGCCGAAGAGCGACTCCTCCCTCGTGAAGAGGAGGGACATCTCGTCGCTCTGCGTGTAGCCGAAGAGCACGGAGAACCCAGCGGAGGTGACGAGGTGCTCGAGCGTCGCGACCATCGCGTCGCGGAAGCGAAGATCATAGGGCGCGTCGAACTTCTCGGTCGCGTGACCGCGCGTCAGCTGCGAGAACGACCGCCCGTCGATGCGCGCGACCATGTGCATGCCGGGCAGCACGCAGTGGTCGTGCGCCGTCTCGTAGACGCGCATGCGCCGATCGAGCTGTTCGAACTTCATGAGCGCGCGAACGATAGCGTAGCATTTGGGCGCGAGCGGAACGCCGACCGACCGGGGCGGGCGGATCGCCCTTGTGCCGGCGTGTGCCGCGCGGAGTCGCGAAATGGCGGCATTTCGCAGGCTGCACGGGTGGCACGCACGCTGCTACGATCGCTCTCGGGAAGGCAGGGATCGAATGCGCGCACGGAGCTTGCTCGTGGGAGTGATCGCGGCGGGAGCTCTCCTCGCCGTCGCAGAGCGTGGGGCCGAGGCCTGCGGCGGTTGCTTCACAGCGCCTCCGCCACCTCCTCCGTCGCCGCGGCCCCCGTCGATCGTGACCGACCACCGGATGATCGTCTCGATCTCCCAGGGGCAGACGACCCTCTACGACGAGCTCCGCTACAGCGGCGATCCCGAGTCGTTCGCGTGGGTCCTTCCCATCTCCGGGACCGCGAAGATCGGCGTGAGCTCCGACGGCCTCTTCTCGACGCTCGAGGCGATGACGCAGGTAACCGTCATTCCGCCGCCGCAGAACTGCCCATCGCCCCCTAGCTCGTGCACCCAGTTCGGCGACAGCAACGCCGGGACGCCCTCGGCGGCCGGCGGCTCGTCCGGCGGCAGCGGCGGCGTGACCGTCACCGCGCAGCAGACGGTCGGACCGTACGAGACCGTGCAACTCTCGGCGACCGACCCGGCGGCGCTGAGCCAGTGGCTCACGTCGCACGGGTACGCGGTCCCGCCGGACATCACGCCGGTGATCGATCAGTACGTCGCCGAGCACTTCGATTTTCTCGCGCTCAAGCTCGTGCCCGGCACTGGCATCCAGGCGATGCGCCCGGTGCGCGTCACGACGACGGGCGCCTCGGCGGTGCTTCCGCTCCGCATGGTCGCCGCGGGAACGGGCGCCACCGTCGGCGTCACGCTGTGGACCGTCGCCGAGGGCCGCTACGAGCCGCAGAATTTTCCGTTCTTCCAGATCAAGCAAGAGGAGCTCGAGTGGGACTGGACGACCTATTCGTCGAACCTCTCGCAGCTGCGGACCGAGCGCACCGCGGCCCTCGCCGGACGAGGCTGGGAGCTCGAGAGCTCAGTCTCGTTTCCGAATGACCAGATGCGTACCTACGTGACCACCGGCTACTGCCAGCCGTACCAGGGCGGCTACGGAGGCAGGTACCCGAGCGGTGGCTCCGCCGGCGGCGCGAGCGCACCCTCGTACGGCTGCTCGGGCGCGCAGAACGACTACGAGGCCGAGGACGGCGGAACCGGACCGGGTCGCACGAAGCAGGAGGTGCAGGCCGACGATCTCGAGGCCCTGCTCGCGGGGATCCCGAGCGCCGTTCGCATCACGCGCACGCACGCGTCACTCGCGCACACGTCGCTCGATCGTGATCTCGTCCTCGTCGCGTCTGCGGATCAGGGACTGCTCTCGCCAGCCCGCACGGTCACGCGCGAGAAGAACCAGCCGACCTGCACGATCTACAAGGGCTGCGACGCCGTCGGAACGGCGCCACGCGACGAGGCCATTGCGCGGAGCGACACCAGCGGCAGCTCGAACGAGTCGTTTTCGTGTGCGATGACCACGCCGAGCAATCGCCGGAGCTCGGTCCTCACGCTCGTCGGCCTCGCCGCGCTCGCCCTCGTCGTGTCCAAGCGGCTCCGCCGAAAGTGACGATCGATCCGGCCGAACCCGTGCGACACTCCAGGGCATGACCGACCCCAAGGCCCCCCCTGGCTCGAGCCCCGCGATGGTCAAGCGGACGCTCGTCGAGGAAGGAACCAAGTTCAAAGGTTCCCTCACATCGAGCTGTCCCATCGTCGTGCAAGGCTCGATCGAGGGGAACGTCGAAGGGCCGTCGCTGACCGTGAGCGCGACGGGTGCCGTGTCGGGGACGATCACGACGGGTGACCTGACGAGCGCGGGTCGCATCGCCGGCGAGTTCGACGTCGAGACGGCGCAGCTCGCGGGGAGCGTCGCGAACGACACGGTGATCCGTGCCGCGTCGCTCGACCTGAAGCTCGCCGTCGAGAGCGGCAAGCTCCAGCTGACGTTCGGTCCAGGCAGCGGCAGCGGCAAGCGTTCGTAAGACGACCGAGCGCGTGCTCCGCCACTGGGCGCGACGAGCGTTCTACGTGCGGCGCAGGCCGGAGCTGCGCACCATCTGCTCGAGGTCGCTGAAGCGCTGGGCGAGCGCGCGGACCAGGGCTCCTGTCCAGCCCGAGAGCCCGAGCCCCTCGTTCATGACGACCTGATCGAGCACGAGGACCGTGACCGCGTCGACGGCGACCACGGTGGCCGCGCGCGGCTCGAAGAGGATGAGCGCCATCTCGCCGAAGGCCTCGCCCGGCTCCATCACGTTGAGGGTCTCCTCGACGCCGTTCGCCGTGCGGTAGGCCCTGCAACGGCCGGCGACGATCATGTACGCGGCGTCGCCCTTGTCGCCCTCGCGGAAGATGATTTCTCCGGGGGCGAACATCTTCCGGGGGAGGTGCATGCCTCCGTGCAAGAAGGCGCGCATCGCGTCCTGCATCTCGGTGATGGAGGAATAGCGCGCGTCCGGGGAGGCCTGCGTCGCGCGCTCCGCGATCGCGCGGATGCGCTTTGCGACGCCGAACGGCTCGCAAGCGGCGTCGATCGAGATCACCGTTCCTGCGGCGGCGCGCTCGAGCGTCTTCCGCTGATCGGGCTCCTGTCCGTAGGGCCCCTGGCCCGTGAGGACCTCGAAGAGCAGCGCGCCGACGCCGAACACGTCCGAGCGCTCGTCGACGTCCTTCGGGTTGCCGCGCGCCTGTTCGGGCGCCATGAAGTCCGGCGTGCCCACGGGGCCCTTCGCGTTCATCAGCGCATTCGCCCCAGAGGCCGGCTCGCCGCGAATGAGCTTCGCGAGGCCCCAGTCCATCAGATAGACCTGTCCGAAATCGCCGACCATGATGTTCGCAGGCTTCAGGTCGCGATGCACGACGCCGCGATGGTGCGCGTAGGCGAGCGCGTCGCAGACCTTGAGGAGGACCTCGATGCCGCCCTCGACGCGCTCGATCGTTCCCGGGTCGCGCTCCGCGAGCCAGTCGCTGAACGGGATGCCCTGCACGAGCTTCATCGTGAAGTAGGGCACGCCGTTCTGATCGACCGCGAGCTCGTGGACGGGGACGATGTTCGGGTGCTCGAGCTGCCCGTTCATCTGCGCTTCGGCGATGAAGCTGTCGCGATAGAACGTCTTGCTTGCGTACGCCTTGTCGAGACGCTTGAGCGCGACGTTGCGGAGGAGGTTGCAGTCCATCGCCGGGTGCACGTGCCCCATTCCGCCGCGCGCCAGCTCGCGCGAGATGACGAGGTGCGGAGGCGTGGGGATGTTCTCGGCGGCGACGACCGAGGCGGGGAGATTGGAGGTGGCGGCGACCGGAATCGTCTCGATGACGCGAACCGACTCGATGCTCGCGTCCTTGAAGGGATTGCTCACGTGGCTGCTCCTCGCGGTGGGAGCGCCCAGTGTAATCCACTCCAGCCGAGCTTCGGGAGGCCTATCCCGGGACCGCGAAAACGACCGCCAGCGCGGATTCCTCGATAATCATGTCGGCCCGGAACACGCCGACGAGCGAGGTCGCCTCCTCGACCAGCTGCGGGAGCGCTTTTTCGTCGCGCTCGGCGTTCTCGACGAGCTCCAGGATCACCCGCCGCTGCTCGTTGTGCTCGAGGATCAGGTCGACCGCCCGTCGCTCTCCCGCGGCGTCGAACGCACGGAGGATCGGCGCGACATACGCCTCCTCCATCGCGAGGTGCTCGTCGAAGAGCAGGTACAGGTCCCACACGGCCTGGCGGAGTCGGGTGGCACGCGCCCCCGCGGGAGACGGGCCGCCGATCGCGCAGGCGCGCTCCACGTCGTCGAGCAGCGCGCGAATCATCCCGTGCTCGCGCCTCACGCGGGCGAAGACCCGCTCGGGGTCGGTGCTCGTGCGAGCCGAGATCGGTCCGAACGGGACGATGTCGCGCATGATCGGCGCGCGGGTCGCAAGAGACGGTCCAACGCTTGAATCAAAGGGATCGATGCGAAATACGGCCGCGCGAGCGCGCACGCCGTGCGTGCCCGCGCGACGTTTGCGCGAGGCCTCGGCGCCCCGTGGCGAAGACCGCAGGGCAGGCGTCGAGAGCGGCTAACCTGGCAATCCCATGCAGCCCTCGTGCGCCTCGCTGGTCGGCTTCGCTCTCCTCACGTTTGCCGTCGCTGCGTGCGGAGGCGAAGCGACGCCCGCGCTCGCGTCCCCTGCGACGGCATCGGCGTCCGGCGGCGGAGGTGCCGCCGAGCGCTGCCTCGCGGTCGCCGGAGCAAGGCGCGAGCGAAAGCCGAGCGAGCCAGCGAAGATCTCCGCCAAGCACGTGCTCGTCAAGTACGCGGGCGCGAAGAAGGCCCTGCCCGCCGTGACGCGCACGCGCGAGCAGGCGTGCCTCCGCGCCCAGGAAGCGCGCGCGAAGCTCGAGCAAGGAACGCCGTTCGCCGAGGTGGTGGCTACCTACAGCGAGGAGCCGGGCGCGACGACGCGCGAGGGATCGCTCGGTTCGATCGAGCGCTCGCACGTGGTGCCGTCGTTCGCGGACGCGGCCTTCGAGCTCTCGGCCGGGGAGGTGAGTCACGTCGTCGAGACGGACTTCGGCTTCCACGTGATCATGCGCACCGAGTGAGCGCGGTTCAGCGGGCGCGTCGTACCGGCGGATCTTCGTGGACGATGATCCGCGTCCCCGAGGCGTCGTCGCGACTGAACACGCCGTGCCATCCGGCGGGTAGCGGCGGGTCCGTCCACGCGAAGAGCGTCCGGGCGTCCTCGGGGGCCATGTTCACGCAGCCGTGGCTCCGCATGTGTCCGAACGCGTCGTGCCAGAACGCCGCGTGGAGCGCGTAGCTGCCCTGGAAGTACATGACCCACGGCACGTCCTCGATCGAGTACGGACCGTCGGACGCGACGTCACCATCCATCGTCGTCGTCACGTGCTTCTCGCGGATGCGGTAGCTCCCAGTCGGCGTCGGGAAGTCCTTCTCCTTGTCCTGCGGGTTGCGCCGACCGGAGGAGATGAGAGTCGCGAACACCGGCCTCGTGCCCTCGAACGCGACGAGCGCCTGGCGCGTGAGGTCGACGTCGATCCACTTCTCGTTGGGGCGAAGATCGGGTGGAATTGCAGGGTGCGCGGGGGTGAGATCCATCATGCGGATCCAGAAGCCCGCGGTGGTCTGGTGATAGAGGACGCCGCTCACGGTCGCGCGACGGCCGTTCAGCATCACCGCGCTGCGCTTGGGTAGCTCGGCACCCCAGGTGATCTTCTTCTCGTCGTCACTCACCTCGAGCTTGCGCGCGAAGCCGACGTTCACGAAGAGCACGGTCCCGGCGCTCGTCGTGTCGATGCCGCCGTCGCCCGCGTCACCCGCGTCGTCGCTGCTGCCCGCATCGTCGGTCGCGCCGGCCGTTCCGGCGGGGATCACCTCGAACCAGCTTCCGACGTGCTTGGTCACGCCGGGCTGCACCATGATGCGGTCGAACGGAACGGCAAACCCGAAGGAGGTCCGCCACCATCGTGCGCCGTTCGAATTGAAGGAGCGATCGAGCGCGAGATAGAAGCCGCGCGCCATCGTCCGCACCAGGACGCCTCGGCCCTTCAGCGACTTCAGCTTCGGGCGACCGGCATCGACGCCCGCATCCGCGGGACCCGCCGCGTGACGCGAGCGCGGGCTCTCTTCGCCCTCGCCACTCTCTACCTTCTCGGGCCTCTCAGTCTTCTCTGCCTCGCTCGCGCTCTCGTCGGCGACCGGCTTGGCGGGCGTGAGGTAGGGCTCGTACTTCTTCCGCTCCTCCGTCGGCAAGACGCGCCGGTAGAGCGGTGTTCCGTCGGAGAGGTTGACCCCGTAGCGGTAGGGCATGCCGGCGTCGTGGTCGGGCTGCTTTGGCGCGAGCCGAACCTTCGGGCTCGTGAGCTCCGCCGTGACGGCCTTGCCACAGACGAAGCCTCCGACCTCGAGCTCGTACCAGCCTTCCTTGCAGTCCTCGTTGACCACCGGGTGGTCGTACGCAGGCGCGACGGCGCCGTGGCGGAGATAGCCGATCCGCTTCGACCCCTTGCCGCTCTCCGGCCACCACGGCGCATCGATGACCGACGTCTGCGCCGTGGCCGCCAGCTTCGTGAGGTTGCGGCGGCCCGCGTCGCCCGAGTCGACGGCCTCCGCGACGGCGGCGTCCGGGACGGAGGCCTCTACGAGCCCCGATTCACTGCCCGAGTCCACGGGCCTCTCGGTCGGAGCGCGCGAGCATGCGCCCACCACGGCGCACACGCCAGATGCGGCCAGAGCGGCGATCGCCGGACGCCATGCGAGGGAGCTGCGCTTCAGTGTGGCGGGAAGGTAACGCGCCGCCCCTCGGCATGCCAGCCGTCACCGCCGACGGCGATGATCCTGGGGTCAGGTCTCGTCGACCTTCGGCTACGCTGGGGCTCACTGCATGAAGCTCTTTCATACGTCCACCTCGCCCTTCGTTCGCAAGGTCATGGTCGCCGCGCACGAGCTAGGGCTCGCCGGGCGCATCGAGACTACGTTTCTCAGGCCCTCGCCTCTCCAGGCCGACGCCACGCTCTCGCGCGAGAACCCGCTCTCGAAGATCCCCGTCCTCGTGACCGACGACTTTGAGACGATCTTCGACTCGCGCGTGATCTGCGAGTACCTCGACACGCTGCACGCCGGACCAAAGCTCGTCCCGGAGGAGGGACCCCAGCGCTGGCGCGTGCTCCGCACCCAGGCGCTCGGCGACGGCATCCTCGAGGCCGGGATCCAGGTGTTCTACGAGCGCTTGCATCGGCCGAAGGAGCTTCAATGGCAACCGTGGAGCGTCGGTCAGGAGCAGAAGGCCGGCCAGGCGCTCGACGCGCTCGAGGCCCAGGTGGAAGCCCTCAGGGGCCCGCTCGACCTCGGGCAGATCGCGATCGCGTGCACCCTCGGGTGGCTCGAGTTTCGCGACGTCCTCCCTCGGGTACGCGACGCGCGCACGAAGCTCTTCACGTGGTACGACGAGTTTCGCGAGCGGCCCTCGATGAAGGCCACCGTGCCGGTCGCGTGAGGAGACCCGAGCATGCGTTTTCCCACGCGTACGATTCCAGCGCTCGCCGACGTCGCCAAGGACATCTCCGGTCCGCTTCCCGTCGGCCTGCTCGACGACTGGGCTGCATCGACCGACCGTAGTCACGCCGCCGCGCGGCTCCTCCTCGCGCCGTACCGGCGTGAGGGCACCGTGGTCTCGTCCGACACCGCGGGGCTCACGAGGATGACGCAGGAGCGCGAGCTGCTCGACGTCCTCTGGCTCGTGTCCGAGCCGATGCAGATCCTCTACGCCGTCGGTACCGCGATCGGCGGACACTCCGTCGGCGTCTGGGAGGCCGACAACACGGAGATGCTCTATCCCGCCGGTCTCTCGGTCGACACGATCGTCGACGCGATGCTCGAGGCGCAGGCGCGCATCGCCGAACAAACGACGGTGAAGGTGGGGATGTGCGTGCACGCGGGGGTCTTCTACGAGATCGGCGGAGGCCTCTTCGGCGGCGACGCGCAGCTCGTCGAGGAGCTCGCCGAGAACCGTGCTGCCGGTGCGGAGATCCTCCTGACGAACGAGCTCGTCCAGCGCTTGCTGGCGCCGAACGAGTACACGCTCACGCGTCGCGCCGACCTCGACGCCGTCCACGCCGCGGGCACGTTCTCGCTTCGCTCGGCGCGTCGCATGCCCATGCTTCGCGCCGCCGCTGCCCTCTATCCACATCCATTCCCGTCCGAGTTCTTCGCGATGCTGCGCGATCCCGCGCGGCGTGCCGCGGCCGCGAAGGTCGACGGGGCCGGGCTGCCGGTGGTCGAGCGGTTCGTCGTCTTCGTCGCGCGCAAGGGGGCGGAGCGCTCGCAGACCGACCTCGCATCGGTCCTCGACGAGCTCCTCATGAACGACCGCATGAACGGAATCATCGAGGAGAGCCTCGAAGGAACGGCGCAGCTCGTCGGGACGACAGGCGGCCTCGCCATCGTCGTGTTCGAGCAGGGCCGCGCGGCGATCGCTTTCGCCCGCACCGTTCGCGAGCGCTTTCGGGAGCGCCTCCTCCCCGTCAGCATCGGGATCGACTGCGGCCCCGTCTTGCTCTTCGCGAAGGGGGAGGGTCGCGCAGGAACCATCGCGGGCGACCCGATCAACCTCTCCTCGAAGATCTCCGAGGACCTCGGCGAGGTCGGCTTCATCCGCATCACCGAACGAGCGGTGCTGGAGGCCGGGGGGGTCGACGGCGGCGCGCGCTTCGAGGCGGAGATCTCGGGCGTCCGGATCTGCGGTCTCGTGCTCTAGATCAGAGGTTCTTCTCTTCGTCCTTCAGCCGGATGGGCCCCACATGCTCGGGGACGAGCCCGCGGGCGTGGACCCCTTCATAGAAGGAGCGAATCTTGTCCATGTCCGCCTTCACGTCACCGGTGAGGTGAATGGCCGGGCCGAGCCCCGCGCGCTTCCTCTCGTAGTCGAGGTAGCCGGGGACCACCGGCACGTCGGCGCCGCGGGCGATGTGATAAAATCCCGACTTCCAGAAGTCGGAACGACGCCGCGTGCCCTCCGGGGGAATGACGAGGACGAGCTCGTCGTCACGCTTGAACGCGTCGATCATGTCCTGGACCACGTTGTGCGCGCCGGTCCGGTCGATGGCGACGGCGCCCATCCGCTTCAGGGCGATGCCCATCGGCCCTTTGACCCAGTCGTTCTTGATCATCCAGGACATCGACAGGCCGATGCTCTGGGTCAGCGCGATGAGCAGGAGACCGTCCCAGTTCGAGGTATGCGGCCAGGCGAGGCACACGTACTTCTTCTCCGGGGGGGGCTCGCCCTCGAATTGCCAGCCGGCGAGGGCAAGAGGCGCCGCCACCAGCCGCCGCTGAGCGACCTTCGGGAGCTCGTGTCGTGTGCTCTGCACGACTTTCTTCATCGCACGACCATATCTCAGGCCGGCCGCTCGCGTTACGCTCGCTACGCCCGCAATGCTCCCCGATCCCGTCCAAGGCGCGCTCAACACCCTCACCGATCTCTTCGCCACGCGTCCTGCGCTCGTGGAAGCCGTGCGCGCCCAGTGGCGCGCGGGGAGCGGCTTCGATGCCAACCCTGGCCTCGACAGCGTCGTTCCCGAGGACGTCATCGCCGCCGCGGACGAGCTCTCCGCCGCGATGCCGGCCCTCACAGCTTCGGAGGAGCACCTCGCGCTCCTGTGCAGCGCCGTCGCGGGGGCCGCCGGTCCGACGCTCGTCACGTGGTGCAAGGCGAGCACCTGGCGGCGCGACGTGCACATGGCGCGGCTCCTCATGGCGGCTGCAAAGGAGGAGGCCTTCCGCGAGCAGATCCCGCAGATCGCCCACGATCGCGTGGTCGAAGGGCCGCTCGTCGACGCGCTCGCGTGCGCCCCGCTCCTCGGGACCGGAGCACAGCTCGCGCTGCCCCAGAACGCGGAAGCCCGCGCGCGTCTCGAGATCCTGATCTGGGAGGCTGGCGCGAGCGCCCTCGAGATCCCCGACTTCGGTCGCTGGCTCTTCGGCTCGAGCGACACGTTCGACGAGATGGTCCGTCACCCTGCGCACGGCGCGCTCCGCGGTCGCGTGCTCGCAGCGCGTTGCCTCGAGGTGAGCGTCTGCGGGATGCCGCCGATGACCGATCCGGAGCTGGTCGGGCGGACGCTCCAGCTGCTCCAGCCTTTGCTCCTCCATCCCGAGCCGCTCGTCTGGGTCCACGCCGCGCGCGCGCTCGGGAGGCTCACCGGGCCCGTCGACATGCTCGAAGGGACGCTGCTCGACTGGGTCGTCGGTGCCTCGCCCGTGCTCCGCCAGCGCGCGCTCACCGCGATCGCCTCGCTTCCCGCGGAGCGGCTCACGTTCCTCGCGGCGAGCCAGCTCATCACGATCATCGGCTCGAAGGAGGAGGACGCGTGGGTGCTCGCCGCGGTCGCCGCCGCGACGCCGTACCTCTTCTTCTCCCGTCGCGACCTGTGGGATCGGCTCGCCAAGCGCATCCTGGGCGGTGACGGCGGCGCGATCGCCGCGCGTGGTCTCGCGCGCGGCCTCGCGACACTCTGGCGCCGCGGCACGCACCAGGAGGAGATCGAAACGCCCCTCCGTGCGCTGCGCGAGATGGCTCGCAGAGCCCGCTCCGAGTCGCTCGACGAGTCGCGCCGGTGGATCGAGGTCATCGCCGCGACGGACGTGCTCGATGTCGCCGAGCGCGATCCGCTCGACCTCGAGCTCGGTCTCGAGAACCTGATGCGCATCGCCGCGCAGTACGACGACGAGGAGGCCGACGCGCGCGCCGCACGGTTCGCGCTCACGCTGGCGCCGTCGTTCACGGAGGCCCGGCGCATCGCCATCGGACCGGGCCGTGTCCGGCAGCGCGCCGCTGCGATGAACGCGCTCGAGGGCTGCGGCCGCGCGTTCGCGCTGCGCCTGTGGTCGCCGCTCCTGGCGACTCGCCCCGCGGGCGGTCACATCGAGGAGCCGAACCTCGACGAGACCTGGAAGGTCCTCTCGCGCGCGCCCGAGGAGATCCTCGATCTCGTGAAGGAGCGTCGTGCCGCGGGCGCGGAGCTCGACGCGGACCTGCCGCTCGAGGCCCTCGCGATTCGCCTCGGCGGCTATGCGCTCGACGCGTGCGGTGCCGACGGCGATCTCGGGCACGGCCGCGGTCCGACCGCCCACGACACCTGTCTCTGGCTGCGGAAGCTGCAGGGCCTCGTCGACGGCTCGCGCGAGCTCCCTCCGTCGCTGAAGGGCGCGCTGAGCACGCTGTTCTGGCGGCTCGTCGACACGACGCGCGGAACGGCGCTCGGCGAGGTCGACGACGTGCGCTGGCTCGGCCCGTTCGCGGCGTGGTGGGCGCTCGTCATCGACCGGCCCGCGGTCCTCCTCCAGCTCGCGACGGCGCTCCCGATGATGGCCGAGGGTGCGCTCGCGCGCTGTTGCGACGAGGCCGATCGCCTGCGCATGGCGGTCTCCTCCGGCGCGCCTGACGGACAGTGGGGCTCATCGGCCGCGCTGGCGCTCGCTGCGTTGCACGCCGCCGATACCGAGCTCGCGCAGGCGCTCGTCGGTCTCGCCAACACCCTCGAGGGCTTCGCCGGCGCGAAGGGGCCTGCACAGAACCTCGAGCACATGTGCGTCGAGCTGGTGCTCGCGGCCGATCGCCTCCACGGCGCGCTCGCGAATCCCGTGAAGGCGCTTCACGCGGCGAGCAAGCAGACGCAGGACGATTCGCTCTCGCGGAGCGCGACCGAAAACGCGCCGCGCGTCGCCGCGCTCGTCGCCCGGGCGATCCGCGCGCGCGAGCTATCGATGCTCGACGTCTGGTTCGCGTCGCTCGGCCCGGTGACGTCCGCGCTGCTCGAGAGCGCGGTGAAGGCCGCGATCCGTCGCACGCCGCCGCCGCCACCGCAGCCGAAGAAGAGCGAGCCGAAGCTCATCGAGGGCTACGAGCTCGTGAAGCCGCTCGGCGAAGGTGGCATCGGAACCGTGTGGCTCGTGCGTAAGCCGGGCGCCGATCGCTTCTTCGTCCTCAAGATCCCGAAGGCCGAGGCCCTCGCGAACGCGAACGACACCGAGCGCGCGGGCATCCTCGCGTCGTTCGTCGAGGAGGCCAAGGCGCTCGCCGGCCTCTACCACCCCAACGTCGCCAACATCATCGATCGCGGCGTCTCGGACTCCGTGCCGTTCCTCGTGCTCGAGTACCTGATCGGCGCGGACCTGAAGCAGTACTCGTCGGCGAAGCCCATGACGCTCTTCGAGCTGCGGCAGGTCGTCCTCGATTCGTGCGCGGGGCTCGCGTCGCTGCACAGCGCAGGCCTCGTTCATCGTGACATCAAGCCGGCGAACCTCTGGCTGCGCCTTCCGCTCGCCGGCGGCGAGCGGTTCGACGACCACAAGCACCGCGATCCGGCGATCGTGCCG
>JANXVA010000152.1 GCA_025351875.1 Myxococcales bacterium | reverse complement strand
GGAGCTTCTCGGCCGGACCCTTCTGGGCCTCGGTGAGGATGACGTTCGTCGTCTGGTTGTTCATGGCGTTCCCCGTGCTCGACGCGCGCCGCGGCAAGAGCGGCAAGAGAGGGCTGAGCGTCGGCTGAAGCTTGCGAGCTGGCAAGAGGCAGGAGACGTCGGAAGGCGACCAGGTGGGATGGTCGCTTCCCCGAAGAAGCTCGGGGAGGTGCGTCTCGGCAGGTGGCGGTTCGACGGAAGATGACCGCAGAGATTCAGGTGCGCAAGGCCTCGATGCCGTTTTTCAACGGGTCGACGTCCCGTCGAGCGCCTCGAGCTCGCCCCCGTCGAGCCACACGCCCCGACACTCGATGCAGATGTCGACGAAGACGAGCGTAGAGAAGCTCCACTCGCGGCGGGTCGTCTCGCCGTTGCATTCCGGGCCGCGCCGGATGCGGCTCGGTCACGAGGGCGACGGGGGACTCGATGGGACCACCGCTCCGGTACGCGCCGAGCGCTGCCGTCGAGGTTCGGCGGACGCACCGCGGACAGTTCATGTCGGCACCGTCGCGCACGACGACGCGTCGGCGCCTTCTCAAGTCGTTCCGCGAGCGGCCGTTCTCTCGCTACACATGCCGTCCTCCAGACTGTGGTCCCTGTCGCTCGCGTCGCTCCTCGTCGGGTGCGTGTCGACCGACAGCGAACCCTCCGACGCCTCCGACGCCCCGGTCTCGGTCTCGGTCGAGCCGATCATCGGCGGGGTGCTTGCCGTCGACTACCCCGAGGCCGCCGTCCTCGACATCGACCGGGGGACGTCCGGCACGTGGTACGGCTGCTCGGCCACGCTGATCGCGCCGCGCGCCGTGCTGACCGCCGGGCACTGCATCGACACGCACTCGAAGTGGTCCGTGCAGGTCCACGGCGAGGTTCGTGTCTCGACGACCGCTTCGACCTACGACTGGGCGGAGAGCGGCGCCGAGACCGTCAACCCGAACCATCACGACATCGGCCTCGTCTTCCTCGACGAGCCGATCGCGCTCGCTTCGTATCCCACGCTCGCGTCCGCGCCGCTTGCCGACGAGAGCGCGGTGGTCAACCTCGGACGGATCGCGGACGGCACGTTCACGTGGAGCACGTACCAAGCTCGGGTGACCGTGCGAAGTGGCGCGTTCCTCGGCTACCCCTTCGACTACGAGTCGACGGACATCATCCAGCCCGGTGACTCCGGCGGCGCGGTGATGGCGGAGGGCACGCACGAGATCGTCGCGGTCAACTCCGGCGCAGGCGGCGGCATCCAGGTGCTCGCGCGCGTCGATCTGCTCCGCACGTGGATCGCCGCGCAGATCGCCGCGCATGCGCCGCCTCCGCCCCCACCTCCGCCTCCGCCTCCTCCTCGTGATTGCACGCCCGAGATCGAGCCGAATGGCACCATCGCCGTCGCGACTGCGATGGGACACCGCGGATGCGGAGCCCTCTCCTCGTCAGGGGACGTCGACTGGTTGACGTTCGCGGTTCCGAGAGGCGCGACCACCCTTGCGCTGTCGTCGGACGGCGATGCGGTCTTCGCGATCGGCAAGCTTGCCTACGGCCAGTGCACTCTGCTTGCTACCGGCAAGACCGGTGCGCGCCTGACCACCGCGGCCCGCTCGACCACGCTCTGTGCGCGAATCTCGTCGCCGGGCCACCACACGCAGACCTACACGTTCATCACGCGGTAGCTCTCGAACCGCGAGCGATTCGGTAGCGAAGGTCGGTCAGCGGCGCGAGCGATCGAGCGCGACGACGCCGCGTGCGCAGAGGTTGCAGATGATCGCGAGCACCTCTCCGGCGGGCAGGTCGACGGTGTACGCGAGCGCATCGAGCGTCGACTGGCCATCGATCGAAGCGACCACGAACGCTTCGCGGTGGTTCACGAGGCCCGCGAGCTCGTCGGCCGCGATCGGCACGAAGGGCACGTCCTCGGGCGAGATGTCGACCAGGAGATCCGTCGCGCGCGCGAAGCTCGGGTCGACGTGACCGTCGAGGGCCCACGCGGCGAGGAGATCTGCCTGCGGATGCGCGGAGTAGCTCGCGGGGCCGGTCGACTCGCGCGCGTACTCCGTGAGATCGAACGGAAGCGTCGGCAGTCGATCACGGGGCGGCTCGCAATGGAACCCTGCGCTGGTGTCGACTACAGCGTTGGCATCGAGCATCGTCCGTGGGTATCCGCCTCGACGCCGCGAGACCAACTAACGAGCGACGATCGCTACGTGCATGTAGGGCGACAGGCGTCGATGCCTGCCGCCCTCGTGCGCGCGGATGCCAGTCAGGCGTGTCTGACTAAGCTTCGAGGATCGTGACCTTGTTCATCTTGACCGGCGTGACCGGGCGATCGCCCGCGCCCGTCTTCGTCGTCTCGATCTTCTTCACGACGTCCATGCCCTCGATGACCTTGCCGAACACGGGGTGCTTCGAGGCGCCCGGCGTGAACCAGTCGAGGTACGAGTTGTGGACGGTGTTGACGAAGAACTGACACGAGCCGCTGTTCGGGCGGCCTGTGTTCGCCATCGAGAGCGTGCCGGGCTCGTTCGAGAGGCGAACGGTGAGCTCGTCCTGGATGGTGCCGTTCGGGCTGTCGCCCGTGCCGGCGCGCGGGCTGTTCGGATCCTTGCTGTGCGGACAGCCGAACTGCAGCATGAAATTGTTGATGACCCGGTGGAAGTGCAGACCGTCGTAGAACCCGCTCTTGGCGAGGTTCACGAAGTTGCCCGCCGTGAGGGGCATCTGGTCCACGAAGAGCTCGACCTTGATATTGCCGAGCGAGGTCTCGAGCAGCGCGATGGGGTTTGCCATGGCGTCGCACCGTAGACGCGCGCCGGGCAATTGGGAAGACAGGTCAGGCCGGTTCGCTCCGGCCCTCCGGGGCTCCCTCGCTAGCGCGGGTCGATCTCGAAGGGGAGCACCATCTGCGACGCCTTCGCTTGCGGCAGGAATTCCCAGGACTTCACGTGGGCCTCGACGCACTTGCGCATCGCCGGGGACTCGCCGGCTGCCTTCGCGTTGACGACCTTGCCGTCGAGGCCAATCTCGACGGACACGGTGACGCGCGTGGGAGAGTCGGAATCGGCGCCACGCCAGCAGAGCGGGCTCATCTGGTTCGACCCGAGATGCACGATGTTGTCGGTGACGACTCCGGCCGAGGCTGCGGAGCGGACCGAGCTGCCGCGCGTCAGGCTGAGCGCGACGATCATGACGAGGCCGAGGCAGACGCCCGCGACCAGATAGCCGGACATCCCGAGCCAGGCCTGGGGGATGTGGCCGAGCGCCTGGGTCACCCAGCGCGGAGCGACGAACGTGCTCGCCGCGTTGCCGTTGCCTGTCGCGTACAGGTCGAGCGCCATCGGCGCGTCGGAGTTGCGATCCAGCTGGGCGTCGGCGCGCGAGAACGGTGATGCAGGCATGGCTACATCGAGTCACTGCAAGCCCCGCGCCCTGCTCCGCTGGATCGACCGCGATCCGCAGGAACCTCGACGGGGGCGGCGAATTTACGAGGTCTGGCGCACTCGAGGCCAGAGAGGGGCGCTGCCGACCGGGCCGACGGCGAACCCTTCGGGGGAACCCCCGATCCAGCGCCGGCGGAGTATCCTCGCGCAAACCATGGCCTCTCGACCCCTCCACGATCCCTCTCGCATCGCCGGCGCTTGCATCGACAAGATGGCGGCCTTCCACTCCGACACCGTGCGCGAGATCGAGGAGGCGCTGAAGGCGCACGACGTCGTCGTCGTTGGCATGTCGCAGAACCCTCACGTGAAGAACGTGAAGAAGGCGCTCGAGGCGGCTGGAGTGAAGCTCCACTACCTCGAGTACGGGAGCTACTTCTCGGAGTGGCAGAAGCGCCTCGCGATCAAGATGTGGAGCGGCTGGCCGACGTTCCCGATGGTGTTCGTGAAGGGCGAGCTCATCGGCGGCGAGGACCTCACGAAGGCCGCCCTCGAGCGTGGCGAGCTCGCGGCTCACGCACAAAAGATTTAAGGCCGCGACGAACCAATTCGTCGCGGCCCCTTGGCACGATCGGGCGCCTGCAAGTCCGACCGCATCCAAGCTTGCCGAAGCGTCTGGCCGCCGAGGGCACCTGGCTTCGTGATTTCAGGGTATTGCAGGCGTCGGGCCAGCCCACGATCACCCTGAAAACAAGCCATTAATCGCGATCGAGCGCGCGCACCTGTGAAGCGCCCTGCACTTCGAGCGCAGAGGCCATCACTCCACGAAGTGCACTCCGCGCTCAGGTCGTGCGAATCACACGACACGAGCTTTCCAAAGGTCGCTCAGCGATGAATGACGACGCTCGTGCCCTTGCCGGTGTCGACGTTCGTGCCGTGCCAGCCCTCGGGAACGGGCGGGTCGGTGAAGCGGAACACGCGCAGCGCGTCGATGGGCGCCAGGTTGATGCACCCGTGGCTCCGCGCGAGGCCGAAGTGATCGTGCCAGTACGCCGAGTGCATGGCGTAGCCGTCCTGGAAGTACTGGACGTAGGGCACGTCACGGAGCTCGAAGCTGCCCGCGTGCTTGTCGTCGTCGGTCGGTGAGCCGCTCTCGCCCGACTCGGGGGCAGCGCCGCCCGACTGCGCGGAGCGCCCATTCGAGTCCATGGTCGCCGTGATGTGCTTGCTCTTGATCCGGAAGGTCCCGCGCGGCGTCGCCTTCGTCTTCTTCGGATCCTCCATGCCGTCCTGACCGGTCGAGACGACGGTGGCGAACACCGGCAGCTTGCCCTCCCAGAGCACGAGCGTCTGGTCCTCGATCGAGACGTCGACCCACTTCTCACCGCGCTCCGCGGCCTGCGGCCATGCCTCGGGGACGACGGCCACGCCGACGTCGTGAGCGTTGACCCACGCGCCGCCCTTGGCCTCGAGGAAGCGTCCGCCCTTGGTCTTGCGCTGGATGCCGGTGAGCTGGAGGAAGCCGCGCGTCGCGAGTACGTCGGTCGTCTTCTTGAGCGTGCCGTCCTCGTCCTTGTACGTGTGCACGCAGGGGCGGGGCGTTCCCTTCGCGTTCGGATTGCACGGCCGCGCGAAGGCGACGGGCAGCTTCACGTCGCCCTTGAGGTCGACGCCGTGGAACGGTGAGGCGACCTCGGGCTTGATCTTGTCGACGGGGATGAGACGCATGTCGACGGTGACCGCGAAGCGACGGTTGTCGAACTGCGGTCCCGTTCCGAACGAGCCGACGAACGCGATGCCGGTGTGACGTCGCACGCGGTTCGCGAAGATCGAGGCCGTGGGGACGTCGAAGCCCGACACGTTCGGCACCTTCCGTACGCCCGTCTCGAGCCAGAACGGCGGCGGGTCGACGTCGGCCTTGCCGCCGAGGAGGATGCCGTCGGCGAGCGACGTCGACGGCGGCTGCACCGGAGCGTCCGCGAGGAGCTCGTGCGCGGCGTCGTTCGCGCCGAGATGGTCGGCGTTGTTCGCGTCCTTGCCCTTGCGGCCCCACCACCCGAGGTGTTCTGCGAGCTTGAACTCCGTCTGGGTCGACTCCTCCTTCGAGGGGAGCCGGAGGTAGAGCGGCGCAACGGCGCGGATGAATCCGTAAGAATAAGGAAGAGGCTTGGAAGTGTCGGGTCGCACGTTGGCGGCCCGAAGAATCGGTGCATCCATCTCGAGGGTCGCGTTCTTGCCGACGCACACGAAGCCGCGCGGCGCGACGCCGTACCAGCCGCCGGGGCATCCCTCGACGCCGTAGGACTTGTCGGAGCGGGCGACGACCGCGCCGAGCCTCAGGTAGCCGACCTTCTTCGAGGTGTCGGAGGGCGCGGCGTAGATGTTCGTCTGCATCGCGATCGACGCGAGCTTCGCGGTCTTCGAGATCTCCGCGGTGGGAGCCTCGGGCTCGACGGTCGCGGAGCTGACCGTGGTGGCCGACGCCGACGGATCGTTCGAGCCATCTCGCTTGCAGCCCGCGATCGCCGCGAGCAGCGCCAGCGTGCACAGGCCCAGGACCGAGCTTCCCCGCGTCGTCATTCCCGGAAGGTGCCCGATCTCGAGCGGCCACCCAACAAATTGGCTTTTTGGCGCTCCCTCGGAGCGACTTATCGAAGCGTCAGGAGATCAGCTTCAGATCGAAGACGCGCTCGACCAACCAGATCGTGGCGAGCACGGCGATCGCGATGCTCCCGCCCACGAGGCCGCCGCGACGATAGGCGTCGCTCCTTCTTGCCTTGTACGCGAGAGGAACGACGACGAGGACGATCGTGAGCTGTCCGATCTCGACGCCAAGGTTGAAGCCGAACAACGTCTCGAGGAGGTTCGCGCGCGGAAGGTCGAGATCCATGAGCGTCGAGGAGAAGCCGAAGCCGTGCATCAGCCCGAGGAGGAACGCCGCCATCCAGCGATCTTGTCGCAGAACCGGCCGCACATTGTTCGCCGCCGCGAGCACGACGCTCGCGGCGATGACGGACTCCACGAGGCGTGACGGAAGCGTGACGAGCTCGAGGGCGGCCAGGCTGAGCGTGATCGAATGCGCGATCGTGAACGCCGTCACGATGCGAAGGACGTCGAGGAGCGCCGGGCGCAGACGCTCGACGGGGCGCCACGTCTTGTCGTCGCGGACGAGCACGCTCGGCAAGAGCAGCGCGAGGAGGAAGAGGATGTGGTCGTAGCCGGCCCAGATGTGGAGGATGCCGAGCTTCACGATCGAGCCGAGCTGGCGCAGGTGGCCCGCGTCTTCGAACGTGAAGCGCGCCTCGTGCTCGTTCTTCGTCAGCGTATGCGTGCGGCTCGTGCCCTTCGCGTCGATGCGCGCGATCGAGCGATGCTGCGGGTCGATGTCGAAGAAGAGGCGATAGTCGATTCCGACGCTCGCGATGTCCCTGGCGCACTTCGCGTCGAAGCGCAGCACGGCGTACGTGCCGTCGGAGTGCGACGCGACGGCAAGGCCCTTCGGGTCGAGCTCGGTGGCGCATGGAGCGTCGCCGTCTCCGCGGAGCGTCAGCCTGCCGAGCGCATACGCTCCGACCTCCGAGCTCTGGGCACGTAGCTCGCCCCAGGTGATCTTTCCGTCGCCGTCGCCGTCGAGGCCGAGCGCGTAGTCGAGGTCGCGAAGCGCGATGTCCCAGCGTAGGTGGACCACGGGCCCGTCGACCTCGAGCGTCAGGTAGCTGTCGCTCGGCTTGTGCGCCGACGCTCGCTGGGTCATCAGCACGATCACGAAGGCGACCGCGACCTGTACGAGTCCGCGGAGCCGCGTGGCCGAGGCGATCACTTCGCGCTCATCCCGCGCAGCGCCGCGGCGGTCTTGGCGATGAACGGATCCTGCAGCTTCGTCTCGTCGAGCCAGGCGAGCGCGGCGGCCGCGCCGTTCGGTTGTCTCGCGCCGTGAGCAGCGTCGATCAGGATGCGCACGTCCGCTGGCTCGCGCTGCACCTCCCAGTTCGCTTGCGCGAGCGCGAGCGCGCGCGTGGGATTTTCCTCGAGCTCGAGCCAGAAGCGCGCCTCCTCACGGCGGTGAACGACATCGCCGCGCAGGCGACTCGCGTCGAACCTCGCCGCGAGGGCATCGACGTGGCTCTTGGCCTCGGGCGCGGCGAGTCGCTTCTCGGCGAGCGCGATCCTGAGGAGGAGCGTGTCGTTCACCTCGCGCCCTCGCACGATCGCGAGCGCCTCCTTGGGTCTCGCGCGATCGAGCAGCAGGTCGGCGAGCGCGGCCCGCACGTACGCGTCATCGGCATCGAGCTCGAGGGTGCGCTGGTACTCGCGCTCTGCCTCGTCGAGCTGCCCGGCGCGCGTCGCGCACTCGCCGAGCTGCGATCGCGCCCACGCCTCCTCGTCGGGTGAAATCTTACCCGCGCGCGTGAGCACGTCGCGGAGGCCGGCCGAGGCGATCTCTGCGCGTCCGGTGACGCAGTCGATCTGCGTGCGGCAGACCGACGCAACGAGCGGCGACGTCATCGACGTCAGATGCGCGCAGCTCTCCCGCGCCTCCACGTAGCGTCCGCGCACCGTCAGGACCACCGCGCGGGTGAGCCAAGCCTGGACCTGATCCGGTGCCACACGAACCGCGCGGTCCAGATCGACGAGCGCCGCGTCGAAGTCGTGCAGGGACTGGCGTATCGTGGCTCGAAGAACCAGCACCTCGACGGGCGCCGCGGCCTCGTTCCACCACGGCGCGAGCGCCGCCTGAGCGTGTCCCAGGTAGCGCGGGTCGGAGCGCTCTCGCGCGAGCACGATGTCGAGGCGGGCCAGTCGGACGGCGCGCGGCAGATCGTTGGGGGCCGCCGTGAGCGCACGCCGAAGCTCGCTGATCTCCCGGCTTCGCGCATCGTTCGCGGCGAACGGCAGGGACTCGAGCACCTCGAGCGGATCGACCGGAATCCGCGCCGAGGACGCGGCCGCGTGGGGCCTGCTTCCGAAGAGGAGCGCGCACGCGGCCACTGCGGCACCGAGTCCGCCGAGCGTGTATTGCGACCGCCGATCCATCGTCGAGAGACCTATCTCACCCAGCCGCCGATCCGTGAGCGTCCGTCGTGCGTATGTCCCTGATTTGGCCACGCACGTGTGTGTACGTGGTCAAACAATTCCCGTTTGTCACTTGTGGTCCCTCTCACGGCGCGGTTCCATCGCATCGGCTGGTGCGACCTGCCGTGCGCACGAACCAAGATGGAGGATTTTCGATGAGATATCGGCTTCTGATTGCCGCGGTCATGGCCGCCGGTGCGTGCGTCGTCGGGGCGCCTGATGCGGAGGCCTCCAGCCACCGCGAGGCTCCGTTCGTCACCAAGAACCCCAAGGTCGACTCGACCGACTTCTACGCGTTCAAGAGCTTCGAGCCCGGACGCGATGGCTACATCACGATCATCGCCAACTACCTTCCGCTGCAGGACGCGTACGGCGGTCCGAACTACTTCGCGCTCGACCCGGAGGCTCTCTACGAGATCCACGTCGACAACAACGGCGACGGCGCCGAGGACATCACGTTCCAGTTCCAGTTCAAGAACACGCTGAACGCCGGCGCCGGACAGTGTGCAAACTGCAACCTTCCCGTGTCGCTCCTCCCGGCGGCCGGCGGCGCAGCCGTCGTGAAGACCAACAGCGTCTCGCTCCTCGCGGTCGGTGGCATCGGCCCCACGACGACGAACACCGGCGCGCAGCACGTCCTCGAGACGTACACCGTCAACATGGTCAAGGGCGACCGCCGCACCGGAGCCGTGACGGCGCTCGGCACGACGTTCAAGAAGCCGATCGACAACATCGGCACGACCACGCTCGGCGACATGAACGCCTACAACACGTACGCGAACAACCACATCACCCAGTTCGACATCACCGGCTGCACGCCGCCCGCGGGCACCAAGCCGCGCGTGTTCGTGGGGCAGCGCGCCGAAGGCTTCGCCGCCAACATCGGCGTCATCTTCGACCTCCTCCAGACCGGCAACACCGGCTTCTTCAACACCATCACGCAGAGTGACGGCAACGACCCCCCGACCTTCACCGACTCGCTGGCGGGACGCGGGCGCAAAGCCAACGTGTTCGACACGGGTCTCCTGAACGGCAAGAACGTGACGTCGATCGCCATCGAGATTCCGCAGTCGTGCCTCGTCTCGGGCAGCCAGCCCGTCCTCGGCATGTGGACCAGCGCGAGCATGCGCCAGGCGCGCGTGCTGAACCCCACCGCCACGTACGACCTTCCCTCGAAGGAAGGCGGCGCGTGGGTCCAGGTCTCTCGGCTCGGCATGCCGCTCGTCAACGAGGTCGTCATCGGCCTCAAGGACAAGGACAAGTTCGGCGGCTCGCCGCCGAAGGACACGGCGCAGTTCGCCGACTACGTCACTCACCCCACGCTTCCGAAGCTGATCGAGGTGCTCCACGGAGCGCTCGGCGCCTCGGCCCCGAAGAAGGTGCGCGACGATCTCGTCGCCACGTTCGGCCAGGGCCTCCAGGTGACGGTCGACGCTCCCGCGCTCGGGTCGGTCGCCTTCACGAAGAACACGGCGACCGGGGTGTTCGAGTACCTCCGCCTCAACACGAACGCGGCGCTCGGTGGGGCGACCTCGCGCGCCGACCAGCTCACCAAGGGCGAGGCCCAGGGCCTCGGCGCGCTCGGTTGCTTCAAGGCGGACCGCCATGTCGACGCAACCATGACGACCTGCGACCTCCAGGGCTTCCCGAACGGCCGTCGCCCCGGCGACGACGTCGTCGACATCACGCTCCGCGTCGCGATGGGTGCGCTCAACCCGTCGAGCGCGGACGCCCCGAACAACAACATCCCGTTCACGGACGCGAACTTCAACGGTCCCGAGCAGTTCGGCGACACGTTCCCCTACCTGAACGTTCCCCACGCCGGCAACGGCGCGTACTGAGAGGCCCCCAATGCGAAAACGTCATTGGAGCCTGATACTCGCGACATGCATCGCGTTCGGCGGACTGACCGTCGCGTGCGGTGACGACGAACAGAGTCCTGACAACCCGCTCGACGGTGGCAAGGAGACGAGCGTCCCCCCCAACACCGAGGGAGGACCGGACCCCGACGGCAGCGTTCCTGATGGTGGATCCGACGGAGGCTGCAACTTCGCCACCTATGTGAAGGGACTCATCGCCACACAGACGACGGCGATGGCGTTGCCCGACACGACGCTCGGTGCGGGTTGTGTCGACAACAAGGATCAGGCGGAGTTCAAGCCGCTCTTCCCCTGAGCTGAACGCTCACGTTCGCAACGAGAGGAGGCCTCCAGCGCTCGCGCGCTGGGGGCTTTGTTTCGTCACATCGCCTTGAAGAGGTCCTTCACGCGCGCGGCCTGCGCGGCGGCAGCGGGCGTCTCCCCGGCCTGATGAACGGCACACGTCGTGGTCTTGTTGCGGAGCACCTCGCGGCGCGCGATGGCGTTGGTCGCGATCTTCTGACCCTTCATGGCTGCGGCCTCGTCCGCGTACTCGCAGACGACGATGTGCACGTCCTTGGTCGAACGAACCTTGTCGCAGAACTTCGCTCCGACCATCCAACCAGCGACCTGGAGCTGCTCTTCGACCTCCACGCCGGCCTTTGCCTTGACGAGGTCGAACACGTGGTTCGCGGTCGGCTCGAGGTTTGGGCGGTGGTCGCGCTCGGCCTGAAGGCGCGCGAAGAGGTCCCGCACGATTCCGGGATCCATCGGCGAGGTCGGCTCTTGCGGTGCGCTCGACGACGCCACGGGTGCGGACGCAGCGCTCGGGATCGTCGCGGCCTTCACCGATGGGATCGGCGTCGAGCTCAGGTTCGTCTGGCCCGCCTTGTCGGCCTCGACACGCCGACCGAGGGAGAAGGCGACAAGAGCCAGAGCGACGGCGCCGGCGCCGCCGAGAGCGAGATTGCGCGAGGACGACATGGGCCCGCATCAAAGCGAGGACGTTGTCCGAAAGCAAGTCCGGTATCGCGGTCACTTCACCGCGCACCCTGCTCGTGACCAGGGCGCCATGCTAAGAGCGCGCCCTTCATGGCTGCCGCACCCACCGCTCCCGTGGAAGCCCCGGTCGAGAAGCTCGGCTTCTTCGCCACGCTGAAGACGTTCCCGCGCTCCTTCTGGATGGGATGCGGCGTCGAGATGTGGGAACGCATGGCGTACTACTGCGTCCGCGCCGTCCTCCCGCTCTACATCGCGCAGGCCGACGACCCGGGCGGGCTCCACTTCAGCCAGGCGCAGAAGGGGACCATCTTCGCCGTCTGGGCGCTCGTGCAGTCGATCGTTCCGATGGTGAGCGGCGGCTTCGCGGATCGCTACGGGTACAAGCGAACCATCGCGACGTCGGTGACGCTCGCGTGCACGGGCTACATCCTGATGGCGAACCTGCGGAGCTATTCCGGGTTCTTCTTCGGGTGCCTCGTCCTCGCGCTCGGCACCGCGATCTTCAAGCCGGGCATCCAGGGCACGCTCGCGCAGTCGATGTCGAAGAGGAACTCCAGCGTCGGCTGGGGGCTGTTCTACTGGCTCGTCAACGTGGGAGCAGGGATCGGTCCGCTCGTCGGCACCTTCATGCGCACGACGAGCTGGTCGCTCGTCTTCTACAGCTCCGCGACGTTCATGGCGCTGAACTACCTGATGATCTTCACCTACAAGGAGGTGGAGTCGGGGGCGGACAAGAAGAAGAGCGCCGCGCGCGTGTTCGTCGACACGTTCAAGAACATCCTGGATCCACGGCTCGCGACCGTCATCCTGCTCTTCAGCGGCTTCTGGATGATGCTCTACCAACTGTGGGATCTGATGCCGAACTTCTACGCGGACTGGGTGAGCTCCACCCCGTTCGTGCAGGCGAACGCGTGGCTCCCCAAGCAATGGCTCGTCGCCGACCCGCGCGGCATGCAGCTGAAGCAGGAGGTCGCGCTCAACCTCAACGCCACGATGGTCGTCTGCTTCGTCATCGTGATCTCGTACCTCGTCGCGCGCCTCCGCGTGATGACGGCGATCGCGATCGGCGTGACGATCGCGACGATCGGCACGGTCGTCTACGGCACGTCACCGAGCGTCTACGTGCTGTTCTTCGGTATCGTCCTCTTCTCGCTCGGGGAGATGCTCACCGGCCCGAAGAAGACGGAGTACTTCTCGCTCATCGCACCGAAGGGAAAGAAGGCGCTCTACCTCGGGTACGTGAACATCCCCGTGGCGCTCGGGCAGGCGCTCGGCGCGAAGCTCGCGGGCTGGCAGTACGGTCGCAACGGTGAGAAGGCGACCCTCGCGCTGAAGTACCTCGCCGAGAAGACCGATCACCACGGAGCGGGCGCGTGGGACGGTGACATCGAGCATCTGGCCGCTTTCGTCGGTGTGAAGCGCACCGCCGCGTTCGAGACGCTCACCACCGTGCTGGGCACCGACGCAAACGCGGTGAACGCCGTCCTCTGGGAGACGTACAAGCCGTATCAGGTCTGGTACTGGTTCTCGGCGGTCGGCTTCGCGTCGCTCGTGGGCATCTTGATCTTCTCGCACGTGAGCAAGCGCTGGAAGGACCTCGACGTCTGAGCGACCCGCGGTCGAGCCGGATGAGAGGGAGAGACCGCATCGCGATCGGGATCCGGCCCTTGCGTGGGCCATGGACGATGCGAACACCACCACCCGACTCGCAGCTTGGCCCGTTATGCCCTGCAAAATGCCGCGAATAATGTAAAAACCACCCTTGCCTACCTAGGCACAGATGATGCTCCTTTCCCGGGATCATGCGCTCCACTCTGTCCACGGCGCTCCTCGTCCTCGGTGCCATCGCGACGAGCAGCCTCGGGCTCGCGGGCTGCGCCGCGGCATCCGACGACGCGCAGGCCGACGACCAGGCGGCGCTCGGTGATGACGAGCTCAACGCCGTGAACAACCGGATGGGGCTCAGGCTCGCCTATGACGCGTCCTCGAGCCACGTGCGAGCGACGCTCAAGGCGAAGCTCCAGCCCGGCGAGAGGCTGATGCTCCGCGTGCGTCGCGGGCGGATCGCGGTCAACGCGATGAACGACCTCGATTGCGGTCAGCTCACCCTCGCGACTCCGCTCGTCGCCGCGACGTACGTGACGCGCAACACGGTGTACGTCGGCCCGGAGATCGACCCGACGCTGCTCGTCAACGTCTACAAGCAAGAGTGGATCGACGCGAACATGAACGCGCAGACGCTCGACCGCCTCTCGCGCGACGGTGCCGACGCCATCGTCGACGCATGCATCATCGGCGACCGCGGAGTCCGAGCTCGCCTGCAGACCAGCCTCGCGCACGCGTGGGATGCCGCCGACCCGAACGCCAGCGCGCAGATCGTGAACCTCCGCTAACCTCGCTCCGTGTCCTGGCGGGTGGCGATACGGACGGCAGCGCTGGCAAGCCTGCTGGAGCTCCTCGTGGGATGCACACGTTCCGCGTCCGACGACCAGCTGCGCGGGTGGCTCGACGAGACGAGGCGCGAGAACGACGCGCGACGCGGTAAGGCCGTAGCGTCTGCGACGTCCAGCTGGACGCTCTCCGTGCGCGGCAACATCGCCGGCGGCGAGGTGAACTACGCGTGGTCGAACCTGACCGCGATGGCGAACACTCGGCTGACGACGACGAACCCTGGCTACACCGCCAACGTCAACGCTGCGCTCGATTATCGCGGAATCAAGATGAGCGACATCCTCGAGGCGAGCGGTGCGAGGGAGGTGCGCGGGCCTGGCGGGAGCGAGGTCACCGTCATCGCTGCCGACGGGTTCATGCACACGCTCCCCATCGCGGACGTGAGGCGATTCCCGATGCTGCTCGCGCTCGAGGAGAACGGCGTTCCGCTCGTGAAGAACACGGGCGGCCCACTGCTCGAGATCGTCCCGCACACGAGTCACCCCGAGACCAAGGCGCTCTACCCCGAGGGCGGTGCTTACTACGTCACGCATCTCATCGTAGGAACGGAGCCGGTCGCGCTCGAGGTCGGCCAGCGGGCGCTGCATGCGACCGAGCTCGACGCGATCCCGGAGCGCACCGTCGAAGGAAAGGCGGGCTTCCGCTTCCGCTGGCCGAGCACGCCGGTAAAGATCCACGGGCCCCGCCTCTCGGACGTGCTCGCAGCGGCATCGGTCGTCGTGCACGAAGGCGACCGTGTGCTCGTGAAGCGAAAGCCGCGGACGGAGACCGCCGAGCGCGAGGTCACGACGCTCCTCGGCGCCGATGTGCTCGGCTGCGACATCATCATCGGTCTCCGCTACGGCGACGCGCACGCGCTCTTGCCGGCCGGTCTCGGCGGCCCCGCCGTACTCGCGTTCGCACCCTCGTGCGCCGACGCTACACGCGGGCAGACATGGCCGATGTTCGTCGAATCCGTCGTCGTCGTTCCTGCCGGCGCGGCCGCCAAGGATGGCGGCCCGTGAGGCGGATGAAGGTCCTGTCGCCGGTACCCTGGTACCTGTCGATCAACACGAGGCTCCTCTCGGCGATGACGTTGCTCATCACGCTCATCGTGGCCGGGCTGGTCTGGCAGTGGGCAGACAGCTCGGAGCGGCTCATCCGTCACGAGTCGCGCGACAAGGGCGAGGCCGTCGCGGAGGCGCTCGCGCTGGCGCTCACGCCTTTCGTCGCCGACGAGAACTGGAACCAGGCGCGCATCGTCACCGACCTGCTCGTGCAGCGGAACACCGACTTCGTCTACGTGCTCGTGGTCGACGAACGCTCTCCGCAGATCGCGCTCGCCCTGCCACACGAGCAGGAGCAGCGGCTCGTACCGGACGTCGTTCCGCTCTGGGTCTCGGATGCCGCGATGAAGGAGGGGGCTCCGCGCTTCGCCGAGACGTTCCTCTTGCACGAGGTGACGAGCGGCGGCCGCACGGCTCACCGCGGAGATCGTATCGTCGAGGTCGCTCAGGATCTGCGCTTCACCACGAAGCGGTTCGGCATCGTCCGCGTCGGTGTCTCACTCCGCCACGCCGATGAGATGATCGCGGCGAACCTTCGATTTTCGCTGATCAGCGTCGCAGCTGCGCTGCTCCTCGCGCTCGTCGCCGGCTATTTCATGTCGCGTCGCATCACCTATCCGGTGATCGAGCTCGCGGCGCTCATGGAGCGAGCCGGCGCGGGTGACCTCACGCAGGAGGCGAGCGTGAGAGGCAACCACGAGGTCGCGCACCTCAGGCACACCTTCAACGAGATGCTGGCGAGCATGAGGCAGAAGCGCCTCCTCGAGCGTTACGTCCCGATGGGCGCACGGCGCGAGATCGACAGCGATCCGGAGGGGCGCCTCCAGCTGGGAGGGCGTCGCCTCCGTGCCGCCATTCTCTTCTCCGACCTGCGCGGGTTCACGGCGCTCTCCGAGCGGCTCGAGGCACAAGAGGTCGTGTCGATCCTGAACGAGTATCTGACGATGATGACCGGCGCGATCGCGTCGCACGGTGGGGACATCAACGAGTATGTCGGCGATGCCATCCTGGCCGTCTTCCGCTCCGAGGGCGGGAACAACGGCGCGCTCGAGGCCGCGCACGCCGCGTGGGAGATGCAGGGTCGCCTGCGCGACCTCATCGCGAAGACGACGAACGAGGAGGTCAAGAAGCTGGTGATGGGCATCGGCATCCACGTCGGTGACATCGTCGAAGGCAACATCGGCTCGCGCGATCGTGTGAAGTTCGGTGTGGTCGGAGACACGGTAAACCTCGCCGCGCGCATCCAGGACCGCTCGCGCGACGGGACGATGACGTGCATCTTCGTCAGCGACGACGTGGTCGCGGATCTCGGCAAGGCGTTCCGGTCGCAGAGCCTCGGTGAGACGACGTTCAAGGGAAAGAAGAGGCCCGTGGTCGTCTGGGAGATCGCAGAGCGCCTCGAGGAGCCCAGGCCGTCGGCCTACGTCGAGCGGACGACGATGATCTGATGCGCGCCCCCGAAGCGTCGCAAAGACGCTCTCACGGACAGCAGTAGAAGCGCTCGACTGCGCTCCCACCGCCGCCGCCGTCGGCGCATCCGGCCGGGGGAGCGACGCTACCGCCCGTGCCGTCAGGCGGACACTGGTAGCGATGCGGCGTGCCCGCGGCCTTGCACTCCTTGTCCTGGTCGGGCTGCGGCACGCACTTGTTGTCGGGACAACAGTACGTGTCACCGAAGGAGCCCGTGGAGCTGGCCTGCACGCAGCCAGCGAAGCCGGGTGGTCCGCCGTTGAAGCAGACGAACCCATAGGCCGGGAGGCCGCATGCCGTATCGCAGGGCGTGCCCTTGCCGAATCCGATGCAGGTCTCGCCGGTGCTCGCGACGACCTTGCCCTTGGGACAGCTCGCGTCCATCGTGGCGCCGTCGGCAAGTGTGGCGGGCGAGTCGGTGCCCGCGTCGGCGGCGCCGTCGTTGGTGGCTCCGGTCTCGCTTCCCGAGGGAGCATCGTCGGTCGCGCCGCCGGTCACCGTGCTGTCGGAGCCGCAGCCGCCGACGGCGAGGATTGCGGCGCACGAACCTGCGGTCGAGGCCGCGACGATCAGAGCGAGGGCATGACGAGAGAACATTCCCCTCCTTATACGTGCTCTACGTCCTCACGCACGCCTGAGGCGACGTCGGCCAACGGCCAGCGCGAAGACGAGCCCGAGGAGCGCGCAGAGGCCGACGCTTCGCGAGCCCTCGCGCGTCAGGCTGCATCCGCCGCTGCCAGCGTCGCCCGGAGCCGGGGAGGATCCTGACGGTCTGCTCGGGTCGGCCGGGTTCATTGGGTCGGCGCCCGGAGTGCCGCCGTCGGGCGTTGCGCCGGGCGTCGCGGAGATCACCGCGGGCGGCACGTCGAAGGGAGCCGACCGCGTGCGCCCGTTGAAGAAGGCCCACATGAGCGCGGTCGCGTCGGGACCCCGCGAGTCGGCGTAGGACTCGCCCATCTTGCCGCCGGGCCACGCGTGACCGAGGCCGTCGACGACGTAGTACTCGATGACCGACGCGCCGTTCGCCTTGTTGCGATGCACGTTGCGCGTGAACGGATACCCGGCGCTGCCAGTCGCGCTGATCACGGGCTCGATCGCGCCCTCGCCGAGCACGAGGGTGTTCGTCCGTCGCCACTGGTCGGCGACCTGCTCGCCGTTGATCGGCGCGACGACGCCGTCGGACGTCCCGTGGACTACGAAGGTGGGCACGGGCCGCGCGTACGTGCCCATCGCGGCGAACGCGAGGTCGCCCTGCATGTCGGCGCCGGGGCCGCCATTCTGCGAAACGGAGAGGCCGCCCGCGAGTGTGGTCGCGCGCTTGTATTCGACACCCGCGATCACACCGATCGCCACGAAGCGATCTGGATACGTCGCGCCCAGAATCACGCTCATCGCGGCGCCGGCGGAGATGCCACCGACGTAGACGCGTTCCTCGTCGACCCCGTGGCCCTTCGCGACGGCGAGCGCGGCGTCCGCGAGCTCCTTGGGCTCACCTGCGCCGCGCGCCTGATGCGTGGGCTCCCACCACTGGAAGCAGCGCGAGGAGATCGTGGTGGCCGACTGTTCGGGATAGGCGACGACGAAGCCCTCCTTCTCGGCGAGCGCGTCCATCTGCGTCGCGCCGGCGAAGTCCTCCGCAGTCTGCGTGCAACCGTGGAGCATCACGACGAGCGGCGTCGGCGTAGCGGGCTTGGTCGGCACGAAGACGCGAACGTTGCGCCCGCTCTGCTGCTCGACGGTGACCGTTCCGGCGGCTGCCGTCGCGCTGGCGCTGGCGATCGCGAGCGAGGCGGCGAACGCTGCCGGAAGGCGAGGCGTCATCGGCCGCCCGATCGCGAGGAGGTCTTGCTGCGCGCAGCCTTCTTGGCGGCGACGCGCGGCGTGCTGATCGGCGCGGGGGCCAGCTCGGTGTGGCCACTGGCGCTCCCGTTCACCTGCGGCGCGGCTTCGGGCTTCGCGTCGACGCGCATCTTCACGTCCGCGTCGCGTGCGGCCCAGAACGCGCTCATCTTCGGCCAGAGCGACTTCTGCGCCGAGCGCGACACGACCGCGCCGACGTGACCGCCGGGGAGCTCGAGGAGCACCTTGTCGGTCGACGAGATCGCGTCGACGAGCACCGATGCGTTCTTGAGCGGGACGATGTTGTCGTGCTGGAAGACGATGCACATCGTGGGCACGGTGATCTTCTCGAGCAGCACCGGCTTGCCCGAGAGCGTGAACGTGCGGCCCATGAGCGCGTCCTTGCGGTAGAGCTCCTCGATGTAGCGCACGTAGCAGGCCCCGGGGAACGACACGTTGTCGTTGCCCCACGCCTCGAGGGCGCGGAAGCCCTCGGAGAACTCCTCCCACTTGTTCGCGTTGACTGAGGGGTCCGCGGCGGAGGCGTGGGTGACGGGAGAATCCGAGGTGATCGCCTTGTCGACGACGTGCACGGCCTTCGACATGCCGAGCGTCGGCCGCAGCATCGTGAAGGCGCTCTGCATGAGCTGCCACGGCACGTTGCCGAAGGCATCGACGATGTCGCTGACCTTGAAGTTGGGCAGGCGCGTCCAGGTCTCGAGCATGCCGATCTCCCCGGAGAAGGACACCGGCGCGGCGAGGACGAGTAGCGACGCGATGTGCTCCTGATGCACCGCCGCATGGATGGTCGCCATCGTTCCCCCGAGGCAGTAGCCGAGGACGTGGGTCTTCCCGCGCGGCGAGCTCTTCGCGACCTTGCGGATCGCGCGACCGAGATAGCGGTCGACGACGTCGTCGAACGTGAGGTGACGGTCCTCGTCGCCCGGCGTGCCCCAGTCGAGCACGTAGACGTCGTGGCCGGCCTTCACGAGATCTTCCGCCATGCTCTTGCCGGGCATGAGATCCATCACGTAGTGCCGGTTGATGAGCGACGGCACGAGCAGCACGGGCGTCTCGAACTTCGGCCCGCGCGCTTTTTGCTCAGGGCTGCTGAGAGGCCGATAGCGGAGGAGACGCCACTTGTTCTCGCGATGGACCACGTCCGCCGGAGTCGAGCCCACCTCGGGCTTCGGCTTCGTGACCATCGACGCGAGCCTCGCGAACGGATTCACGCCTGTGCCTCGCCCGTGGACTTGCGCGCCTCGGGTGGCGGGCCGTCGTAAAGGGCTTCGAACTCGCTCTTGAAGCGTTCGTAGACCTTCTTGCGGCGAACCTTGAGCGACGCGGTGAGGAGCTCGTTCTCGACCGTGAGCGGTTCGGTCAGGATGACGAACTTCTTCAGCGACTCGTAGCTCGCCAGCTCCGCGTTCGCCTGGTCGATGCGCTTCTGGACGAGCGCGTGGCGCGCGGCGTCGCGGGCTGCCGGGGCGACGTCGCCGAGATGCGCGGCGACCGCCTCCTCGTTGAGCCACACGCCGCAGACGAGGAACTTCTTCGCCTCGCCGTAGACGACGACGTTCGCGATGAAGGGGTCGTCGCGGAAGCGCAGCTCGATGTTCGCGGGCGGAACGTTCTTTCCGCCCGCGGTGACGAGGATGTCCTTCTTGCGGTCGATGATCTGGAGAAAGCCATCATCGGTGAAGCGACCGACGTCGCCAGTCTTGAACCAGCCGTCGGACGTGAAGGCCTCCTTCGTGGCCTCGAGATCCTTGTGGTAGCCGCCAAACACGCTCGGGCCGCGCGCGAGGATCTCCCCATCTTCAGCGAGCTTGACCTCGACCGAGGGAAAGGGCTTGCCCACGGTGTCGAAGCGGAAGGCGTCGGGCCGATTCAGCGTCAGCGTGGGTGACGTCTCGGTGAGGCCATAGCCCTCGATGATCAGGAGCCCACAGGCGTGGAAGAGCTCTTTGACCTCGCGCTTGAGGCCGGCGCCGCCCGAGAGGCAGAACTTGAGGTGACCGCCGGTGAGGGCCAGGAGCCTGGCCTTCTGCACCGCGGGATCCGGATTGGCGGCCTTCGTCGCGAGCTTCTCCCACACCGAGGGGACGCTCATGAACACGCTCGGTCGCACCTCGGTCAAGCGATCCATCGCGCTCGCGGGATCGCAGAGATACGTGGTGAAGCCGAGGGTGTTGCCGAGGCAGGCCTCGCC
>JANXVA010000140.1 GCA_025351875.1 Myxococcales bacterium | reverse complement strand
CGCTCCGGCCGGCAAGGCGATGTACCTGTCGACCGACGGCGCTGCGCAACGCATCCTGCACACCGAGGCTGGCGCGACGGACGTCCTCGTGCCGATCCGCCCGGGGTCGCACACGCTGCGCGTCCAGTCGCTCGCGGACGTTCGGCTGTGGTCGGTCGCTGGCGCCGTGAAGGTCCCCGGCAGCAGCTACCCCATCGCCACGAGCAGCATGGAGGTCACGGTCGGCCTCCCCGACAGCATGCATCCGATCGCCGTGCTGGGCGGGGATCGCGCGCGCTGGGCGTACTCGCGCGGAGACCTCCTCGCGCTCGCGCTCGGCGCCGCCGTCGCGTGCTTCGGGTTCCGTACGCAGAAGACGCGCGCGCTCGGAGCGCTCGTGACGGCTGGCCTCTGGTTCGTCTCGCGCGAGGGCTTCGTGTTCGCGAGCGGCGGCCTCTTCGTGGTCGGCTCGATCTTCCTCGCGTCGCGGTTCATCCGCGGCACGCGTCTGCTCGTCGCGGCGGGCGGTATCCTCGTGCTCGCGCTCTTCGGCGGGAAGTGGGCGCTCACCGACACGACGAGCTACGAGCCGGCGCGCGAGATGTTCGTCGAACGGCCGCAGATCCCCGCGCCGGAGATCACCCACGCGGCCGTCGCCGCGGACGGCTCGCTCGATACCAAGGCGGGCATCACCCCGGTGTCGCTCTCGCTCCCGACGTCGGATCACTACATCCAGTCGAGCCGGCAGCTCGTCACGAAGGAGCGCCCCTTCGAGATGCGCATCGTCTACATCACGCAGGGCCTCGTGACGGGGCTCCACCTCGCGTGGCTCTTCATGTTCGGCATGCTCGGGTGGCTCCACCGTGACCGGCTCGCCGGCCTGCGAGCCCGCATCATCGATCGGCTCACGCGCCGGCCGGATCCGACGGCCGCTCCTGTCGCGGACGCGGCGCCTCCGTTCTGAGTCGCGGCGCGCGCGGGCCGATGTTAGGACGGTGCCGCGGTGCGAAACGTCGCTTATCTCGTGGGAATCGTGGTCGTGGTCGCGGCCTCTTCGCACTTCGCGTTCCAGCTCGGGCGCGGTGGGCAACCGAGCTTCCTCGTCTGGCTCGCCGTTCCGACCATCGCCATCGCCGTCGTGGGGGCCGTCCGTGCCCATCGCGACGGCGATCTCTACCGGCGCAGCTCGTTCGACGACGGCGGCGGGCTCGGCTGGCTCAATGTCCGCTCCGGTGACTTCACGCGCGGCTTCGCGGGCGCCGCGCTCCTCTTCGTGAGCGCCTGGGGCTTCACGAAGCTCGTCGCGCCGGTCGGCTCCGATCGCGAGAGCTGGCTCGCGCGTCTTTATCTCCAGATCGGAGACCCCACGTCGCTCCGCAAGAGCGTCGTGTTCGTGGTTCTCTCGATCCTCGTCCTCGCAGTCGCCGAGGAGCTGGTCTGGCGCGGTCTCGTGACGTCGATCCTCGCGGAGCTCGTGGGGACGCAGCGCGCGTGGGTGTACGCTGCGGTGCTCTACGCCGTCGCGCAGGTGCCGACGCTCTGGGCGCTCAGCGATCCGGTCGCCGGACTCAATCCCGTCCTGCCTGTCGCGGCGCTCGCGTCGGGTCTCGTGTGGGGATTCATGGCGCGTCGGTTCGGACGCCTCCTGCCCGGGATCTTCTCGCACGTTCTGTTCGACTGGACGGTGCTCATGATGTTCCGCCTCTGGGGTCCCAGCATCTGAAGGCGCTGGGGGTCGCCGTTGCCGTTGCCCTCGCGGCGAGCGCGGGCGCGTGCCACTCGGCGCCGCCCGTCGTCGCGGATGGCGCCTCGCGCATCACGCTCAACGCTCCGCCGGGGGCGCGGGGCGCGCACGTCCAGTTCGTGCGCGCGATGCCGATGCCCGAGCGTGTCGCGCTCGTCGAGCGGTGGAGGGCGCGAAACGGCGCGGACTGGTCGATCACGCTCGGCGCGGGCGGCGCGCCCGACGACGTCGACGGGATTCGCGGCGTGGTGCGGCGGGCGAAGAGAGCGGCGACCACGACCGACGCCCCGATCACGAGCGTCGACCTCGAAGCGTGGGGCACCACCGACCCTGCGGAGCAGGAGCGCGTCATCGCCGAAGCGATCGCATTCGTCGCGCGCAACGCGGACTTCTTCGGCCTGTCGCCCGCGGACGTCTCCGTCCTCGACGTGGCCGCGGGGCGACCGAAGACGCGCACCTACGGAAGCTGGGTCGTCATCCTCGCCGGGCGGATTCCGATGCGCGGATACGAGGGCTTCGCCGCGGTCACGTCCCACGTCGACATCGCGGTCTATATCGGGGACGACGGCAAGCCGCGTTACTTCATCAATCTCTCGCGCCTCCACCCGCGGCTCGTGCTCGATACGAGCGCGGCGCTCGGGCCCGACGACAAGCGGCTCATGCGTTTCGTCATCGGGCGCGAGCTGTTCGTCGTGTTCGACGACCCGCGCCGCCCCAATGCGCGCGTTCGCGAGCTCCAGCGCCTTTCCGTCGGGCGCGTCGAGGATGCGGACGTCCGCGCCGTGCGCCTCACGATCCACGTGTCACCCGGGCCGCGCGGCGCCTACGTGAGCTACTGGCTCGCGTATGCGATCGACGTGAAACGCGAGGGCCACGAGTTCCGCTTCGTCGTCGATGCCGACACGGGCGACCTCCTCGACGATGCCGTCGTCCCCGTCGTTCCTCAGTCGCCCCTCGACGACGAGTCGCCCTGAGCACCCTCGCGCGGGCAAGGGGCGTCGAGGGCGAACACGCTCACAAGCAGCCGTAAACGGGGAGGCCGTCTGCGTCGAGCCGCTCGGCGACCTCGAGGTTCTCGAAGGTCACGGACGCATGAACGTTGACGCGGCACGGCAGCGAGTTCGGGCCGAACCCCTCCAACGTGATGAAGCCCTTGCCGCCGGTGGCCGGGATTGCGTCGGGGCGTGGCGCCTGCGCCACGCAGTTGGCCGCGCTGTTCGTGCGCTCGCCGCTCGTGACGGCCCACGTGTCGGGCGTATACAGCTCGGCGAATGCGACGTTCGAGCGCGGCTTCTCCGGGCTTGCGAGAAAGAGGTGTACGCATGTGTTCGCCGCGAAGTCGGCCTTGAGAATCTCGACGTGATCGAGGCCCCCCGCCCACGCATACACGGAGTACCCGCCGGCTGACGGCTTCGGGGGAAGCGACGGAGGGACCGGGCCGGAAGAGGAGGGAGGGAACGGCTCCGGCGATGAGCCGACGCCCGACGGAGGCCCCGGGTCGGATGTGCCGCCCGTGTCGTCCGTCGAAGGCGCGATCTTGCCGCCGCACGCGGTGGCCAGGACGAGGACGAGCAGGGGGGAACGGCGCATGATGAGCTCCTCTAGAAGGCGTAACGGACGCCGAGGCTTGGCACAATCGAAAGCAGGAAGGACCCGGCGAGGGTCTGGGAGCCGAACGTCGCGACGCCGTCACCCTGCTGCCCGCGCGGTGCGGCGAGCACGGGCTGGCGATCCGTCCACGACGGCTGGTCGACCGACACGAGCGCGAGCACCGCGACGCCGGCGCTGATCTCCAGGCGCGAAGGGAAGCGCCTGGCGACGCGCACTTCGGGTGCAAGATACACGTATGCTGCGGAGTGAGATTCGGACACGTCGACGTCGTAGGCCGTGCCCGCCGACGTGGTGAACGTGCCCTTGCGCGCGTCCACCGCCGAGCCGAGGAAGACGCCCGCGCCGAGGCGCAACGTGAGCGGCCACTCCTCGCCGGTGCGGTAGCCCGCCGAGGGGCCGAAGCGCACGCCCTGCACGCCGAGGGAGTCGTCGATGGTGCCGGGGTCGGGCGCGAGGCCCTTCGGGAGGAGCGAGGCGGGACGCTTCGACGTGTTCGCGGCGACGACGAGATAGCCGGCGTCGAGCCCCAGCGTGATCCCGCTCGAGAGCTCGTAGCCGCCGTGGACCGTCGCCGAGACGCCGATCGGAACCGCCGCCGAGCACGAGCCCGTGCACGCATCTCGAACGTCGCCGCCGAACGCGACGCCGATCGCCGGACCGACATCGAGCTCCAGGAATACGCGTGAGGGGTGCGCGGCACGCCAGAGCGGCGAGCTCGGGTCGCGCTCGAGCGTGATCGTCTCGGCGGCGCGCTCGCCCTTCGTGAGGCGCAGCGGACGGCGCGCGAGGAGGAACCCTTCGGCGATGACCTCGACGACGTGATCACCCTCGCGGAGCTTGCCTTCCCACACGCCCTGTCCGACGACGACGGCGTCGATCGACACGTTGGCGCCCGCGGGGACCGGGACGATCCGCAGCGTCGAGGTCAGGGCCTCCGCGGCCAGCGCGAGCGGCGTGACGTCGCCGAGGCGAATGCTCGTCGTCGCCGGCTGGGTGCCGAGGTCTCCCTCTCCGCGCAGGACGACGGTGTGGAGGCCGACGGCGACCGAGCCCAGCCAGGGCGTCTTGCCGACGACGACGTTGTCGACGACGACGTCGAGCGCACGATTGCCCGTCTCCGTGACGGAGAGACGACCTGCCTGCGTGAGCGCGGCGAGCTTCGCTTCGACCAGCGCGAGCTGACGGCCCGCGACGTCGACGCGCATCTCGAACGGGACGAAGCCTTCCTTGTACACGCGGACCACGTGGCTGCCGGCGGCGACGCGGAGCGGGCCGGTGGGCGGGTACGTCCCGCGCGTGCGGCCGTCGATGACGATGGCAGCGCCTGGCTCGGCTCCCGCGACCTCGATCGAGCCGATCGCGGCACGCAGCTCGGCGCTCTCCTTCTCCGCGAAGGCGCGGTCGCTGGGAGTGAGATCGGGGAACTCGCGGAGGAGCGCTTCGAATGACTCGAGGGCCTCGTCGAAGCGGCCCTCCTTGCGGAAGCAGACCGCCGCGTTCTTCGTGGCGGCGCGTGTCGCGAAGAGCGCCCGCGAGCGGAGGAAGTCCGCGAGAGCGGCGCTCCACTCGCTTCGGTCGAAGTGGGCGATGCCGGTCTCGAAGAGGGCGCGTGCTTCGGCGCGGTGGTCCTCCTCGGAGGAGGGGGAGGTGCTCGGGCTCGCGGTGCCGGACGGGGCAGGGGCGGGCTCCGCGACGGCGAGGCGCGTCACGAGAAGCAGCAGGACGACGAGGAGCGAGACCGTGATCTGGCGAAGACGCATGCTCAGTTGAATTCGCGAGAGATGGGGGACGAGGACACCGTCGCCGGGGTTGCCGGTCGAGCCGGCAGGGTCGCCGGCCGCGCCGTCGCGGCACTCGCAGTCGTACTCGTCGCAACGGTCGCGGTCGGGCTCGTAATCGGACTCGTGGCCGCGCCGGCCGAGGGCCGTCCCCGCGGCGCTCCCGCCTGCGTCGTAGCTTGCGCAGGGCGCGGCGCGCTCTCGGTGCTCGCCGCCACGGGCACGGCGGACGCGGAGGCCGGAGCGGTCGCAGCCGGAGTGACCGTGGGCTCGGCGACCAACGCGCCTCCCGATGCGACCGCCGAGGGCTGCGAGATCATCCCGGTCACGGTCTCGATCGGTTTGTTCCGCGCGCGAAGCCCGAGCACGCCGCCGATCGCGGCCACGACGAGGAGCCCGCCCGCAGCCGCGATCATGACGGCCCGCGGACCGCCAGAACGCGCGCCCCGCGGACCCGTGACGCCGTCGCCGGTGGCGCTGGACGCCGCGAGCCCGACCCTGCCGCTCGCCCCCGCGCTCGCCGCAAGGGCAGGCGCCGAATGCTGCGACGACGAGCTCCCGGGCATCGGTCCGAGCTCGGTCGCGCCGCCCAGCGCGAGCGCGCTGTTACTGATGCCACCCGACGACGAGATGGAGGCTCCGGTCCCGCCGACGGGCGCCGGCCCCGTCGATGCCGCGAGCACCGCGAAGTCCGCCGTCGGCTGGGCGACGAACGCGCGCTCCTCGCTCGTCAGCGGCGTGAGCATCGCGTCCGTCAGCACCTGCCAGCTCGGGACGATCGCCTCGATCGCATCGCGCATCTGCTTCGCGTCGTCGAAGCGCTTCGTCGGGTCGAGACGAAGCGCACGCTCCACGATAGCTGCGACCTCCCCTGGAACCCAGGGTGCCGCCTGCTGCACGGGCTTCACGTCTTCCGTGCAGATTGCAAGCAAGAGCTCGGTGAGCGACTCGGCGTGCGCGTGCGGTGCGTGCCCGGTGAGAAGCTGGTAGAGCACGATGCCGAGCGACCAGAGGTCAGCCCGCGCGTCGACCTTCTTGCTCGCCTTGGCCTGCTCGGGCGACATGTAGAGCGGAGAGCCGAGCAGCGCGCTCGTCTGTGTGAGCGCGTGGTTCGAGGCCGCGAATTCGTCCTTCACCTTCGCGATACCGAAGTCGACGAGCTTCACGACGCGCTGCCCGGCGTCGGCGCGCGCGATGTACAAGTTCGCGGGCTTGATGTCGCGATGCACGACGCCGACGGCATGCGCGCGCTCGAGCCCGGCGAGCGCCTGCGCGATGATCCGCAGCGCGAGATCGTAACGAACGGCGCCGAGCCGGCGCACGAGGATGTCGAGGTCCTCGCCCTCGAGCAGCTCCATCACCAGGTAAGGAGCGTCGGTCGTTCGATCCTGACCCGCGTCGAGGACCTGCGCGATGTACGTCGACTGGATTGCACCCGCCGCCCTCGCCTCGCGCTGGAAGCGCGCGACGAGCGCCGGATCCGTCCCCAGCCCGTTCTGGATCACCTTCACGGCGACGGAGCGGCCGGTCGTGATGTTGCGTGCGGCGTACACGGCGCCCATCGCGCCCGCGCCGAGCTGGCCGGTGACGACGTACTTCCCGTCGATGTGCTCGCCGATCATCGAGCTCGCCTTCGTGCGCGCGCGCGCGACCATGCCATGAGCGCGACGGCGAACGCCGCACCGAGTGCGCCGTTCGTCCCGTGCGGGGCTCGCGAGGCGTGTCCGACGACCTTGCACCCGCATACGCCGCCGCTGCCCGGGGCGGGCTCGGGGGCCGCGGCGCACTGGCCGTCGAGGCTGCACACGAACGGCGCGGCGCAGTCCTTGGCCGACGCGCATGTCGTCTTGCAGCGCGGGCCTTCGCACTTGAATGGGGCACAATCGACGTCAGGGGCGCCGATCTGCTTCAGCGTATGGTCGCCGTCGCAGGCGGCGCCGCACGAGCCCTCGTTGATCGGGCTGCAGACGCCCTTGTGCGTGTCTTGCTTGCAGGACTGGCACTCGCCGGTGCAGCTCGAGTCGCAACACACGCCCTGCGCGCAGAACCCCGTCGCGCACTCCAGCGCCGCGGCGCACGCTTGGCCGGACGTGCTGAAGCAGCGCCCGGCGATGTCACGACCGGGAGGAACCGCTCCACATACGCCGTCTTCACCGATCGTCTTGCGGCGGGCCGAGCAGCCCTCGCATTTACCGTCGCAGCGGCGGTCGCAGCAGACGCCGTCGGTGCAGAAGCCGCTCGCACACTCCGCGTCGTATGCGCACGCGACGGCCTTGCCCGCGGGCTCGATCGCGACCGATGCACCGGTGCTCTGCACGCCGCCTGTCGAGACGAAGAGGAGGCCGTGACCGTAGAGTGCAGTCGCAGGAACGAGCCATGTCGCGGTGGTGTCGGTGAAGTCGAGCACGGTGCCCGGCACCACCGCATCGCCTGCGTCCGACACCCAGAGGACGAGCGGATGATTCGTCGCCGACGAGCTGCGTGTTCCGGTGCTGCCCTCGGGGCCGCTGGTGAAGCCGGTGCCCGTGATCGTCACCCTCGTCCCCGCGATCACCGTCGCGGGCACCGCGCTGACGACCGGGGGTGGGTTTGCGGGGGCGCCGTCATCGTGGATGAAGGCGAACGGCTCGGGCGTCGAGAAGCAGAGCCCGTTGCACACCGTGCCGCCTGCGATCACGACCTCGCCCGTGCCCGCGAGCGTCGCCGAGCCCCACTTGCGGCCGCCCCGTCCGTCGGTCGAGGCGACGGATGCCGCGCCCACGGCGGCGGCGAGCGGGTCGAAGATCCGCTGCTGAATGTCGACCGCCTCGAAGAAGAGGCCGCCGGCGGAGAGCAATCGCCCGTCCGGCATCGTGGTCCACAGCGTGTTCGGCACCGACGCGGAGAGCGCCGGCGCGTAGCTCCACGTGTCGGTGGCGGGGTCGAAGAGCTCCGGCGCGAGCGTCTGGCCGCCGGCAACGAACACGCGGCCGTTCGGGAGCACATGCGCCGTCGAGCCGTCGCGCGGCGAGCCGGACGGTGCGGTTGCCTTGAACGTCTTGGTGAGCGGGTCGAAGAGCTCCGCGCTCGCGTCGCCTCCGCCGACGACGAGCACTTTACCCGTGGGGAGGAGCACCGCGCCGTGCCCTTGCCGTGCGACCGTCATCGGAGCGAGTGCGCTGAGCTTCTCGGTGGCGGGATCGAACAGCTCGACGGACGTGGTCGATTTCCCCGCCGGACACCCGCCGAAGATGCCGTTGAAACCGGCGGTGCAGCCGCCGGTGATGAGCACCTCGCCCGATGGCAGCAGGGTCGCCGCATGGGAGATGCGCGCCACGGCGAGCGCACCGAGCGCGCGAGACCGCGTCGCGAGCGGCGCAGCGGGATCATAGATCTCCGTCGACGCGAGAGCCGTGGTCGGGACCGAAGGGCCCTTGCCGCCTCCCGTGATGAGCACCTTGCCGGAGCGCAAGACCGTCGACGTGTGCGCATAACGCGCGCTGGTCATCGAGCCACCGCTCGTGAAGGTGTCCGTCGAAGGATCGAAGATCTCGATCGACGCGAGCAGAGGTCCGCTGCCGTCGTCGACGCTGCCGCCGCTGAGGAGGACGCGACCGTCCTGGAGACGAACGGCGCCTTGCAGGACACGCGGGGTCGCCAGCGGCCCGGCGGAGACGTGGAACGCGCCGTAGTGGGTGCGTCGGTCGACCGTCGCCTGGATGCCGCCGATGAAGAGCGTGTCGCCGCCGGGGAGGACGACTGCCGTGCTGTCGGTGCCGTGCGAGGGTGCGGTCGGACCCTCGGACGAGAGCACCGCGGGCACGGCGCTCGTGACGAGATCGGCCGCGGCGACCGGGATGGGGCGGCCGCCCGCATAGACCACGTCGCCGGTCGGGAGCAGCGCGGCGGTCGGCTCGACGCGCATGAGTGACGCGACCGTTCCGCCGGTGCCCGCGGTCGCGTCGTATGCCGAGACCGACCCGAAGCAGAACTCGTTCTGGCCTGTGGAAGCGCAGCCGCTACCGACGGCGACGTAGAGTCGACCGTCGCGGAGCCGCGTGACGATGGGCAGCCCCGAGCCGTTCGTCGGCTGCGGTGCGGCCGAGACGGGGAACGACCACGCTCCGGCGCCGCTCGCGGCCGCCGGGTCGAAGAGCTCCGTGCCGGTTTCGTTCGTGAACAGCGCCTTGCCGTTCGCGAGCATCACGAGCGCGCCGTTGCCGGTCGTGAGGCGCGCCGAGGTCGCCGCGAACGTCCCCGCCGCCGGATCGTAGAGCTCGGCGGTGCTCTCTCCGCCCTCGCTACCGACGACGAGCACCTTGCCGGTAGGCAGACGCACCGCAGAGTGCGCCGTGCGCGCCTTGCTCATCGCGCCGGTTGCGGTGAACGCGCGCGTGCTCGGATCGTAGAGCTCGGCGCTTGCCGTTCCGCCTCCCGCGAGCAGGACCTTGCCGCTCGCGAGCATCGTCGCCGTGTGACGCGTCCGAGCCGTGCCCATGTCAGGACCGAGGACGATGGTGCCCGCATAGACGTCGAGCAGCTCGGTGCTCTTCGGCGTCGACCCGCCGCCCGCGACGAGGACCTCGCCGGTACCGAGGATGGTGGACGTGTTTCCCGAACGGATGCGGATCGGGGGCAGCACGCTGCTCCAGCCACCGAGCTCCGAGGACACGCGCGCGCTCGGAGCTTCGCGCCTGGTGCGCTCCGAGCCGGATGCACAATGGACGGAGGCTGCTGCGAGAAGGGCGAGCACGACGGGCACGCGCGGCGATCGCCTCCTGCGAGCGGTACGCGCAACGGCCGTCGACATCGGCCGGCAGATTAGCAAGTTCCGCCGCAAAAAGGCGGGGGACATTGCTTGACGCGCGCCGCTCCGGCGACGACGCTTCGCGCGTCTTGCCCTCCCTCGTGAAGCGCCTCCTGCATACGCTCGGCGGCGAGTCGGCGAGCGCGCTGGTCGCCGCGTACGGCGAAGCGGCGCGGGAGCGCGGCCTCGTGAGCGACAACGAGGCCGCAGAGCTCGCGGCGCTGCTCTCTGCCGCGTATCCGGCGCTGCGCCAGCAGATCCTCACGCGCCCGGAGGACGTCGTCGCGATCGCCCACGGAAAGATGCGGATCGCCCGCGATCTCCGCACGCTGCGCCGGCTCGGTCTGTCGTTCGTAGGGCACCTCGACGACCCGCTCGGCGTCCGGCGAGGTCTCCGCCTCTTCGCGCAACGAGAGCGTCTTCGCGTCGCCGCTCGCGAGCTCCTGGCGACCGAGGGTGACGACATCGACACGACCGCGCGCGAGATCTCCGACATCGCGCAGGTGTGCATCGAGCTCGCCGCGGACGAGGCGCTGCGCTGGGCAGAGCTCCGTTTCGGCACGCCGGTCGCGGCGAGCGGTGCACGATGTGCTTTTACCGTGCTCGGCATGGGCAAGCTCGGTGGTCGCGAGCTCAACTGCGGTAGCGACGTCGACCTCCTGCTCTTCTACGAGACGGACGACGGCGGCGTTCGCCACGACGGCGAGCTCACCGAGCAGACGCTGCACGAACACTTCGCGCGCGTCACGCAGCGCCTCACCGCGACCCTCGAGGACGCGACCGACGAAGGCATGTGCTGGCGCGTCGATCTCCGGCTCCGCCCCGAGGGCTCGCGCGGTCCGCTCGTGAACGCGCTCGCTGCCGCCGAGCGCTATTACGAGACGTGGGGCCGGACGTGGGAGCGCGCAGCGTTGCTCCGCGCGCGGCCGGTCGCCGGCGATCTCGCCTTCGGGCAGCTCGTCCTCGAGGCGCTCGCCCCGTTCGTGTGGCGCAAGGTGGTCGACCCGCGCATCGCGCGCGAGATGACCGAGCTCGTCGTGCGCGGCCGCGTCGAGCTGTCGTCCGACCCCGAGCGCGACCTGAAGCTCGGGCCCGGCGGGATCCGCGAGGTCGAGTTCTTCGTCCAGTCGCTCCAGCTGATCTGGGGCGGTCGCGAGCCCTCGCTCCGCCTCTCGAACACGCTCGATTCGCTCCGAAGGCTCCGTTCGCGCGGCCTCGTCACCGATCGCGAG
>JANXVA010000135.1 GCA_025351875.1 Myxococcales bacterium | reverse complement strand
TGCTCCGGCGGCGCGCGCCCGAGGAGCCCGTCGTCTACCTCTCGATCTCGTCGGCCGTCTGGGAGGCCGACGGTCTCTGCCGCGGCCTCATGCAAGGTCAGCACGTGCTCATCGAGACGCGCGGGGGCGGGCGCGACTGCTACGACCTCGCCGCGGATCCGGGCGAGCAGCACAAGCTTCCCGCCGCCGCGTGCGGCGCCCTCGACGCCTCCCTCGCGGGAGGCGCGTGGTGACCTAGCTCAGGTCGCGTGACGGTCGCTCAGAGCGGCTGGAAGATCCCGATCGTGGCTTCGCAGAAATCGCCGAACGCGAGATCTTTCCCCGGCATGATCGTGAGCGAGGTGGGGCAATTCAGCGTCGAGGGAATCGGGCCCGGCGCGAGACCGACCCCGCCCGGCGTTCCCGCGAACGGCGAGATCTTCCGGTCCTTCAGGTTGATGCGCCGGATGATGCCGGAGGGCTGCCCTTGTGACGTCAGCGGCAGCTCCGAGATGTAGAGGTTGCCGAGACCGTCCGCCTTGATGCGGAACGGGAAGTTGAGGGTCGCGGTCGAAGCGTCGCCGTCCTTGTCACCGGCCTGGCCGGAGAGACCGATGAAGCCGTCGACGACGCCGCTCGCGAGGTTCATCCGGCGGATCGTCTGATCGCTGTAGTCGGCGATGTAGAGGAACCCGTTGTCGTACGTGAGCCCGATCGGCGACGTGAACTGCGCCGCCTTGCCGGTGCCGTTCGCGGTGCCCTGGACGCCGCCGGCGATCGTCGTCGTCTCGCCCGTCGCGATCACGGTCTTCCGGATGGCGTAGTTCAGCGTGTCGGCGATGTAGAGATTCGTTCCGTCCGTGGTGACGCCGCCTGACAAGAAGCCGACGCCGCCCGAGGCCGACGCATACGCCACGAAGTTGAAGTGAGCCGCGACGCCGACGCCGTCGCTGTTGCCCGAGATGGTCTTCTCGCCCGCGAGGGTGCTGACGGCGCCCGTCGCGACGTCGACCGTGCGGATCGCCTGCGCGAAGTTGTCGACGACGTAGAGCTTGCCCTTCGCGTAGGCCATGTCGATGGGGAACCAGAAGCGCGCCTGGTCGTGCGGTCCGTCGACGGGGGGCATGCTGTTGTCGAGCGGCCTGCTCGGCAGGCCGGCCACCGAGCTGACGACGGCCGTCGTCCTGTCGTATTTGCGGATGGTGCTGTTCTTGGTGTTGCCGTTGAAGGCGATGTCCGCGAAGTAGACGATGCCGGCGTCGTCGGCCGCGACCGCGAACGGGCCGGTGAGGCGCGCGCTCTGGCGAGGCCCGTCGATGAGGTCCGCCATCTGCACCGCGCCGATCGCCGTCTCGACGGTGACGCCGCTGCTGCCGTTCGAGTTCACGCGCCGGATCGCCTGACCCTCCGCGTCGCCGAAGAGGAGCTCGTAACCCTGGTACGTCGAGAGTCCGGTGGGCCTCCCGAGGCGAATCAGCGTCGTGTCCGTTCCGTCGACGGAGCGCCGATCGTTCATCACCCCGAGGTACGGCGCCGTCGGCGACGGGAGGTTATCGCTGCTCGAGACGTTCTGGATGCGATAGATGACGCCTTCGTAGCTCGAGCCGAAGTAGAGGTCGGAGTACACGGCCGCCATGCTGTCGAACTGGTTCGACATGAACGCCGCGGTCTTGATGTTCGCCGCCCCCACGGGGTAGCTCGCCGGAACGTTGAAGCGTCTGACGCTCTGGTTGTAGACGTAATAGACGTAGTTCGTCGAGGAACCGTTCCCACCGTCGGCGGTCGCGATCTGGCAGGACTCGCCCGCCGGGAGCATCGGGGTAGCGCTTCCCCGCGTGCCGGCGTTCGCCAGCTCGATCCGACGGAGGTTGCCGTCACAGACGTAGAGCGCCGGCACGTTCATGGCCGTGCCGCTGTTGTACTCTTGCGCCAGCACCATCGACCGCGCCTTGCTGAGCGTCGCGATGGGCGTGTCCTGGGTCCCGGCCGTCCCGCAGGTGCCCGAGATGGTCGTCACCGCGTTCGTATCGAGGGCGATGCGGCGAATGCACGTGCCGCCGTTGTCGAGGACGTAAAGGCTCTTGCTCGGGGGGTCGACCGCGACCTGCGTGGGCTGGTTGAAGCGCGCGGCGCCGCCCATGCCGTCGGTCGTCCCGATCACGCCGGCGGCGCCTGCGATCGTGGTGACCTTGCCGGACTTCTCGTCCCAGTAGCGGATCGTGTGGTTGCCCGTGTCGGCGACCCAGATGCGCCGCGTGTTGAGCGCGTTGTCGTAGTAGCCCGTGGAGCCCTGCGGCATGTTGAAGTGCGCGGTCTTGGTGGGGCCGTCGATGTTGCCGGCTCCGCCGTTCGCGCCCGCGAGGGAGACGATCGCGAGGTTGACGACGACGATCGGAACGGAGCCTACGATCGTCGGGTTGGCCTTGCTCTTCGCGACGACGTGGTAGGTGCCGGGCGTGGCGCTCGAGATGTAGACGCCGTCCTCGTTGATCACGCCCGCGGCGTCCCCTTCCTGGAGGCTCCACGTGACCTCCTCGCTCGCCATGAAGGTCTGCGTGCGGAGGATTCCGATCTTCGACTCCGCGGGCGTCACCGTGACGGGGCCCCCGTCGCCGGCGGTGCCGTCGGTGCCGCCCTCGTTCGTGACCGTGGTGTTGCCGCCCACGCTGAAATCACCGAGCAGCGCGCTGCAAGCAACGACGCCGAGGGACGCGACGGCAAGAGATAGAGGACGAACGATTTTCATGGAAGCCCACCCTGGGAAGAGGTTACCGCCGAGCGTATCACGGGCCGGCGGGGGCGAAGCCACGCCCGGAGCAGCCGCGTGCGTTCATCGGCGGCTCGTCGTCTGCTCACGAAACGCTCAGAATCGAGCCTCGAACGACGCATTATCGTGCAGGCATGCGTCGAGTGATTGTCGTCGGGTCGGCCTGTCTGTTCCTCGCCATGGGCTTCGTGTTCGCGTGCAGCAGCGATGATCCCGCCGGTGGCGGCCAGGAGACCGCCGACTCCGCCGCGCCGACCCCCGACTCCTCCAAGCCCGCCGCGGACTCGAGCACCCCGACCCCGGACGCCGGCGTCGATTCGAGCAAGGTTCCCGATGCCGATGCCGCGCCCCCGGCCTTCACGCCCGCGCTGCTCGGCTCGCGCGTCGTCCTCTGGCTCGAGGCCGACTCCTTCAAGTCGATCGACGGCGGCGCGCTGTGGCCCGACAAATCAGGGACCGGCAACGACGCCTTCCAGGACGCGGCGGCGCGCGCCCCCGCCCTCATCGACGCGGCCGCCGACGGCGCGATCAACGGGCACGGCGTCGTGCACTTTGCAGGCAACGAGTACCTGCGCATCGTGGACGGTACGACGCTCCAGTGGGCCGCCAGCGACTTCGCCTTCTTCGTCGTGATGCGCCACGTGAACGGCCCGTCCGCGGCGCCCCCGTACGCCATCGTCTACAGCAAGTGGACGGACACCGACCCCGAGTACCCCGGGTTCTTCATGTGGGCGAGCTACCCCGGCTCGACGGGCTACGTGACGAGGCTCGCCGCGAGTCAGGCGATCCAGAGCGACGGCGGCTTGAACGACGGCGTCATGCGTCTCGTCGGCACGCGGCGCAACGGCAAGGCGTACGAGCTCCGCGTCTCGGGCAAGCAGGTCGATCTCCAGCCAGACTCATCGATCGCCGACCCCGATGCCTTCAATGCTGCGGGGCTGCCGGCGTTCATCGGCGGACGAGAGGCGGCGATCCAGCAGCTCCAGGGCGACATCGCCGAGATCATCGCCGTGAAGGGAACGCTCACCGATCCCGAGCAGACGAGGCTCGAGGGCTACTTCAAGACGAAGTACGGCCTGTGAGCGAAGTCGAGACGAAGTACGGCCTGTGAGCGAAGTCGAGGTCGGGGTGCGCGGACGAGCTACTTCTTCGTCATCTTCGCGGCCATGATCTCGCCGAGCTGCGCCGAGCGGTTCGTGGCGACCTCGACCGCGTCGATCAGCGTGCGGCGGAGACCGCCCGATTCGAGCGTGTGGAGCCCCGCGATCGCGGTGCCGCCCGGGCTGGTCACCATGTCCTTGAGGCGGCCGGGGTGCTCGCCGGTGTCGAGCAGCAGCTTCGCCGACCCGTAGACGGTCTGCGCGGCGAGGAGGAGGGCGGTGTCGCGATGCAGACCGACCTTCACGCCGCCGTCGGCGAGGGCCTCGATCATGAGCATCACGTAGGCCGGGCCGCTGCCCGAGAGGCCCGTCACGGCGTCGAGGAGGTTCTCGTCGAGCGTGACGACGCGACCCACCGCGGAGAAGAGCGCGCGCGCGACGTCGAGGTCCTCCTCCATCGCGTACGTTCCTGCGGCGATCGCCGTCGCGCCGGCCTGGACCGTCGCCGGCGTGTTCGGCATCGTCCGAACGACGTGCGTCCCCTGGGGCAGCCTCGCCTCGATCGCCGAGACGGGGACACCCGCCGCGACGGAGATGACGAGCTGTCCGCTCTTGAGGTCGCCGCCGATGAGCTCGAGGACCTTGTCGATGACCTGCGGCTTCACCGACAGCACGATCACGTCCGACGCGGCGACGAGCTCGTGGTTGTCCTGCGTGGTGCGGATGCCGTGCTCCGCGGTGAGGTGCGCGAGGCGCTCGGCCTTCACGTCGCTCACGATGATGCCCGAGGGCGGCACCACCTGGGCGTGGAGGAGGCCCTTCACGAGAGCCTCGGCCATGTTGCCGCCGCCGATGAACCCAAGCGTCTTCGTCTTCATCATCGGTTCAGTCCGCGCCCATGGGGTAGGCCGCGGGTGCGAGCACCTCGGCGAACCAGTCTTCGATCGCGTGTCGTGCCTTGTTTGCGTCCTCGCCGAGGTCGGCGGCGACGCGGTCGTGGCGTGCGCGTAGAAGCGCGCGACGCGCGATCGACGGATCCTCGAAGAGCGCGGCGGCCCACGTCATCCCGAGCACGGCCTGGCGATCGTCTGCCGAGAGATGCGGGTACCGCTTCGCGAGCACGACCCTCTGTCCGGCGCCGATCTGCGCGAGCGCCTCCTCGCGATGGCGGCGCGGCACCATGAGATGGCAGGCCTTCACCGCGAGCGTGACGCCGTGGCCCGGCATGCGATCGGAGAGCACGAAGCGAATGCCGTCGACCGTCGCGAGCCCGGCGAGGCGCCGCGCGTCGATGAGCTGCACGGCCTCGTTGCGCAGCACCTCGAGGTCCATCGCCGCGAACGCGAGCTTGTTCGCGAGGACGCGGACGACGTGCTCTTCACGCGGGTCGATCTGATCCCACGCGGCCGCGAGCCAGCCGCCACGGAGCACCGCCTTGGCGACCGCGGGCTCGATGTCGCCGTACACGTCGAGCTGCTCGACGGGCACTGGAGCCTCGCCGAAGAGGGCCTGCGCGTCGGGGTCGGGGAGGCCGAGCGACGCGATGAGCCCGGCGAGGGTCCGCGTCTCCTCGGGATCGAGCGGGCCGTCGGCGGCGAAGACGGCGCGGAGCACGCGCACCGCGAGCGTGCCGAGGCGCTTCACGCGCTGGATGTCCTTGTCGCTCGGCTTCGAGGAGAACAGGGAGCGCAGCCCGCGCGCGCCGACCTCGAGGGTCACCTTCTCGCGGATCACCTCCGACATCGGCATCCACGAAGGCGGGCAGATCGGCGCGGCCGCGCGGGTCATCTCGACCATCCAGTTGTCGAGCTCGCTGGACATGGTGTTGAGGCGATGCCCGGCGAGGACCGCGGAATACGCCTCGGCGCGCCGCCGGCCGAGACCCTCCAGCACGTCGGTGCCGCCGCCGGTCGAGAGGCCGAACATCGCGTCCTCGGCGAGCGTCCCGACGAGCCGACCGAGCGCGTAGGTCTTCGGGTCGGGGGTCGGGGCATACGCGTCCATCGTCATGGAGACGCACTCTAGTCCCACCTCGTTGCGCAGGGAAGTTGGCCCAGACGGCCCGCGTCGTTCAGGGTCGGGTCAGCATGCGAATCATCGCTCTCTTCGCGTTCGCGGCCTGCGTCATCGTGGGCTGCGGTATCGAGCAGCTCTCGCAAGGCGGCGGAGGAGGCAGCAACAAGTCGGCCAGCACCGCCGCCGACGGCGGAAGCGACGCGGCCAGCGATTCCGGGATCATCGGGGCAGGCTGTGGAGTCGAGACCGGATCGCGCACGCAGCTCTGCGTGGCGACGAGCCTCTGCCCGAACGTCGTCGTGGACACGACGGCGCTCCCGCACTGCGGCTTCCGCATCCGGGCCGGGGCCTCCGAGCTCGTCTGTGGTTGTGGCGACTCGCTCTGCTCGATGGGGGTGTTCACGACCTGCGCCCAGGCCGCGGGGCTCCTCACGTCGCAGACCGAGCAGCAGGTGTGCACGCAGCTCGCCGAGGGCCGCTGCAGCGCAGGGGTCCCCGCGCCCGGCACCTCCACCTCGTCGAGCGGCTCGAGCTGTGACAAGGCGTGCCTGTCGGAGTGCGGTGGCGGCGGCGCGTGTGCTTCG
>JANXVA010000113.1 GCA_025351875.1 Myxococcales bacterium | reverse complement strand
TGGCAGGTTCCGCCGCCGACCCCCTCGACCATCTCGCCCTTGAAGATCTCCCAGCTCTTCGCGAACCCGTTCGACTCGCTACGCTCGCCGACGACCGTGTTGAAGCTGATCATCTCGCCGGGCGAGATGACGAGCCCGTCGAGCTTCTGCGAGGCGTTGTCGATGTTCTTGCCGCGGCGCTTCTGCTCGCCACCGCGCGAGAAGGAGGTCTCGTACTCGGCGAGGACCACCGATATGTCGAGCCCCTTCAGGTAGGCCGTGGAGATGCGCGGCGCGAATGAGGCGATCGGGAGCTCGATCCGGTCGCTCTTCGCGTTGTGGCGCGCGTCACGCGCGAAGCCCTCGAGCCGGGCGACGGTGCCGTCGGGATCGATGTAGTGTCCATCCTTCTCGGGGATGGTGGCGTGCTTGTCGAGGTCGAGCCGCGCGGAGATGGCCTCGACGTCGGTGACCTCCTTGAGGGCATCGAGCTTCGAGAACGCGACGGCGCGGTCGATCGAGATCCGCAGCGGAACGTCGACGTTGCCCGCGCGGGCCTCGCGCGTCGTCTGGGCACGCGACCAAGCGTCGCCGCTCTTGCCGATGCGAGTCGCGATGGCCACCGTCTCGTCGACGTCGACCACGAGGCCGAGCTCGCCGAGCGTGCCCTCGAGCGCGGGCTTTTCGGACTCGGGAGTACCTGGCATCGCAAGCGCGACCTTGCGCGCCGCGAGCGCCGCGGCCCTCGACTCCACGAATGCGCGGACCTTCAGAGCATCGGCTCCGTCCGGAACGCGCTCTCCATCGATCGCCAACCCAGGCACGAGATACCCGCTCGGCAGGTAATGCGCGGAGAGCCCAGCAGCTGCACCGCCGACCATCACCAGGAGCGCAGCGACGAGCCCGAGGCGAAGACCCCAGCGCCGCGAGCCACGCGGCCCCGGCGGCAAGGTGCTCGGCCGCACGTAAATGGCGGCCGGCGGTCCGGGCCTCCCCGAGGAGGCGCCAGGACGCACATGTGGGTTTGGCGGCGGCGGGAACGACATGTTGAGGAAACGCTCGCGCAAGTATCCATCATCCAGCCTCAAATCCCAAGATAGGACGAGAGTCCTCGTGATCCTCGTGGCCCCTGGCCTTGTGTATCATCGCCGCGAAGCCACCCAGCCCCCGGAGCGTTTCAGTCTTTGAAGACCTGCACCCAGTGCAAGATGCGGTACGCGAACGAGGTCACGTATTGCCTCGTCGACGGCGGCGAGCTCGTGGAGCTCCCGGATCCGCGCATCGGCACGGTCCTCGCGGGCCGGTACGTCATCGACGAGGTCATCGGCGAAGGCGGCATGGCGACGGTCTATCGCTCGCATCACAAGCTGGTCGACCGGCCGGTGGCCGTGAAGATCATGAACCCGATGCTCGCGAGCGACCCCATCGTCCGCGAGCGGTTCCGTCGTGAGGCGCGCAGCGCGCAGAAGCTCGCCCATCCCAACATCATCGAGATCTTCGACCAGGGCGATACCGAGGACGGCACCTGCTACATCGTCATGGAGCTCCTCCGTGGCGAGTCGCTCGCGGCCGTCGTCGGGCGCGGCCGGCTCGAGGTCGACCGCGCGATCCACGTGATGATCCAGATCGCCCGCGGCATCGCGCGCGCACACGACCTCGAGGTCATCCACCGCGACCTCAAGCCCGAGAACATCTTCCTCTGTCGGCGCGACGACGGCTCCGACCTCGTGAAGCTGCTCGATTTCGGCATCGCCAAGAGCCGCCAGGACTCACGCCTGACCGGGCAGGGCGAGCTGTTCGGGACGCCGCAGTACATGGCGCCCGAGCGCATCCTCGGCAACGACACAGGCGGCTCGAGCGACATCTACGCGCTCGGCGTCGTGTTCTTCGAGATGTTGAGCGGGGAGCTGCCGTTCAACGCTCCTGACGTCGCGACGTTCTTCGTCAAGCACATGAACGAGCCCGCGCGCTCGCTCCAGGCGCTCAACTCGCGCATCCCGGCGGCTCTCGACGAGCTCGTGGCAAAGATGCTCGCGAAGGATCCGAAGGATCGGCCTGTCGACGCGCACCGCATCCACCAGGATCTGCTCGAGCTGCTCCGCGAGCGCGAGGTCGCCGCGCCGCCGACCGCCGAATCCGAGCCGCTCAGCGTCGCGGCACCGATCACGATCGCGGCCGGCGCAGCCGATCAGTGGGCGCGCCGCATCTTCGTCCTCGAGCAGATGCTGTCGCAGGCGTTCGGTCACAAGCAGCGCGCCCCGAGCGAGCTCACCGGCCTCCTCGACGAGGTGAACACCGTCGTCCGCGACGTCGTGCGCCTCCGCGCCGAGAGCCTCGAAGCCCAGCGCACGCTCGAGGAGATCGACCTGCGCGGACGCGAGAAGCGCGCGCAGCTCGGCTTCGCCGTCGACCAGCTCGGCACCGACGGCTCGAAGTCCAAGGAGGATCTCCGCACCGCGCACGACGCGCAGAAGCACGCCGAGGAGGAGTGCAAGGCGGCTCGCGAGCGCTTCCACCTGGCGCACAAGGAGGTCTTGATCTGGGAAGGCCGCTCCGGCTTCCTCGAGCCGTGGGCCGACCTGGCCCAGGCCTACCGCGGCGTCGCGGACGCCGTCGACGAGTGGAACGCCTACCGTGGCGAGGAGAAGCGCGCGATCGAGGCGGCCGAGCTCGCCGAGCGCCATGCGACTGACGTGGATTTCCAGATCCGCGAGCTTCGCACCGCGCTCGTGACGCACGAGCACGGGCTCGACGAGGAGCGCGAGAAGTGTCGCGGGCGCATCGAGTCCAACGGCAAGGAGGCCGACGCGATGGAATCCAAGCTCTTCGACCTCACCACGCGCTTCTGCGAGCCCCTTCGCGCACGGACCGAGCTTGCTCCGTTGTTCAAGGAGCTCGAGATGGAAGCCGCCGCGGCCTCCGCTGCGTGAGACGGGAAGCGCCGATGTCACCGCACGCATCGTCAACGCTCTCTGCCTCGCAGGTGAACGACCTCCTGGGTGAGCTCGCGCGCGGCGACGCTTCCGCGAGCACGCCCGAGCTAGAAGAGCATGCCCCTGTGCACGTCGTGTACGGCGGCGCGCACCTCTACCACGCCGACACACCCGCGAAGCTCGCGAAGCTCGCGCGCGCCGCGATGGAAACCTGGGGCAAGGATGACGGGACGTTCGCGCGGCTCATGGGCGTGAGTGACGTCGCGGCGAAGGGTCTGGCCGTCGAGCTGGCCAGGCGGGTGCGCGAGAAGCTCGATCGTGATCCCGTCGAGAAGACCTGCATCGACTTCGAGGACGGCTACGGGCCCCGCAGCGACGAGGAGGAGGACGCCGAGGCCGTACGTACCGCCGGCGAGCTCGGAGGCGCACCGCGCGGGGGCGCACGCATCGGGATTCGCATCAAGGCGCTCGCGGGCGCGACGGCCCGGCGGGGCGCGCGCACGCTCGACCTCTTCGTCACGACCCTCGCCCACACGACTGGCGGGACGCTTCCGGCGGGCTTCACCGTCACGCTCCCGAAGCTCACGCGTCCCGCGGAAGTGGCAGCCCTCGCCGCGCTCCTCGGTCTCCTGGAGAAGGCGCTCGGCCTCACGGATCGGATTGGCATCGAGCTCATGGTCGAGACCCCGCGCGCGCTCGTCGACGCCGTGGGGCGCATGGCGCTGCCGTCGCTCGTCTCCGCCGCGGACGGGCGCTGCGTCGCGGCGCATCTCGGCGCGTACGACCTCACCGCGAGCATGGGAGTGACGGCCGGCGAGCAACGCCTCGATCACCCCGCATGCGATACCGCGCGGCAGCTCATGCAGCTCGCGCTCGCCGGCACTGGCGTCGAGGTCGTCGACGGGGCAACGACGCTCCTGCCCATCGCCACGCACCGCGAGGCCGCCGATGCGCCGCTCACGGATGCGCAGCGAGCGATCAACATGGGGGACGTGCACACGGCGTGGGCGCTCCACGCGACGGCGGTGAGGCGCGCGCTCGAGCTCGGTATCTACCAGGGCTGGGACCTGCATCCTGCGCAGCTACCCGCACGCTACGGCGCGGTGTTCGCCTTCTTCCTCGCCGAACGCGCACCGATGGCCGCACGCCTGAAGGCGTTCGTCGCGAAGGCGACGCAGGCCACGCGCTCGGGACAGGTGTTCGATGACGCCGCGACCGGCCAGGGCTTGCTGAACTTCTTCGTGCGTGGTGTGGCGTGCGGCGCGCTCGGTGACGACGACGTGCGGGCCACCGGCCTCTCCCTCGAAGAGTTGCGCGCCCGCTCGTTCGAGCGCATCGTCCTCGCGAGGAGCGGCGCTGGATGACGAGCCCAGCAAAGGCACGACGAGCCGAGAGCGCGGAGGAAGAGGCCGAGCATCTCCTCGGCCTCTACGACCAGGACGCCTCCAAGATCATGGGCGTCCTCCATGGTCAGCTCACCAACCTCACCGGCCGCGCCCAGACGCTCCTCCAGCTCGCGGGCCTGACGATCACCGTCACCGGCTTCAGCGGCACGAGCATCGCGCGCTCCGGTCCGCTCGCCGCGTGGCTCGTCGTCTCGGGGCTCGTGATCGTCCTCGTCGCGGCGTCGCTCTCGATGGGCGGCATCCTCCGGATCCGCTGGATGACCCAGCTCGCACCGACCTCCCTCCGCGAGACGATCACCTACGCCATCGAGATGCGCGACGCGAAGACGCGCATGTTCGGTCGCTCACTCGCGCTCTTGATCGTCGGGCTCGCGCTCTACATCGGCAGCGTCTCGATGCTGCTACTCGGCAACCTGCCGCGCTAGAATGCACATGATGCTGCTTCGTCTCGCGCCCCTCGTGCTCCTCGTTGCGCTCGCGGCCTGTGGACCTCGCGACGCCGACGCGGAGTATGGCGGCGCGCCTGCTGCCGGTGATCCCGGCGGCGGGCAAGTCCAGCAGGAGGTCATCTACGAGAAGATGCCCGACGGCTCCGTCCGCAAGACGACCATCACGAAGCGAACGGTGCCCGCGCCCGCACCTGCAGCGCGCCCCGCCGATCCCTGGCCCGCCGATCCGATCGTTCGCTACAACGTCGATCAGGTGAACGCCTACCGCTCTCGGGGCGGGCTCCCTCCTCTCCTGTACGACGGCCGCTTGAGCGCCTTTGCGACGACCGGCTCGCAGCGGCTCGCTCGGGATCACGTCGCGCACGCGAACTTCGCAGAGAACGCCTCCGCGCAGAAGTTCGGCTCGCGGAGCGCAGAGAACCAGGGCGACCCGGGGGGCGTGCCGCCGATGGATCCCGATCGCTGGCGGAGCGCCCAGAAGCAGGTCGACGTCATGCTCAAGCTGATGATGGATGAGGGCCCCGGCGGCGGGCACTACGACAACATCATGAGCCCGAAGCTCCGGCGCGTCGGCGTCGGGATCGTGTACGTGAACAATCGTTTCTACATGACGAACGACTTTTCGGACTGACTCACCGCAGGCACGTCAAAGTGGCCGCGAGCGCTGGGTTTCTCGGTATTTCGAGGCTTCTTTCCCGTCGTGATAAGTTTGCTGGGGCGAACGATGGCCGAGGCTCACGACCGATCATCGGGATGGATCGGTGCGGTCCTCGCCGACAAATGGCACGTCGACGCGAAGATCGCGCGTGGCGGTGTCGCCACCGTCTACCGCGCGACCCACCGCCAGGGGCAGGTCGCCGCGATCAAGATCATGCACCCGGAGCTCGCGCGTAACGAGGAGGTGCGCAAGCGCTTCCTGCGCGAGGGCTACGCGGCGAACAAGGTCGGGCATCCCGGTGTCGTGAGTGTCCTCGACGACGACGTGACGAAGGACGGCACCGCATACATCGTCATGGAGCTGCTCGAGAACGGCGAGGTCCTCGAGGATCGGCGCGAGCGGCTAGGCGGCAAGCTCCCGGTCGGCGAGGCCGTCGACGTGTGCGACCAGATCCTCGACGTCCTCGCCGTTGCGCACGAGAAGGGCATCATCCATCGCGACATCAAGCCGGAGAACATCTTCGTGCTGTCGGATGGCACCGTGAAGGTGCTCGACTTCGGCATCGCGCACATCAAGGAGGCGGCGAAGGCGCAGGAGGCGACGGCGACGGGCCTGCTCCTCGGAACACCCGAGTACATGTTGCCCGAGCAGGTCCTCGGCAAGCGCGGGCAGATCGATGCGTCGACGGACATCTATGCCGTTGGCGCGACGCTGTTCACCCTCCTCTCCGGCGAGTCGGTGCACGTGGCCGATACGCTCAACATGCTCCTCGTGCAGGCGGCGTCGCGTCAGGCGCGCTCGCTCGCGTCGGTCGCCTTCAAAGGTCTTCCGCGGCCGCTCATTGCCGTCGTCGACAAGGCCCTCGCTCTCGAGAAGCCTCGTCGCTGGCCGTCGGCCCGCGCAATGCAGCTCGCGCTCCGCGGGGCCGTGCCCGGTGCGAAGGCTTCCTCGCAGAAGGCCGCAGCCTCCCCGCCGTCGTCCGCGGCGCCGGCCACCGTTCCGAACCCCGTAGCGCCGGCGTCGATGCCCCCGCCGCGGCCGGCGTCGATGCCCCCGCCGCGACCGGGTTCCCTGCGGCCGGCGCCTCCGCGACCACCATCGCTGGCACCGCGTGCGCCACGCCCATCGAGCAAGCCTCAGCCCGTCCCGGCGGAGCGGCCCATCGATGGCGCGGGCTCCGCACCGACGCTTTCGAAGGCGCCGACCGCGGCACGCAACGAGTCTGCGCCGCCGCCACCGCCGTCGCTGCCGCCTCTCTCGGGGCCCACGACCGTCATCCCGAGGCGTGAGGAGATTGACCCGTGGACCGACGAGATGGGCGCCGACGATCTCGATGGACCGACCGTCGCGACGACCGGCGGACCGATCGGAGGATCGCCTGCGCCGTCCGTGCGCTCCGAGGTGCTCGCGCGACCCCCGATGCCTCCGGCGCCGCCGTCACGACCGCGACCACCTTCGGTGCGCAAGCCCGCACCCCTCGAGTCGACGCAGCTCCTCCGCACCGACGAGCGCATGGCGCTGGCGAAGGCTCAGACGGTCCTCGACCCGACGACGACTCCCGTGCGGCGCGCGTCGGCCCCGCCCCCTGCTCCAGCTCCAGCTCCAGCCCCAGCTCCAGCCGAAGCCCGCATGGGCGCGACCCATCCGTACCTCCCCGCTCCACCGCCGCGCGACGCCTCGGGCCGTTCGATCGCGCCGCCCGCGGTACCGACTCCGTCCTCGGCCCCTTCGATGCCGCCGCCGTGGATGGCGCCGCGTGGCCACACGATGCCGATGATCAACGACGCATCACCGCAGCACCCGGCGCGACGCGAGCCGCTCGCACCGGCCGTGGTCATCGCGATCGCCGTGGCCGCGCTTCTCTTCAGCGCCATCTGGATCGGCAGCTGTCTGCTGCTCCAGTCGAGCTGAACCGCGGGAGGGCGCGCTACTCGACGCGGAACGTGAACGCGGCTGCCGACGTCTTCTGCGCTTCGACCTTCAGCTTCTGCGTCTGACGACCATACGCCTCGTGCCAGGCCTCGAGCTCGTAGTCGCCCTCGGGCACGTTCGTGAGCTCGAACTCGCCGGCCTCGTTCGACACCGCGAAGAATGGGTGGCTCACGACGCCTACGAAGGCGGACATCCACGGGTGGACGTCGCACTTCGCGCGGACCATGATCTCCTCCTTGTCGAAGGTCTTGGCGATGCGCATGTCCTTCGTGGGCATCATGTCGTTGAACGTCGCGTTCGTCTCGGCGACCGTGCGCACGTTGTGGAGAACGGGATCGCTGTTGAGGAAGACGACCTGCTGCCCGACGCGCGCGCCCACGACGTGCGGTTTGTAGAGGCAGCCCTTCTGGTCCATCACCACGGGCTCCGCTGGCGGCGCCGGTGATTTGTAGGTTTCCAGGCCCTTCTTCACCCAGACGAATGCATTCTGCAACTTTCCGTTCTTCGTGAGCACGGTGTCCGAGAGGACGGTGCCGCCCTTGCCATCGGTCGTGCAGGTGCCGAGGTTGAGCTCCTTCGGCGGCGGCGGCTTTCCGTCGAGGCGGACGGAGCCCTTGACCTTGCCCACGACGGCCTCGTTGGCGACCACCTTCGGACCGCCGACCGAGGACGGCTCGCTCGCGGTGAGCGGACCCGTCGTCGCGGAAGTGGAGTCGCCACCGGGAGGGGAGGACGACGACGTGAGCGCCGAATGCGTGATGGTCAGAGCGACGGCGAGAGCCCCGATCAGCACGCCCGGGTGGATCTCCTTGAACGAGTTCTGGACGTGCCGGACCCCCGCGCCGAGGAGGATGAGGCCGGCCAGGATCGCCCAGTTGTATTTGCTGCCGTACGCACCCGGGAAGTGGTTGCTCAGCATGATGAGCACCACCGGATAGGTCATGTAGTTGTTGTGGCGCGAGCGCGTCTTGGCGTGCTTTGCGAGGTTGGCGTCCGGCGCACGGCGCGCATTCACGGCGGCGACGAGGGCCTTCTGCGCCGGGATGATGTGCACCCAGACGTTGGTGGCCATCCACGTGCCCATCATCGCACCGGTCATCAGGTACGCGGCGCGCCCGCTGAGGACGTGCGTGAGGTGCTGCATCGTCGTGACGACGAGCACGTACGTGATGATGGCGCCCACGAGCATGTGGTTCTTGATCGGCGAGCGCCACAGGAGGTCGTAGACGAACCACGAGCCGATGAGCATCGCGACGCAGAGCCCGGTCGCCATGCCCGGCGAGATGCTCGAGACGTTCGGGTCGACGAGCGTGACGCCGCCGCCCTGGAAGAAGACGATGTCCATCAGCAGCCAGCCGGTGAGCAGCGTGAAGCCGGCCTCCCACTTGAACCAGTGCAGGCGCTTCGGCATCGCCTCGGGGGCGATGTGCTTCTTCTCCACCTGGTAGAAGCCGCCCGAGTGGACCATGTAGAGCTCGCCCTCGACGCCCTTACGTTCGGCGTTCTCGACCTTGTCGAGGTGGCTATCGAGCCAGTTGAAGAACAGCGAGCTGCCGATCCACATGATGCCGCTGATGACGTGCGCCCAGCGGACGAACAGGTTGAGCCACTCGGTGACGGTCGCGGGCGACATGCGTTGTCTCAGCTTCCTCGGTAGGTCGAATAGCCGAACGCGCTCAGGAGCAGCGGCACGTGATAGTGCGATTCGGCATCGCGGACCGTGAACGCGATGCATGCTTCGGGATAGAAGCCTTCGACCTTCTGCGCGGAGAAGTAAGCGCCTGTGTCGAACGTGATGCGATAGGTGCCGGTGGTGAGCTTGCCCTCGGGGACGAGCTCCTTCACGCGGCCGTCCGAGTCGGTGTGGCCGGCGTTCAGAGTCGCGTAGGCGCCGTCCTCACCCCTCTTCTCGATGGTGACGGGAACACCGCTCGCCGGCTTGCCGCGCGTGATGTCGAGGACGTGCGTGGAGATCGATTTCATCGGAGCACCAGTTTTTCGAGGCGCAGCTCGGTGATCTTGCGTTGCTCGTCGACGGCGCGGAGTAGCTCGGTGTCGGCGTCGCTCTGCATGCGAACCTTGGCGATCCCTAGCATCTCCTCGACGGTCTTGCCGGTCGCGCAGACGATGTAGATGCGAGCGAACTTCTCCTCGTAGGCAAGGTTGGTCTTGCGAAGCTCGTCCTTGGTGGCGTCCGAGGCGGTGTCGACGCTCGCTTGCTCCCTCGCGCTCCACGATTGGGCGGTCGCCGACTGTGCTGCCTCGGCTCTTCGCTCGCCGATGCGCGGGTGGGCGCGGAAGGCCTGGTCCCAGTCCTTGGTCGCGAGCGCAGCCCAGAGCTCGGCGGCGCGCTTCTTCAGCGCGTCGAGCGTCGCGAACGAGGAGGGCGACTTGTTGCGCTCTACACGCATCGCCTCGACCCAGGCGAGCGAGGCGCAGCAGGAGGTGAGCGCGCTCACGAGCTCGGGATCCGGCATCGCGCGGAGGTAGCGCATGCCCGAGTCCTCGCGGCCGGCGTCGGTCACGACGCCGAGGAGGCGCAGGCGACTGATGCCGCCGTCGGGCCAGATGCGCATCCGGACGTGCGTCGCGGAGACGCGCGCACCTGGCGTACCCGCGAGCTCCTGCTCGAAGGCGTGGGGTGTGTGCGGCTGCAGGCTCGTCTTCGCGAGGAGAGGGACCCAGCCTTCGTCCCTCGATCCATCGGGATCGGGTGCGCCGGACGCGACCTGCGTGACGTCGAGCGACGCGAAGTCGGGCGCGTTGCCCTTGAAGTGGAGCGTGTCGATGATGGCGCGCTCGATCGTGCCCTCGGTCGCGAGGCGGAGGACGACCCAGTCGGGGCCGGGGCGGCGCCCGCGCTTGGTCTCCCAGCCGTCGCCCATGTTCACGCCGCGCCCCGGCATGATGAGGTTGTGGCGCGAGCCGAAGAACATGTCGTTGCACGAGGTGACGACGCCGCCGTTCTCGACGCTCGCGAGATCCACCTCGGCGCCAGGGCGGCCCATCCAGCGGACGTCGGGCATGACGCGGCCGTGCACGCGCAGGCGCGCGACGCCGCCGTCGGGGAAGATGGCCAGGCGCAGGTGGGTGAC
>JANXVA010000100.1 GCA_025351875.1 Myxococcales bacterium | reverse complement strand
GTCGTCCTCGCCTGCAACAACTACGAGGTCATCGACAGGGGGGTCATGGTCTCGTGCGATAAGATCATCGAGCGAGCGAAGATAGAGAAGGCCGACCTCATCGGCCTGAGCGGGCTCATCACGCCGTCGTTGGACGAGATGGCGCACGTGGCGCGCGAGATGGAGCGCCAGGGTTTCAAGCTGCCGCTGCTGATCGGCGGCGCGACCACGAGCCGGGCGCACACGGCCGTGAAGATCGCGCCCTTCTACAGCGAGCCCGTGGTGCACATCCTCGACGCCAGCCGGGCGGTGCCGGTGACGACGACGCTCCTCAGCAGCGACGAGAAGAAGGCCGCGTTCGTCCTCCAGCATCGCGCGGACTACGAGCAGCTGCGGCGCATGCACGCCAATCCCCAGCACAAGCTGGTGGCGCTCGACGCCGCCCGGGCCAACCGAACGCCGATCGAATGGCGTGCCGAGGACGTGCCGAGCCCCGAGGTCACGGGGGTCCGCGTGCTCGAGGATTTTCCGCTCGCCACGCTGCGCGACTACATCGACTGGACGCCGTTCTTCCACACCTGGGAGCTTCGCGGGGTGTATCCGCAGATCCTCGAGCACGAGAAATACGGCGAGCAGGCCCGGACGCTCTTCGCCGAAGCGAACGTGCTGCTCGACGAGATCGTCGAGAAGAAGCTGCTCCGCGCGCGTGCTGTCTACGGGCTGTTTCCGGCCAACGCCGTCGGCGACGACGTGGAGATCTACACCGACGCATCGCGAACCGAGGAGCGTTGTCGCTTTCATTTCTTGCGTCAGCAGACCGAGAAGACCAGCAAGAAGAGCGAGCCGAACCGCAGCCTCGGGGATTTCATCGCACCGAAGAGCACGGGCCTCCACGACCACATCGGAGCGTTCGCCGTGAGCACCGGCTTCGGCCTCAAGGAGCTCTGCGACGGCTTCCGGGCGAAGCACGACGACTACAACGCCATCATGGCCGAGGCGCTCGCCGATCGCCTCGCCGAGGCCTTCGCCGAGTGCCTGCACGAGCGCGCTCGCAGGGAGTGGGGCTACGGCAAGAGCGAGGCTCTCACGCCGCGCGAGCTCATCGCCGAGAAGTATCGCGGCATCAGGCCCGCTGCGGGCTACCCGGCGTGTCCGGATCACACGGAGAAGGGTACGCTCTGGACTCTCCTCGATGTCGAGGCCAGTGCCGGGATGCTCCTCACGGAGTCGTTCGCGATGTGGCCTGGCTCGAGCGTCAGCGGCCTCTACTTCGCGCACCCCGAGTCACGCTACTTCACGCTCGGCAAGATCGACCGCGACCAGGTCGCCGACTACGCCGAGAGGAAAGGCATGACGACCGATGAGGTCGAACGCTGGCTCGGACCAAACCTCAACTACACGTGAGCGAGACGCGAGATCCCACGGAGCCTCGCAGCCTCGCAGCCGAGCCTCCGTGTAAATCTCGTGCGAGTCAGAACTTGACGGAGGAGCCGCAGCCGCAGCTGCCGGTGACCTGCGGGTTGTTGAACTTGAAGCCCGAGCCGTGGACGCCCTCGACGTAGTCGATCTCGGTGTCCTCGAGGTACTGGAAGCTCAGCGGGTCGACGAAGAGCTTCACGCCGTTCGACTCGAACGTCTCGTCCATGTCGGTCGTCGCGTCCTCGAAGTAGAGGTCGTACGTGAACCCGGCGCAGCCGCCGCCGACGACCCGCAGACGAAGGCCCTGCTCCGTGAGCGCCTCGGCCTCGGCGATCTCCTTCACCTTGCCAGCCGCGCGATCGGTAACAGTGATCATGAACGGACTATAGGCACAAACGCGAGGCCGTGCCAGCGCCAGTCGGCGTGCGTGGCCGCCCAAACCCTCACGCGGAGGGCCGCCCCGCGTGAGCGTTCAAGGTCCGGTAATCTTCGCGACGGCGCCGCTTTCGCAGGTCACCGCGAACGCGCCACGGCCGAGCGGCGTGAGCCCGGCAACGCCGGCCGAGCGGCTCGTCCGCGTGCAGATGAGCTCTCCGATCGTGTCGACCGCGCCCTCCGGCCCGACGACGCCGACGTGTCCGTCCTCGGGGGCAGCGAAGGCGACCGCGCCGCGTCCGTCGACGAGCGGACCGGTATGCGGGCTCGCCGTCAGCGGCGCCGCGCCTCCGTCCGCGAGCGTCTTCGGCGTGAGGGTCGCGATCGGCGCGCGTGCGGTCTCTTGACCGCCGGGATCGATCGTCACGACGAACGCGCGGTTCGCGGTCTGCGCGAGCAATGTCGCGAGCGCTCCACCCGTGTCGAGCGGTCTGACGCTCGGCGGTCCGAGGTAGAGCCCCTGAGAGGCAATCGAGCGCGAGCTCCGTGTGCCGCGCGTGAGGTCGATCTCGACGAGGTGATTGCCCTCGATGACCGCGACGAGCGTGTTCGCGTCGGAGAGCGCGGCGCCGCCGTCGATCGGGGCGCCAAAGGTCCCGAGCCGTACGGACTCGCGTCCGGGCGTCCAGCCGTAGACGGCGCCTGTCGCGCTGACCGCGATGACCTTGTCGCCGCTCGCCAGGAGCGGGGATGCGGGCGGCTCCGGCAGAGAGACACGCGCGCGCACGTTGCCCTCGGCGTCGAGGACGACGAGGTCCGCGCCCGTCGCGACGACCACACCGCCGTCGTCGAGCGAGAGAGGAGCCGTGCGCACGTTTCGCTCCCCGCCGATCCGCGTCACGTACCGCGGACGAGTGCTCGTTCGCTTGACGCCGACGGCGTCGCCGGCGCTGGTCGTGAACACGACGGTCCCGTCGGAGGTCATCGTCGCGAGACCGACGGCCGATGCCCCCGCGCTGACGCGGCCTTTTTCGTCGCCGTCGGCATCGAGGAAAATCACGTCGCCGCGTGGCGCGGTGACGATCGCGAGCATGCCGTCCGCCGACACGAGCGCGGGCTGCTCGATGGTGAGGCCGATCGTCTTGCGCCACGCGATGCGGAGCACGCCTGACGGAAGTGCGTCGGGCGCACGGCCGGTGCGTCGGGCGTCGCCGCGCACGGTAGGCGACGCGCCGCCCGGCGGGCCGACGACGAAGACGCTCGGGCGCCGTGGATCGATCCGCTGCGCGTCGGCCGAACGGATCGCGACCGAGGCGACGCACGCGACGATCGCGACGCAGCTCGTCGCGATCGCGAAGCGACGAGGCGAGCTCACTTCGTTCCTGCTTTGACCGGCAGGACCAGCGAAGCTTCGATGTCGGCGACGGTCTTGCCGCCCGCGGTGACCGAGCCGAGGATGCGACCGTACGCGCGCACCGAGTCGCCGCGCGCGACCTTGTCCTCGTCGCCGTGGTTGATGCGCACGAGGCACGAGGCCCCCTTCGCGCACTTCTTCCGGTCCTCGACCAGGAGCACGGTGTGCCCGGCGGTCGGGCGAATCTCCACGACCTCGCCCTCGACGACGGCTTTCTGTCCGACCTTGGATGAAGGGTCGGCGCCGAACACGTCGTAACCGATGGGGTTCTGTGCGTCCTCGCCCTTTGCGGCTTCGGGGAGCGAAGCGACGCGCGTGACCTTCACCTTGGCGATGCGCGGGGCGAGCGGCGGCGCGGAGGCGACGATCTCGAGCGGCTTGTCGCCGACGGCCGTGAGCTCGACCCGCACGCCGAATTTCCCCTGCGCGTCCACCGGAACGGCCTGGCCGTCGATGGTGATGACGGTCCCGGCGCGCGTCTGTCCCGCGACCGCGGCGCTCGCCTTGTCCGTGACGAGCTCGCGGCCGGGGGCGTCGAGCGCGAGTGGAACGATAGCCGTGCGCGCCGTCAGCTGTCCCGTCTCGGATTTACCGCCCTTCGGCGTGATCGCGAAGGGAATCTTCCGCTCGAAGGTCTTCGCCTCGCCGGTGCCCTCGGTCTCCTTCGTGAGCTCGATCGCGTAGGCGCCGCGGCCTGTTCCGTCCAGGGAGACGGGCTTCTCCTCGACACTGACCTCACTGCCGGGCGTCGCCTCGATGCGGACCGTGATCGTGGGCGGCTTCGCCGAGAGGGTCGAGAGGTCGGCCCGCACGCGGTAGGCGACCGGCACATGGACCTTCACCTCCTCGTGGCGCCCGTCGGACGGACGCTCGATCCTCACGGTCAGATTGTTCTCACCGATGGAGAGCGGCGCGGGAAGGGGGAGGACGGCCGCGCCGCCCGAGACGGTTGCACTCGAAGCGCCGAGCACGACGTTCGTTCCGTCGGGGCACGACGTGCAACCGATCTTGAGCGACTCGCGGCCGTTCTCGTCGAGCTGCGGTACGGCCGAGAGCGTGCCGCTGTTGCGGAGCGCGAAGAACGCGATCCCGCCGCCCGCGACCGAGACGATCACGAAGAGGATGCCGATGAGCGCGACCGCTGAGACGCCGCGCTTTTGCGGGATCTGCGGCGCGCGCGGAAGGGGCTCGTCGATCAGCGT
>JANXVA010000082.1 GCA_025351875.1 Myxococcales bacterium | reverse complement strand
GTCGTCCTGACCGAGGACGACGGCTACCGCCTGGATCCGCGGACAAATCTGGTCCTGGCGGACGGCTGAGTGGGGTTTGAGTGCCTTTGAGTGGCTGGTCCCTTGGGTGAGTGACATCCGGTGAGGCGCATGAAGCCCTCAAGCCTCCGCCTTCACCTCCTTGCTCCCGTCGTCGTCGCGAGTCTCGCCTGCACGCTCCCGGCGTGCACGTCGCAGGCGCCGGACGCGAATGTGCCGCCCGCCACGGAGGGCCCCGTCGTCGAGCAACCAACGCCCGACGGGCCTGGGGTGCCCGGCACCGAGCCGACACCGCCCCCTGTCGGGGCGACGCCAGCGTGCTCGCCACTGGTTCCGCGAACGACGCCGCTCGAGGTTTGGGTGCTCCCGGATGCGGGCGCTACGCCTTTCGTGTCGGTGCTAGCGCGAGCGGCAAAGACGATCCGCGTGATGGTCTACGAGATCGGGACGGGACCGATCATCGACACGTTGGAGGCAAAGGCTCGGGCTGGCGTGAAGGTGCAAATCATCCTCGACGTGGCCCAGAAGAACACGAACCAGAAGTACATGGACCGCTTGCTAGCCGCGGGCGCGGAGGTGATCTGGAGCGACACGAAGTTCCAGTTCATGCATGCGAAGGTCCTGATCGTCGACGCAGCCGAGGCGGTGATCTCGACGGGAAACTACGCCGCCTTCCGCATGACGATGGAGCGCAACTTCGTCGTTCGCGACGCTGATGCAGCGGACGTCGACGTGCTCGTGAAGCTCTTCGACGCCGACTTTGCGCGCAAGGATCCTGACCTCACCTGCACGCGACTGCTCGTCTCCCCGGTCAATGCGAAGCAGCGTCTGCTCGACTTCATCGCGTCCGCGAAGTCGGACCTCCTCGTCGAATCGATGCAGCTCGCCGACAACGACGTGCGTGACGCCCTCGCGGCGCGCAAAGCGGCGGGTGTCACAGTGCGAGTCCTTCTCGCGGACCCGGGCTGGATCACGGCGAACGCCGACGCGGCGGCCTTCCTCTCCGCCCATGGAATCGAGGCGCGGCACATGAAGAGCCCAGGAGTTCACGTCAAAGCCGTCGTCGTCGACGGCAACCTCGCGTACGCGGGCTCCATCAACCTGAGCTGGACGTCCCTCACCAAGAACCGCGAGGTGGGCCTCCTCATCACGGAGCCCAGCAACGTCACCGCGATGCACTCCACGATGACCGCCGACTGGCTCACCGCCACCACCTTCTGAGCCCCTGTCCGCGGCCACCCCTCCCCCTGTCCCCGCCACCCCCCAACCCGTCCCACGTCACGCTGGCGGATTGTTAGCAAGGCAACTACCGGCTTTTCGGGAGGCCCGTGCCGGGGGGGGCGCGGGCCGGTTGGCATGGAGGGTGCTTCGGGTCGGGGCGGCGGTAGGGCGCCGCGGGAGGTGGAGATGCACGCGATTTTCTTTGGCGTGAAGAGGGTGCACATCGAGGTGGTCAGACTTACGCGACGGATGATCTGGCTGAGTAACCTGACACCCGCGCGGTTCGACATGTTGCGGATCGTGCAGGTGTATCCCGACGGCGTTGGGCAGGGGACCATCCAATGGCTGCTCGGCGTGACCGCGCCCGTCGTGAGCCGAATGCTCAAGGCGCTCGAGCTACTCGGATTCGTCGCGCGCGAGCGGCACCGACGGGACGGACGGTCACGGTGGGTCCGACTCACGGAGCGAGGAGAGATCGCCGTACGCGTCGCCGCGACCGCCACGCTCGGAAACCTCGAAGCAGAACGCACCGCTGCACGCGTCGTCACCGGCAACACGCGGCTCGAATCATGGAGCTACGACGAGACGCTGAACACCATCGAGCAAGCGCGAGACAAGGTGGCTCGCGTCGATGGCTTCCTCACCACCATGCGCGATGCGCTCGCAGATCGTGCAGCGTTCCACCACCCGTGGCTACCCATCTGCGACCGTCGAACTCCGCTCTTTCTCATCCCAATCGTCGATACGCCGTATCGCTACGACGACGAGGACCCACGAGCGCTACTTGCGTGAACGTGAAACGATCACGGGTCGTCGCGGCGCGGACGCCGCCGCTGTGCGCGCGGAACCTTACCCTCGAGCGGCGACTTCTGGGCCGTGGGGTTCATGTGGAAACGGCTCAGCGGCCGCGCCGCTTGATCGGCGACCTTTACCTTGTCACGTGTGAGCTCGATGAATCGTTGCTGGCTGCGAATCAGCGGAGCGCCCGGCTTGGGAACCACGCGCACGTACGCCCCGTGTGACTCGAGCACCCACGCTTTCACGTTGTCGGACCACTGGATCGCGAGGATGTCGATGAGCCGCGCGCGAACGGCCGGGTCCTCGATCGGCACCATGATCTCGACACGCCGATGAAAGTTGCGCGGCATCCAGTCGGCGCTCGAGATGTAGACCTCGTCCTTGCCGGCATTCGCGAAGTGGAAGATGCGCCCATGCTCGAGGTAGCGATCGATGATCGCACGCACCTCGATGTTGTCGCTCACTCCTGGAACCTGAGGCCGCAGACAGCAGATGCCTCGGATGATCAGCGAGATCGGCACGCCCGCCTGCGAAGCACGATAGAGCGCCTCGATGACGTCTTCGTCGACGAGCGAGTTCATCTTCGCGACGATGCGTGCGGGCCGCCCCTGCCGCGCATGCTCCGCTTCACGCGCGATGAGGCCGAGCACCGCCTCATGCAACCCGAGAGGCGCGACCACCAGCGAGTTCCACTTCGCCGGCGCGCTGTAGCCGGTGAGCAGATTGAATAGCGAAGAGGCGTCGGCCGCGATGTTGGGCTTCGCGGTCAGAAGCCCCACGTCCGTGTAGAGACGCGCGCTCGTGGTGTTGTAGTTGCCCGTCGCGAGGTGCACATAGCGACGCAGTCCGCCGGTGCGCTCGCGCCGAACGATCAGAAGACACTTCGCGTGCGTCTTCAACCCAAGGAGACCGTAAACGACGTGAACGCCGCTCTGCTCGAGCGTACGCGCCCATTGGATGTTCGACTCTTCGTCGAAGCGCGCCTTCAGCTCGACGATCGCAGTGACCTGCTTGCCGAGCTCTGCGGCGCGCGCGAGCGCCTTCACGATCGGCGAGTCGCCCCCCGCGCGATAGAGCGTCTGCTTGATCGCGAGGACGTCCGGATCCTCGGCGGCCCGCGTGATCAGCTCGACCACGGGGTCGAACGACTCGAACGGATGATGGAGAAGGATGTCCCCCTCCCTGATCGCAGAGAAGATGTCCTCGGCGTCGCGGAGAGGCGGGACCACCTGCGGGCTGTAAGGATCCTCGCGCAGGTCGCGACGCTCCTCGCGCGGCACCCACCCCATGAGGTCCGACACGTTGAGGAACGGCGAACGGTAGACGTCGCGCTCCGGATCGAGCTTCAGAGCGCGGACGAGCTTGGCAAGCGAGTCCGGCGTCGGCTCACCGGCAACCTCGAGACGAACTGCCGCGCCACGCTCGCGCCGTCGGAGCTCTTGCTGGATGGTCTGGAGGAGGTCCTGGGCCTCCTCCTCGTCGATCTCGATATCGAAGTTCCGCGTGACGCGGAACGCATAGACGCCCTTCAGCTTCACGCCGGGGAAGATCGTCCCGACATGCCGCGCGATCAGGTCCTCCAGGAGCACGAAGGCGTGCTTCATCGGCACACCGGTCTCGGTCTTGATGTGGCCCTGCACCTCGAGGAGGCGCGGCAGCATCATGGGCACCTGCACCACGCCGAAGCCGGCCTCGGTCTCACCCTCGCGCGACAGCATGACGCCGAGGTTCAGGCTCTTGTTGCGGACGTGCGGGAAGGGATGGCCAGGGTCGATGGCGATGGGCGTGAGGATCGGGAACACCTCGTCGTGGAAGCGCTCGTCGAGGACGGCAAGAGCGTCCACCGGCAGCTGCTCCGGCTTCAGCAGCACGAACGTCCCATCCGAGGCGAGCTGCGGCATG
>JANXVA010000046.1 GCA_025351875.1 Myxococcales bacterium | reverse complement strand
CCCTCGGCATGCTTGCCGAGACGTACGAGAACCAGCGGGTCGAGCTCAACGCCAACGCCGAGAACGGCGTCACCGAGATCGAGGTCTCCGCCGAGGAGATCGACTCGTTCTTCCAGGACGGCAGCCTCGCGCCGAACCCGTCGCTCATCGCGCCCGAGCGCGGCGAGAAGATCGACCGCTCCGCCAACACCAACGGCGACACCGGCACGCGCGGCATCCTCACCGCGAACCTCTGCGTGCTCCTCCGCGACCGCGCGAACCCGTCGCACACCGCGCTCGGTCGCTACGACGCGACGAAGCGCGAGATCATCGGCTTGCGTACGCCGCGCGAGGGCCTGCTGGGCATCCGCCCGCGCAACAAGGAGCAGAGCCACGCGCTCGACCTCCTCCTCGACGAGAACATCCGCCTCGTCACGCTGGTCGGTAAGGCCGGTACGGGCAAGACGCTGCTCGCGCTCGCGGCAGGCCTCAAGCGCACCGTCGAAGACGGTATGTACACGCGGATGCTCGTCTCGCGTCCCGTCATGCCGCTCGGTCGCGACATCGGTTTTCTGCCCGGCGACGTCGACGAGAAGCTCAACCCGTGGATGCAGCCGATCTTCGACAACCTCGAGTTCCTGTTCTCGAGCGGCACGAAGAAGGGCCCGCGCGCCTACGCCGAGCTGCTCGAGAGCGGCCAGCTCCAGGTCGAGCCGCTCACCTACATCCGCGGTCGCTCTCTACCGCAGCAGTACATCATCGTCGACGAGGCCCAGAACCTCACGCCGCATGAGGTGAAGACGATCATCACGCGCTCCGGTGACGGAACGAAGATCGTCCTCACGGGCGACCCGGGCCAGATCGACAACCCGTACGTCGACAGCCAGTCGAACGGCCTCGCCGTCGCCGCGGACCGCTTCCGTGGCGAGAAGGTCGCAGCGCACATCGTCCTCACGCGAGGCGAGCGCAGCGAGCTCGCCGAGATCGCCGCCAACCTCCTCTGATTGGGTCGCCCGGTGCGCCGCGCGATCCTTGCGCGGCGTACCGGTTGCCAGAATCGCCCTGTGCGCCCATGATCGGGGGCATGGGTTCGCGGCTCGATCGTGGGTGGATGTGTCGCGCGGGAGCGCCCTGTCTCGTTGCCGTTCTCGGCTTTGCGAGCGCCGCATGCTCCTCCGTCGGCGGAAGCGCGATCCGCACCGGCCCGGTGCAGCTGCCGGCGTACACGGGCCCGGTCGCGATCTACTCGACGGGGCAGGCCCCTCCGGGCGCGGTCGACCTCGGCGTGGTCGAGGTCCACGCGTCGCAGCAGGAGGCGACGGTCGACACGCTCATGCCTCAGTTCGTCCGCAAGGCGGCGGAGATCGGCGGCAACGTCGCCGTGATTGACGGCATCCGGGCGCGCTTCGAGCTGGTCGGGCGCACGCACGTGGAGACCTTCTATTACACGTGTGGCCTGGGAGCGACGTGCGCGGGCACGCGCGTCTACGCCGCCAACGACGAGGTGATGGTCGTCTCCGTGTTCGGTCGCGCATTCTCGACACAGGTCGTCCCGCCCGGAGAGCAACCACTCATCCCACCGACGGAGTCGCCCGCCGTTCCCGCTGAGCCTGCGCCTGCGCCTGCACCCGCGGAGGGGCTCTGATGTCGCCGCTCGCGAGGCGCACGGGCGTCGCTCTCGTCGCGTTCTCGGCGCTCGGCGTCCTCGGCTGCGGTCACCGCGAGACGCACGTCGCGATGCTGCGCGCGCCCCAGCCGAGCACGGGTCACGCGGTGGAGCTCTACCTTGTCGACCAGGCGACTCCTGCGCGACCGTACTTCGACATCGCGATCGTCCAGGCGATCGGCTTCGGTACCGATGCCACGCCCGAGGCAGTGGCCCGCGCGCTCACGGACAAGGCTGCGACGCTCGGCTGCGACGCCGTCGTGCGCGCGTCGATCGACGTGGGCTACTCCCGCGCCCACGCGGCGGGAGTCTGCGTGAAGTACCTCGGCGACGGCCCGCCCGGACCTCCGGCGGTGCTTCCTCCCGCGCGCGGGACGAACCCGACACCGCCCGCGTCACGTCCGGCGCCCAGTCCTCGCATCGAACCTCTCCCGTCCGCCCCGAACCAGGGCCGCTGATCGCATTCGCCCGCGCGCCACGCTCCTGGCCGTCACGGCGCTTCCCGCTCTTGCGCACCGCGTCGCGTTCGCGCATGTTCCCGGTCATGCACGACGAGCTCGAGCGAACGGCGGAGTCACCCACCGACTCCTCAGTCGGCCCCCGCAGCCCCGCGGCGCGGATGGAGTTGAGCGACGCGTCCACCGCCGTGGGTCTCGCCGAGGCCGCGATCGGGAGCCGGGTGTTCGGCGACGCTTCGAACGCGCTCTCCGCAGGCTCGGCCGAGCCCCTCCTCATCGCCTGCCGTGATGCCGCGAGCAAGGGCGAGCGCGTCGCGGTCCTCGCGCGCGCGGAGTCTCTCGCCGCCGCGCGCGAGGCGATGCGCCGGATCGCACAAGCGCGCCTCTCCGTCGTCGCTCATGCGCTCTCCGGGCACGGCGGCGAGGAGCTCGCTGCGCTGACGGACCTCGGGTGGGGCGTGCTCTGCGCCTCGGGCCCCGAGGACTCGTTCGATCTCACGCTCATCGCTCGCCGCGCCGCCGAGGACTGCGGCGTTCCGTTCGTCGTCGTCCACTCCCACGGACACATCGGCCCGGGCGCCGGCCGCGCGCACGCGATGATCGCGCTCCCGCCGGACAAGGCTTGTCAGGGCTTCGTCGGGCCCGCGTCGCGCATGAAGGCGCTGCACGACCCCGCCCACCCCTCGCTCGCGCCGATCGGCGATCGCGCCTTTGGCGAGCGCGTGCCGTTCGCGCTCGGCAGCGCACTTCGCGAGTACGCGAACGTGTCAGGCCGTCGTCACGACGTGTTCGAGAAGGCTCCGATGGGCGAGGCACCGCTCATGCTCGTCGGCATGGGGCCCGTGGGTGATGCGCTCTTTCACAGTGTCGCCGAGCTGCGAAGCCGCGGCTACGACGTGGGCGCGGTGTCCGTGTCCGCGCTGCGCCCGTTCCCGGGCGCCCGCCTCGTGAAGACGCTCGCGCGCGCTCTCGCGATCACGATCCTCGAGCCCATCGACGAGCCGATGGCACACGGCGGCCTGCTCGCGCGCGAGCTGAAATCGGCCTTCACCGATGCGCTCACGTGGGCCCCTGGTTTTCCTGGCATCGGGCGCATTCCAAAGCTCTTTGTCGGCGTGACCGGGACCTCGTTCGACGTCGCCGACCTCACGGCGATTTGCGACAACATGCTGGCCGACGAGCAAGGTCGCCGGACCTTCTCGTTCTCCGATACCGACCACGCGTTGCCGCGTGCGGCCGAGTCCAGACTCGCCGGGAGCGCGACGGTCTCGATGCGATGGGTCCTCGACGACCTCGAGACCGCCGACGGCGCCCTCGCGATGACGGCCGCGTTGCTGGCCGCCGCGCTCGGACTGCGCGCGACGGGCATCGTGATGCCGACGCCCGGTGGCGGTACGACCGTGGACGTCTTCGCGTCGCGCGAGCACGCGCGCGGAGGGATGGCCCGCCGCGGTCCGAAGCTCGTCATGGCGACGGATCGCGGTATCGCGTCGTCTGCGGCGGTCGCGCCGCTCTCGCCGGGCGCGGTGCTCGGCGTCCTCTCCTCCAGCGGCGACCCAACGCTGCCCGAGGCTGCACGAACGATCGTGCGTGAGCGTCGCGTGCGTGCGCTGCCCCTCGGCTACGACGGCGCAGCCCCGGGAGCGCCCGCCGCCATCGCCGCGACCTGCGCGGGAGCGGCCCTCGCCGTCGGCGCGCGCGCGCAGCGTTCCGCGCTCGACGGCGCGGAGGTCGCCCGCCTCGTGGCCGAACACCTGACCGCGCGCGGCGTCGCCGATGCGGGCCCCGGTGCCGAGCGTGCTCGACGTGCGTTCGAAGCGATGCATGACGCGCTCGCCTCCGCCGAACGCGACGTGGACGCGCGAGCCGCTGAGGATCGCCCGCGCGGCGAGCCCGTGTCATGATCGATCGAACGATGACCAACGAGAGCATCGACGGCGTGAGGATCGGCGCGTGAGGGCAGGGCGCTTGCTCGGCGCGATCCTCGTGATCGCCGCGCTTGCGCCGATGCCGATCGCGCTCGCGCAGCGTGACGCCGGGCCCTCTGCCGAGCCGCCGACGCCAGGCCAACCGCAGCCGACCGCGCCCGCCCAGACCGCGCCGCCGTCGTCTGCAGCACCCCCCGGAAGTGGCGCAGCGGCAGCGGTATCGGGGGCGCCCGCGGGCACCGCCGCCTCCGCGCCGCCGGAGGCCGACGGTGACGAGGGCGCGATCCCGCCGACCGCGGGCCCGAAGGGCGTGCCCTTCCAGCGCCAGCCTGCGGTCCTCAAGGACGGCATGCTCCGGATCCCGGGCGGTCGGTTCACGATGGGCACGTCCGACAAGAACGCGCCTCCGAACGAGCGACCGGCCCGCAGCGTCGCGGTGCCGGCGTTCTGGATCGATCGTACCGAGGTGACTGTCGCTGCCTATCGCGCATGCGTCGAGCGAGGCGCGTGCGCCCGTCCCTCGCGCACGAGCCCGATGTGCACGTTCGACCTGGGCGATCCGCAGCTGCCGGTCTCGTGCGTGCCCTGGTCGAGCGCGAACGCGTTCTGCCTCGCGGTCGGCAAGCGCCTACCGCGTGAGGTCGAATGGGAGAACGCCGCGCGTGGCACGACCCCCATCCGTTACCCGTGGGGCGGAGGTCACGGCTGCGGCGTCGCGGCCACGCTCGCCGGCGAGACGACCAACCGCAGCTGTTCCGGCAAGCGCCCGTCGAAGGTCGGCGCCCACCTCGGGGGGGCGAGCCCCTATGGGGTCCTCGACATGAGCGGTAACGTCGAGGAATGGGTCGCAGACTGGTACGCCGACAGCGTCTCGGAGCTCTCTCCGCGCGCGGGGGCCAGCCATGTGCTGCGGGGTGGGGGATGGCTGAGCGTGCCCTCGCTCGCCCGGACGACGAGCCGGAACTGGGGCTCGGTCCGCGAAGCTGGGCCGAACGTTGGCTTCCGTTGCGCACGCGATGATTGAGCCTTTGCCGCACCTCGATTGACCCTCAGGGGGTTCTCGACTAATCCCCCGGTTTCGCCGCGTGAACGGGCTTTTTCCAGCTCGGTTTCATGCGGTTCGTGCCGGAGCCTGATCCCCGATGTCTTTCTCCTTCCAAGCAGTCCAGCCCCAGGGAAATCCCGGTGTCGCCGTTCCCGGTGGAGCCGCCCCGGCAGGTGCAGGACCGGCCGCCGCGCCGCCCAGCATGGTCACCATGCTGCTGCCGTTCCTCATTCTCGTCCCCTTCCTCTTCCTGAGCTTCCGCCGGCAGAAGAAGGAAAAAGAGGCCCGTGGCTCGCTGAAGAAGGGCGATCGGGTGGTCACCCAGGCCGGCCTCATCGGCGAGCTCATGGAGCTCGACGAGCGCATCGCGAAGGTGAAGATCGCGCCGGGCACGACGGTTCAGGTCCTCGCGAGCGCGCTGTCGCCGTTCGAGGCCACCGTGTCCACCGAGAAGAAGGACAAGGACCTCGAAGACCTCAAGGAAGCCAAGGCCGGCGCTTCCGACAAGAAATGAATCAAGGGTCTCGACAGTTCAACGCCAAGCACGCGTCACGAGCGCGCGCCGTCCGTACGGCCTCAGGTCTCGCCCGCCGCACGAAAACCCAGGACTCATGACGCCGTCGAAGCGCAACACGCTCATCCTCGCTGCCGTAGCGGCGATCGCTGCCTATCTCTTTTTCCAGGCCGACAATTTCTGGGGACTCGTCATCTCGTCCCTCATCGTCGTCTGGGCGCTGATCGGCATGCTGCCGATCATGGATGGCGCGTGGCGCACGAAGGTCGGCTTCGTCACCGCGGTCTTCCTGGGCTCGCTCGTGGTGCTCTGGCCCACCTTCGAGGGCATGAGTGACGGCAGGATCAAGTGCCCGAGCTACGTGAAGGAGCGCATCACGTTCGGCGTGGTGAAGGGCCTCGACCTCCAGGGCGGCCTCCGCCTCGTCTACACGGTCGAAGTCGAAGAAGCGATCCGCGATAAGCGCGACAACTTCGCGAACGACATGCGCCAAGAGCTGGCCACGATCTTCGGAATCCACTCGGGCGACGGCCTCGTCTCGCGCGACGA
>JANXVA010000040.1 GCA_025351875.1 Myxococcales bacterium | reverse complement strand
CAGTACGTGCGCCCCCACGTGCGCGTACTGGGGTGGCGCGCTCTTCTGTCTCGCCGCCGACGTCGAGATCCGCGAGCGCACGAGCAACCGGCGCTCGCTCGTCGATGCCGTCCGCGCGATCGTCGCGCAGGGAGGCAACATCTCGGTGAGCTGGCCGATCGAGAAGGTGCTCGAGGTCGGCGATGCCGCGACGGGCGTCCCCGTGCTCCGGGAGACCTACGCCCGCATGGCGACGCAGCCCGCGGCGGTCGACCTCGCGCGCATCTGGTCACGCCTCGGCGTGAGGCTCGAGCGAGGCAAGGTGATCTACGACGACGCCGCGCCGCTCGCCGCGATCCGACGATCGATGACTCAGCCGATGTAGGAAGGACTACTTCCAGGTCTCCCAGATGTCCGGCGCGAAGCCGAGCGTCGCGTCGGCGCCGCGCCTCACGATCGGCGTCTTGAGCAGCAGCGGATCCTCGATGAGCAGGGCCTCGATGCGCGGCCCGGTGGGGGCCGAATACTTGAGGCCCTTGTCGACGTAGCGCTTGCTGTCGCGATCGATGAGCGCCTCGACGCCGCCGACGCGCGCGGCGACGCTCTTGAGCTCGCCGGGGGACAGGCCCTTCTCGCTGAGCTCCACGCTCTGCACCTTGAGCCCGCGCTCCTTGAACCAGCGCTCCGCCTTGCGGGTCTCGCTGTCCTTCTTTTTCCCGAAGATCTGGATGATTGGGCCCGCCACGGGTCGAGCGTAATCGAGCCGAGCCCCCCCATGCGAGCGGAACACGTGACGCGCGCGCGAGGCGGCACATCGACCCAGCTGGGCTACGATGGGTCGATGCGTCGCCTCATGTTCGTCGCGGTCCCGCTCGGGCTCTTGCTCGCTTGCTCGTCCGACGACACCGGTGATTCCTCGACGCTCGACCGCGCTATCGTCGACGGCGGCGTCGCCTCCGGTGACGGCGCCACCTCCGACGGCAAGGTGGCGTCGGACGGCTCGAGCGGAGGGAGCGAGGCTTCCGCCGACGCCGCTCCGACCGTCGATTATTCCGGGCAGGCGACGTACTACGCTGCCGACGGTACCGGCGCGTGCGGCTTCAAAGCGAGCCCGAATGACCTGAACGTCGCCGCGCTCAACAAGTCGCAATACGCGAAGAGCTGGTGCGGCCAGTGCGCGCTCGTCACCGGCCCGAAGGGCAGCGTGAAGGTCCGCATCGTTGATCTGTGTCCCGGCTGCGCGCACGGCGACCTCGATCTGAGCGAGCAGGCCTTCACGGCCATCGCGGCTCTCAGCGCCGGTCGGGTGAAGATCACCTGGCATGTCGTCGCCTGCTGACGAGCTCGAAGGGAGACCTCCGGCAAGCAGCTCGTCGACCTCGTGCCGTCAGCTAGGCGCGTGTCGGAGGGCGAGACGCAGCAGCCCCCATCGATGCCCGAACGAGATGAGCCTGTCGGAAGCCGCGAGCTGCCTCGTCGCGATCATCGTGTTCCTGGTGACGTCGATGTCCGTCGCGGCCGTCGTCCAGGGGCGCTGACGCGAGCGCGGCGCGCGTGCGTCTAGGGCGTGGTGGGGCCGAGCGGGGTCGACGCGGCGACCTCCGTCACGTGCACGAGCGAGCGATCGAGCACGCCTTGATCAGAGCCGAAGAGGAAGCGGTCGACGCGTCCGCTCGCGTCGAGGACTTCCTTCTTCACCTTCGCCTCGACCGACGTGCACGACGGACCGAAATCGAGCGCCACGGCGATCACCGATTTCCCGTTCGCCGGGTTCGTCACCTTGAGGCGAGCGAGGCAGCCGAAGCGCGCTGCGTCCGCCGTGTACCAGGTGACGCGCTCCTCGCAGTTCTTGCCGGTGTCGCCGGGAAGGCAGAGCCCCGCCGCCTTCGCCTGCGCGAGGCAGGTCGGGATGCAGTTGTCGGCCGCGTCACCGTGGCTGACGCCGGCGGCGTCCTTCCAGCAACCGAACGCTGTGACGTAGTAGTCGCCGCTCGACGCCTTTGCCGTGCCGTACGAGCCCGTGCACGTCCACGGCGCCCCGGCCTCCGGAGCACCTGCTTCCGCGCCGCCGTCCGCGGGCTCCGTCGTCGGGTCCTGCGTGGCCGCGGTCGTCGTCTCGGCCGAGAGCGAGGTGGCGGGTTTTGCGCCGGTCGACGCATTCGGGTCCGCTTCGGTCTTCCCGGTGTAATCCTCGACCGCTGCGCCGACGACGTCGCCGTCCGTCGACCCACATCCGACCAGAGCGATCACGGCGACGAGGAGGCTTGCGACGGTCCGATGCCCAGTGCTCACGTTCCGTGCTCGAGCACGCGACATGCCAGCGCCGATGGCGCTGGATATGCGAGCGATCGCGATCGATCGAGCCTGGTGCTCCCGCGATCGATCGCGGATGGGCGCGATCGATCGCGAGGTGACGCGGCGGCCACTGTAACCACTTATGCCCCGGCAGAGCCGATCGCTCCCTCAGGTACGGGGACGGCGCTAGACGGGCTGTCCGGAGTCCATGTAAGCGGCTACGCTCCGTCGCGTGATGGGGCCCGTCGAAGCGCTCGATGCTGCGCTCGTGCAGCATCTCTCCGCGATCCAGCGGGCCGCGATCTCCTCGCCGCCGGGCGGCGGCGGCGAATGGGACACGCTGCTCCGCCACTACGGTCACACGCCGTTCGATCCGCAAGAGCGGGCGATGAGCGTCTCGAACCTGCGTCTCTCTCGAGGCGCCGTGCCCGCCGAGCTGCGCATCGTCCTCCTCGGCCTCCAGCAATGGGCAGAAGGCGAGCTCGGTCGGCTCCGCGCGAGCGGTGCCGCGCACGGGAGCCCGACACTTCCGCCGCTCGAGCAGCGCATCGCGGGGCTGGTCGACTTCGAGGTCGCCGCCTACGAGCGCGCGCTCGGCATCCCGCCGTCCGCGCCAATGGCCCAGCTGCCGGCCGCCGCCCCCGCCGGACCCAGCCTCGCGTCGATCTTCGCGAACGCCCAGCAGACGTCGAAGGAAGTCCCCTGGGCGGGCATCAAGTACAAGTCGGTCGTGAACCTCAACTGCGTGCACTGCGGCGGACCGCAGGAGCAGCCGCAGGACTTCATGTGCAAGTACTGCCGGCGTCCGATCGCCGGCTCGATCAAACCAACGGCGTGACGCGAGACAAGGTCAAACGATGAACCCGGCGCAGCAGCAGATCATGGCGCAGTGGAACCAGTACCTCCAGCAGATGGGAGGGCAGCTCTCGCAGCTCCTGGTGCAGGCGAACGGCGGCTGCGAGGGGCTCATCGCGCAGAACCAGATCGATCCGATCCCGCTCAACAACGCGCTCGGCGCGATCGAGCATCAGGTCAAGGACCTCCGCGGCGCCGTGAACGACGCCTTCTCGCAGCACTACGACCGCATCTGCGAGGCCGGATCAGGCGAGCCCGCGCACGCGCACATGAAGCGCGGCCTGCGCGCCTTCGAGCGATGGGCGGAGGAGACGTGGATGCGCTTCGACGCCCACGTCCACGTCGCGCAGTACCGCGCGATGTGGCCGCACGTGCAGCAAGGCATGGGCAAGCCCACCGCGTGCAACCGCTGCGGCGGCCCGATTCGCCGCGCGACGCCCCACAAGAGCGAGTCGGTCACCTGCCAGGCCTGCCAGACCGTCAACCAGGTCCTCCCCGACTCCGTGGTCGCGATGTACTTCGGCGGGATGCCCCACTACTTCGCGCAGAGCGGCGTCGTCGACAAGCAGGTCGCCCTCATGAAGTTCAAGGACGACTGGGAGGACTACCGCGACGCCGAGTACGCCGCCGAGCGCGAGCGTCCGGACGAGCCGATCGAGCGCCTCAAGCAGCGCGAGCAGATGGAGCTCGCCTACTGGACGGGCTACGCCGAGGCGCGCGTCAAGAACGAGGGCGGCACCCCCGAGGACGTCAAGACGCTCGTCGACGCGCGCATGAAGCAGGCGTTCTACGAGGAGATGAACCTCAACGACGTGTGGCGCAAGGCCAACGGCCTGCAAGGTGTCGGCGAGCAGGTTGCCGTCCCGGCGCACCTCCAGAACGTCGACGAGTGGGGGCCGCTCAACCCGCACCAGAACCCGAACGCGCTCGAGGACGACTGGGTCCACGAGCAGCTGCTGTCCGAGGCGCTGCGCGAGCCCGAGCGCCACGCGTCGATGCTCAAGGCGATGGGCTACCGCGACGCCGTCCAGCGCGCGATGACCCACGCGACCTTTCGCCGCCACTACGAGGGCTTCCTGATGTCCGCGGAGGGCCAGGCGCTCATCACCAAGGCGGCGATGCGCGCGATGAACGAGCGCATGAAGTACATGGTCGCCGCGGGCGCCGCGAGCGGGCTCCTCGACCCGGTCGAGGGCGTCTCGATCGCGATCTACGCCAACCTCCAGGCCAAGCAGGCGAGCGTCAGTGTCGACGAGTTCAACGGCCTCCTCGCCCAGCACCAGATGGACCGCCCCAAGTGGGACCGCGTCGCCAAGGGCTGGCTCGACCGCATGACCCGCGACACGACCGGCGCCGTCGCCACCGAATACGCGAAGGGGTTCGCGGGGGGAGGGCAGTACGGGGGCATGGGCGCCGCCGCGATGGACAACATGGCCTCGGGGCAGATGGGCCTGCAGGGCCCGAGCGCCGCCGAGCCGATGAGCTTCGAGAAATACTGCGAGATCGCTGGCGCGATGTCGGCCTGGTCGAAGCAGGGCAAGGACATCAGCGCGGGCCTGCACAAGCACTTCCAGATGACGGCGATGGATTACTCGAACGTCAGCATGTACTGGTCGCAGAAGATGATGGCCGACCTCACGATGTTCGAGCGCCAGACGCAGATCCAGAACCACTTCGAGCAGCAGTACGCATCCATGGCGTGAGCGCCTGGCGCAGTGCTAAAAGCGGGGCGTGAGCATCCAATGGTTTCCCGGCCATATGAACAAGGCGCGGCGCCTCATGGAGGAGGCGATGCCCGCGCAAGACGTCGTCATCGAGGTGCTCGACGCTCGCATGCCGCTCGCGAGCGAGAATCCGGTCGTGACCGAGCTTCGCGGTCGGAAGCCCTGCGTGAAGGTGCTCAGCAAGAGTGACCTCGCCGATCCCGAGATCACCCAGCTCTGGTTGCGATATTTCGAGGAGCAGGGCGCCACACGCGGGGAAGGCAGCGGCAGAGTGGTCGCGATCGCGATCACCACCGAGAAGGCGGCGGAGACGCGCAAGCGGATCGCCGAAGTCTGCAGCAAGGTCGCGGTGCCGACGCGCGGCAGGAAGACCGCTCGCGCGATGATCGTCGGCATCCCGAACGTCGGCAAATCGACGCTGGTGAACACGCTCGCGAAGCGGAAGATCGCGAACGTGGGCGACGAGCCGGCCGTCACGAAGGGCCAGCAGGTGGTGCTGCTCGAGAACGGCATGACCCTCTCGGACAACCCGGGCATCATGTGGCCGAAGATCGAAGACCCGCTCGGCGGCCTGCGTCTCGCGTTCGGCGGTGCCATCCCCGATGCCGCGCTCGACTACGAGAACGTGGCGATGTTCGGCGCGCAGCTCCTCCTCGACACGTATCCCGAGCTCATTCTTCAGCGGTACAAGCTGAAGGAGCTGCCCGCGGATGCCGATGCGCTGCTCGACGAGATCGGACGGAAGCGCGGCGGCCTCCGCGCGGGTGGGAAGATCGACCGCCACAAGGCGGCGGACGTCTTCATCCACGAGTTCCGTACTGGCGCGATCGGGCGGATCAGTCTCGAGAGCCCCGACGACCCTTAGCCGCCGGGGCCTCGGCGAGGGTGAGTGCGCTCGCCGCGACGAAGCGGATGGTCGCGTCGAGGAGCGGAAGGTCGAAGGGCTTCGAGAGCACCGTCGCCGAGACGGACTGGAGGAACTCACGCCCTCGCGGCGTGAACGCGCCGCCCGTCATGAAGACGAAGCACTCGGCGAGCTCGGGACGCGCCGCCGTCACCTGGTCGTAGACGTCTGCACCGGAGATGTCGGGCATCATCAGATCGCAGAGGATCACGTCGTAGGGCTCCGTCAGCGCAAGCTCGATCGCCTCGCGCCCGCGCGTCACCGTCGTGATGTCGTGGTGCGGTGAGAGGTGGCGCTTCAGGCTGCGTCCGACGAGCGGCTCGTCGTCGACGACGAGGATGCGTCCGCGTCTGCCGAGGCCGCGGACGGAGCTCGAGCGGGCCGAGGCGGTGGAGGTGCTCACGGCGGCGGCGGGAAGCGGTAGCTGCTCCGGCGTGCCCGGGAGCGTGATGCGGAAGAGCGTGCCGCCGCCCGCGGGTCGCTCGACCTCGATCGCACCGCCGAGCGCGGCGACGATGTCGCGCGTCACCGAGAGCCCGAGACCGACGCCACCGGAGGCGGCGCCCGTCGTGAAGAATCGATCGAAGCCGCGCTGCGGAAGGTCGCTGGACTTGCTGCGCCCGTTGTCGGCGACCTCCACGATGATGCTCGTGCCGTCACGGCGCGTTGCGACGCGGATCTCGTTGTGCTCCGAAGGTTCGTCCGGGAGCGCCTTGGCGACGTTCATCAGCAAGCTGACGAACACCTGCGAGACCTGCGCTCGGCTCCCTTCGATGACGCCGACGTCCGCGAGGTCGCTCACGAGCCGCGCGCGGTAGCGGATCTCGGCCGTTGCGAGCGCGATGCTCTCCTCGAGCGTCGCGCGCACGTCCACCGGTTCACGCTCCGCCGTGTCCAGGCGCGCGAGGAGCTTCATGCTCTGCACGATGCCGACCATCCGGTTCATCCCGTCGCGCGCCGAGACGAGGCTCTCGCGAAGCGTGGCGGGGTCCGCGCTCGGGTCCTCCAGCTGGTCGAGCGCGTCGTCGATCCCGAGGAGCG
>JANXVA010000037.1 GCA_025351875.1 Myxococcales bacterium | reverse complement strand
GTGCCCGAGCGATCGACGGCCATCGAGTTTGGGTTGGCCGCGGCCGAGCACTTGAGGGTTCCGACGACCTTGAAGGTGAGCGTGGCGGGAGAGAAGCTGTAAAGGACGTTGTCCTCAGTGACGGTGTAAACGAGCCGCGCGGCCTCGGTGCAGCCGTCGGCGCCGACCGTCGTGCCGCTGTCGACGAAGGTGCCGCCGCCGCCGTCACCGAATACCGTGCCGCCGTCGGTCTTGCCGTTGCCACCGCCCGCGGGCGTGGCGCTGTTCGAGCTGCAAGACGCGGCTCCGAGGACGAGGGTCGCGGCGAGAACGACGCGCATCATTTCGGCGGCGAGAACGACGCGCATCCTTTCGGCGGCGAGAACGGCGCGCATCATTTCGGCGGCGTGAGCGGGGCACAGGTGGAGACGCCGGCGCCCACGATGCGGAAGCCGATCTGCGATTTGACGACGCTGATCGAGTTGTCGCCCGAGGCCTTTTGCTGGGTGACGTCCGTCGTCTGCCCGCTGGCCGCGGTGTAGTACCAGAAGTCGCCGCCCCAGAAAGAGAAGGCCCACGCATCACCCGTCGAGACGCCGGTGAGGGTCGATTCGTCCGTCGTGGCGCCGGTGCTCGTGTCGATCTGCGCGAGCTTGGCGTTGGGCTTGGTCGTGAAGAAGCCGTAGAGGCGGCCGTCGCCGGTGCCGGTGAGCTCCGCGCCCTGCCCCGTGAGGTCGCCGGAGAAATCGCCGATGGTCGTGAGCTTCATCGAGGTGAGATCGATCTTCGCGAGACCCTTGCCGGCGTTCATGCCCTCGATGCCGACGACGTAGAGCGTCTCGTCGGTGGAGCCTGCTCCGTTGGTCGCGAAGGCCATGCCGTAGGTGTGGAAGCCCTGCTGATCCGGCACGTACGTCGTGGCGTCGCACGACGCGTCCGCGGTGCTGACCTTGAACAGGTGTCCATCGGCGAAGTTCACCCACGCGACGCCCGTGCGGTCGACGGCCATCGAGTTCGGCGTCGACGCGCTCGGGCACTTCAGCTCGCCGATCTTCGCGAACGTTCCCGTGTCCGGCTTGAAGCTGAAGAGCTCGTTGAGATCGGAGACGACGTACACGAGCTTCGCCGCTTCGCTGCATCCGGTCTGGTTCGGACCGACGCCACCGTCTTTTTTCCCACCGCCGATCGTTCCCGACGACGAGCCGCCGTCGAGACCGTCGTTGACGGGTGGGTTGTCCTGGAACCTCGACGTGGTGGAGCCGCACGCGAGGGCGAGCAGCGTCGAGACGGCAAGGAGGGAAGTCGCGAAGTGCATGCCTGGATCCTTGCAAAGGTCGCGCGCGAAGGCCATCTCCGCACGCGCTCCTCGGCTCGTGACGGCGTCCGATTTTCGAGATTGATTCCGCGGGTATCCTCGCGCCCACGCGCACGTCTACTGACGTCCTGCCACCGGTCGCGCAACGTGCCGTGGGCCAGCGGGCTGGTGTTCCGTAGATCCACACCCCAACGGGTGACTTATGGAGGCGGGGGGCGTCGTGTAGCCTCGGACTCGGAGGGTGTTCGCATGAGCAAGGCGGCTACGACAATCGGCATTCTGGCAGTCATGAGCGCGATGTCCGTGCTCGGTTGTAAGAAGCAGGTGCCGACGGACATCGTGCAGAAGTCGCTTCGCAACGCGCTGCGTTTGCATGCGCCGCTCACCACGTCCGGCATGTGTGGAGCGACGGTGAAGGGGCTCATCAACGCGAACGTCACGAACGTCGTGCGCAAGCCCGACGGCGTCACCGGGACCGCCCACATCAGCGGTGCACCGTGGACGTCGCCTGGCGCGCCGGCGCTGTGCGAGGGCGACGTCGAGTTCAAGTTCACGTTCAGCCAGAAGACGACCGGTCCGCGCAAGCGGAAGACGACGACCACGACGTGGTTCCTCGATCACGTTCGGCTCACGGCCGTCCAGACCAAGGGCGTCGCGTTCAAGGCCGTCGACGAGAACTCGAGCGACGACGACGACGAAGAGAAGTGAGAGCTCGCGCGTGACGTGACGGAGGCGCGCGCTCAGGACAAGCGCGCGCGCTTCGCATGCTCACGCAGCATGCGATGGAGCTCCGCTGCCGCCGGCGGGAGTCGATCTCGCCCGCGATGCACGAGGTAGAGCGGCCTCGAGATCGGTGTGTGCTCGCTCGGCAGCTCCACGAGCTGCCCCGCGGCGACGTCGCGCTCGACGGCGCGACGGCTCACGAGCGCGATGCCTACCCCGGCGCGCGTGTTTCCTTTCACGGCAGCGATGCTCCCGAGCTCCATCGCGATCGGCACGCCGGGAAAATACTGATCGACGAGCGTGCGCGTCGTGGCGCCGTACGCGAACGTCACGAGCGCCGCGGTCTTCGGGTCGGCGCCCGGAGCGCCGACGAGAACGAGCTCGTCGTCGGCCCACTTCTCGCGGACGAGGCCCGAGCGGGCCGCACGGAGTAGGTCGGCGCCCGGCGTGCCGCGCTGGATGACGCGCGCCAGGATGACGAGATCGAGCTCACCTGCCTCGAGCGCGTCGAGCAGCGCATCCTGGTTCGCCTCGCGCAGCGAGATCTGGACGCCTGGATGACGCGCGCGAAATTTCGCGAGCGTGCGCGGCAGGTAGTAGGTGCACACCGTCGCGCCGGCGCCGAGCCGCACGGCGCCGACCGAGAGCCCCATCACCTCGCCGACGGCGCGCCGACCTTCCTCGACGGCGGCAAGCGCGGCACGCGCTCGCGGGAGGAGCGCCTCGCCCGCCGCGGTGAGCGTCGCGCCGCCCGGCCCGCGCACGAAGAGCTTCGCGCCCATCTGCCGCTCGAGGCGCTGGATCGAGGCGGTCAGACCCGGCTGCGTGACGTGCGCGTGGCGCGCCGCCGCCGTGAAGGTGCGGTGCTGCGCGACGAGCGTGAAGTGGCGGAGCGGCTCGAGCACGTCCGCCAGAGCATAACAAAATATGATGGATATCATCATTAGAATCGATTGGATTGATGGTCAGGTCGGCCCCATCCTCGCTTCATGATTCTCGCGCTTGGACTCCTCGGGCTCTGCGCCGGCGTGCTGACCACGCTCGCCGGGCAGGGCGGCGGGCTCTTCCTGCTGCTGCTCTGCTCGATTCTGCTCGGCCCGCGTGCGGCGCTCGCGATCACGGCTCCGGCGCTGCTCATCGGCAACCTCCACCGCGCGATCCTCTTCCGTCGCCACATCGATCGACCCGTGGCCTTGCGCATGATCCTCGGCGCGGTTCCTGGTGCCTTCGTCGGCGGTCTTCTCGCGGGGCGCTTGCCCGAGTGGGGGCTTCACGTGCTCCTCGTCGGCATCACTGCGCTCTCGGTCGCACGTGCCCTTCGCTGGCTGGTGTTCGAGGTCCCTCGAGCGGCGCTCGGGCCGGCGGGGTTCGTCGTCGGCGCGATGACAGGCACCTCGGGCGGAGCCGGCGTCCTCTTCGCGCCGGTCCTGCTCTCCGCCGGCCTCCGTGGAACGGCCTTCGTCGGGACCATCGCCACGGTCGCCTTTGCGACGCACCTCGGACGAGTCGTCGCCTACGCGTCCAGCGGGCTCTTCACTCGCGAGCTGCTCGCGCCGATCGTCGTCGTCGCCCTCGCGATCACCGTGGGCAACGCCGTCGGGGAGCGCGTGAGGGCCCGCTTGTCCGAGTTGACGACGACACGCCTGGAATATGGCGTCCTCGTGGTGTGTGTCGGCGTTTCGGTGCTTGGACTGACCTGAGCGACGGTACCTGGTGCGGCCGGGCGTGCATCGCGCGCCTTGACCTACCCTCGTGAACCTCCGATCCTCGTGGGCTGATGGCCGTTCCGTCCACTGACCCGCGTGTGCAAGCCGAGAAGCGAGTCGGTCAAACGCTCAACAACAAGTGGACCATCGATCGCCTGATCGACATGGGCGGTATGGCTGCGGTCTATGCGGCGACGCATCGGAACGGCAAGAAGGTCGCCATCAAGATGCTCCACCCGTTCATCGCGGCCCACGAGGACGTGCGCGAGCGCTTCCTTCGTGAGGGTTACGTGGCAAACCAGGTCGATCATCCGGGCGCGGTGAGCGTCCTCGACGACGACACCACCGCGGACGGCGCGCCGTTCCTCGTCATGGAGCTCCTCGAAGGCGACTCGCTCGAGGGCTGGATGAACAGCAACGGCGGCGTACTGCCCGTGCCTGACGTCCTCGCCATCGCCGATCAGGTCCTCGACGTCCTCAGCGCGTTCCATGCTCGCAACGTCATTCATCGCGACATCAAGCCCGGCAACCTCTTCATCACGAAGTCGGGCGTCGTGAAGGTGCTCGATTTCGGGCTCGCGCGACTCCGCGATCCGAAGTTCACCGCGGCGCCCACCGCCTCCGGAATCGTGCTCGGGACGGCCTCGTACATGCCGCCCGAGCAGGCCCAGGGAAAGAGCGATCAGGTCGACTGGCGCTCGGACATCTTCGCGGTCGGCGCGGTCATGTTCCGCGTGCTAACCGGCCGCGCCGTCCACGACGCGAAGGGCGCCACCGAGCGGCTCTTCCAGGCGATGAAGGAGCGCGCGCCGTCGCTCGGCATCGTCGCGCCGCACCTTCCGACATGGGTCGTCGGCGTCGTCGACAAGGCCCTCGCGTTCGACAAGAAGGAGCGCTGGGCGACCGCCGACGAGATGCGCAAGGCCGTCCGCGAGACATTCGCGCAGCTGAAGGTCGAAGCGGAGCGTGTTCGGCCGCTTCCCGGAGCACCCGCACCCGTGCACGACGGGTCGGTCGAGGTGAGCCAGATCTTCGGTGCGATGCTCGAGCCGAGCATCGTCGTGGACGTCAGCTTCTCCGACGTCGTGCCGGTCGAGCCTCCGCCCCTTCCGAAGAAATAACCGTCGCCTCCGCGTCGCTTGGCGCGAGGGTAAGGCCGATCGCCTCCATGTCGGCGGCGCGAACGACCTCACCGCGCGCGTGAGCGACGAGGCGAGTCACGATCGAGGCGAGCTCGTGGTCCTCGCCCTCGAACGGATACTCGACGAGGCGCGCGAAGGCCGCAGCGTCGATCCCGAGCGGCTTGCCGCGGACCCTCAGCCCTTCGCGGGCCAGGCGGTCGGCGACGATGGAGAAGAGGTCCTCGGAGCGGTCGCGGAGGCCGGCGAGCTCGATCGGTCTGTCGGCGCCGTCCTCGAAGCGTGCATACAGCTCCGGCGCGAGCAGGCCCTGTTCGACGAGGACGTCGGGCGCGGACGTGGCGGTCAGCGCAGCGGCGACGTCGAGCGGCATCGCACGTTCCCATGGCGGCCGACGCTCGGTCAGCGCGCGCGCGACGAGGACCTGGATGTCGCGCGGCAGCGCGGCGCCGTCGACGAGGACGAGCAAGCCACGATCCGCGAGGGCGAGGGGAGAGGAGTCCTTCTCGCGCCAGCGCTCGATGTCGTGCTCGCGCGACGATGTGCCGTCGACGATGACGAGCGGGCGCTCCTTGCGCGGCCCGGAGAGGTGCGCGCGCGCGATGTACGGCACCGGGTCGACGCCCGCGCGAGCGACCACGACGACCGGCGCCTCGTTCTGCACGCGGCGCTCGAGCGCGTCGTAGGCCATCCGCGACGCTGCCGAGTAGATGCCGACGGTCGCCGGGCGTGCGAGGCGCGTCGAGGCGAGCGTGTTGCGCGAGCCGTCGAGCGCGGAGGTGTGCCTGACGGTCGCGAGCTCGTCGTCGAGCTTCTCGATCTCGGCCTTGAGCTGGCGCTCGCGCTCCAGGTGTCGCTCTCGCGCGCCACGCGCCTGGCAGACCGCGACGAACGCGTCGGCGAAGAGCTTCGCGGCCTGCACCTCCTCGATCGTGAGCGGCTCGGTACGCGAGCCCGCGGGCACGATGACGACGCCGTCCGGCTCGTCGCCCTCTGCGACGAGCGTCGCGAAGAGTGCGCCGCGGTCCTCGAGCCAGCGGAGCAGCGGGCGCAGATCGGCGCGGCGGACCTCGAGCGCGTTCAGGACGTCCACCCGCACTGTGCCGCCCGGCTCGCCGCGGGCGATGTCGAGGAGCATCGGTGGCAGCTCGGCGGGCTTCTCCTGCAGGTAACCTGCGGAGTCGACCGTATAGATGCGTGTAGGATGCAATATCCAGAGCTCGGGCTGCGCGGCACCATGCCCTGCGGCCTCGCGCAGCCGGACGAGTGCCTTCGCCATCGCCGAGCGCGCCTCGCGATCGTGAGCAGCGCGCGTCGCGTCGGCGAGCGCATCGAGGAGGCGCCCCTTCACGGGGAGGAGCGGCTCTTCGAGCTTCGAGGCCGCGGCGCCGATCCCGAGCGTCGCGAGCGCCACGAGGAGCGCGATCATCCCGGAGCCCGGCATGCGGCCCTCGGTGGCGACAGCGGCGAGCATCGCGACCGGTCCGCCGAAGAGGGCGAGCGTGAGCGCGCGACGACCGCGACGCGCGAGGAGGAGGGGATCACGCGATCGGGCGAGGGCCACGACAACCGGGCAGGTCAGGGCTCCGCCGAACGCCGCCGCGGCGTCCGGGTGAACGCCGGTCGTGATCGCGATCGCGATCGCGGTGACGAGGCCGATGCCCACCGCCGCCGTGCACGCGAGCGCGCGCGGCGGAGCTCCGAGCTCGAGCCGCCGGCCGCCCGCGGTCAGAAGCGCGACCGCGCCCACGACGAAGAGCGCGGCGGCGCCGCCGGCGGATCCGAGGACGGCCGCCCACTCGGATGAGGAAGGCGAGATCGCGGTCCACGCGAGCGCATCGAGGAGCGCGGCACCGCCCCATGCGATCGCCACGGCGGCGAGCGCGAGGCGCTGGACCTGTGCGGCTGCGATGCTCCGGGCGGCGATCGCCTCGGTCGCGCGCGCCGCGAGGCCCGGGTCGCGGTCGATGGCGCCGATCGCGCGGATCGCCGCCGATAAGGAGAAGATGAGCGCGACCTCGCGGGCGAAGGCGATCCACGCCCAACGCTCGGTGAGCGCGGCGCTTGCGATGGTGAGCGCCAGGGCGCCCGAGGTCCAGAGCCGATCGCGGCCCTGGCGGGTCGTTTCGCCGGGGTGGGAGAGCGCGCCGAAGAGGGCCACCGCGAGGCCGATCGCGATCGCGAGCCAGGCTCGCGGCGACGTCTCCTCCGTCTTCACGGCGCTTCCTGCGACATAGAGGACGGGCAGCGCGAGGACCACGGCACGACGCCAGGCCAGCCGTGTGCGGCTTGGCTCGCCGGGGTCCACCTGGTCGACTCGCGGCACGCTCATCGTCCGGCGGACAGTAGCACTGCTGGCACAAGACGCGATCCTGTGGTCTTTTCGATGGCGGATGGCCGCCCCCACCCCCCTCGAAGAACATGCACGCGCGGGCGCGCCGATCCGGCTGCTCTCGCTCCTCGCGCTCGGGGTGTCGCTGGCGCGTCGCGGTGTGCTGCCCGTGGCGTCGATCGCGATCTGCATCTCGACGACGTTCGCCCTCGCGCTCGTCACGGGCGTCCTCGCCTCACGTGGGCCGGAGTCGCCCGCGTACGACGTGCCGCTCCTCGCCTCGAGCGCCCTCGCCTGGGGAGGGGGCTTCCTCCTCGCGTTCGCGGCGTCGGCGCATGCGCTCCGTCGCGATCGCGTCGAAGGGATCCGTGCGCTGTTCGTCGCGCGCACGACGACCCTCCGCGGGTACCTGACCGCGCGTGTGGGTGGCCTCGCGGCGCTGATCGCCCTCTGCGTTGCGGGCGGCACGCTGGTGTGTGGGCTCGTCGGCGCGGCCGGGGCGACGCGCATGGCGTCGGTGCCGCGCATGCTCCAGGCGACAGGCGCCGGGGTCGTGTTCTCGATTGCCTTCTCCGCGGTCGTCGCGCCGATCGCCTTCGCGGCTGTGGGCGCGCGCTCGCGCATCGGCGGCTACCTCTTCTTGATCGCCGTCGTGTCGCTGCCCGAGCTGGTCGTCGGCTTGATGGGGTCGTCGCTGCCCGAGGCGGTGGGGGACGTCCTCTCGATTCCTTCGGCGCTCGTCGCGCTCCGCACCTCGCTCGCCCCCGGCACGGTCGATCCGTGGCGCGCGATGCGTGCGGTCATCGCGCTCACGTTCGTCGTCGGGTTCGCGATGCTGCTCGTCCGGCGCGACGCGATCCTCGTCGACAGTCCGGAGGCGGACTCGTGATCCGCCTCGACGGACTCCGTGCGCGTTCGCGCGGGAGCGCGAAGCGCCCTCCGTCGCACCTCGAGAACCTCACGCTCTCGTGGGAGAAGGGCGTGCTTGCGGTGCTCGGCGCGCCTGCCGACGGAACGACGGCGCTCCTCGAGGTGCTCGCCGGCGCTCTACCGGTCTCTGGCGGCACGGCGATCGTCGCCGGCGGGCCGCCCGACGAGGCGCGCGCGCACGTCGCGTACGTTCCCCTCGTGTCCGCGCTTCCGGATCCGCTCCGCGTGAGCGAGGTCTGCGAGCTCGCGACGCGCCTCCGTGGCGAGCCGGCGATGACCGCACGAGCCAGGCTCTCTCCGCTCGGCATCGAGAGCCTCGCCGACCGCCGCGTGCGCTCGCTCTCGCCGGGTGAGGCTCGCGCCGTCTCGCTCGCCATTGCGCTCACGTCGCGGGTGAAGGTCCTCTTGATCGAGGAGCCCCTCGCCGGGCTCGACCAGGCCGCTCCCGCGAAGGTCCTCGAGGTGCTGCGCGCGCGCGCGAGCGCGGGAGCCTGCGTCGTCGTGACGACCTCGTCCGTGCGCGACGCGACGTCGCTGGGCGATCAGCTAGGCATGCTCACGCAGGGCGTCTTCACGCATCTTCCGCCGGCCGTCGCGCACGTGGGCACCTCAGGAGCGCGGATCCGCGTCATCGTCTCTGCGAACGCGGCGACGGAGGTCGCGCCGTTCGTCTCCGCCCTCGCGGCCGAGTCCGCCATCGGTACGGTCGAGACCGCAACATTCGCGGCGTCGCGCGTGCTCCATGCGGCTGTCGCGATCGTCGTGTCCGGCGCAGACCTCCTCGCGATCGCGCGCGCCGTCGGCGTGGCCGCCGCAAGGACCGCCACGAACGTCCTCTCGATCGAGTCCGCGGTCTCGCCGCTCGACGCGATCCGCGCGCGCATCGCCGCGCCGCGACCAGGCACGCTCCTTTCACGTCCGCCTCCCCCGATGCCTGCGCCGGGCTCTTTTCCGCCTCCCGCCGCGGCCTCGGCACCGCCGCCGCCGGCCGCCAGCGACACGGGGACTCCATGACCCTCTTGCTCGCTCGGATCCCGGCGCTCCGACTCGCGCGCAGCCCGCGTGCCTGGCTCCCGATCGTCGCGATGACGCTCCTCGCGATCGTCGTCGCTCTCTCGACGCGAGCACGTGGCACCACGACGGGCGCCGATCACGTCATGCGCGGCGCGTTCGCGTTCCTCGTCCTCCCGGTGGTCGCGTACGGCGTCGTCGGCGCGACGCTCGGCGGCTCGGGGCTGCGGAGCGGCATTCGCGGCGTAGTTGCGCTTGGTGCCGCGCCGCGGAGCGCGGCGCTCGCGTCGGTCGTCGTGGCGATCACGATGGCCGCCGCGGCGTGTGGCGTCCTCGGCGCGCTCGTCTGTGCGCTCGCGCACGGCTCCCAGGATCCGCCGCTCGTCGTCGACATGGCGACCTCGCTGGGCATCGGCGCTCTCGGCGGCGGCGCGTACGCAGCCTATTTTTCGGTAGGATCCGCGATCGGTCGCGGCGCGATGCGCGGCGTCTTCCTTGCGCTCGACTGGATCGTAGGCGGAGCCTCCGGCGCCGGCGCCCTCATCATGCCGCGCGGTCACGTCACCTCGCTGCTCGGCGGCCCGCTCTGCGCGGACCTCTCGCAGCGCACGAGCTCGCTGATGCTCGTCGCGCTACTCCTCGCGTACGGGAGCCTCGCGGTGCTCCTCGTCCGTCGCGCGTGAGCGGAGCCGCGACTGCCCAGAGGAATGCCGTTTGGGGGCGAAGAAGACCAGGCGACGGGCACCGCGCACGGGCACGTCGAGAGGAGACCCGCGGCCAGGGCGCGCCTGCGGCGCAGGGAGGTCCTGAGCAAGCTAAGTATCTCGAAAGAGCCTATTTTTGCCCGGTTCAAGGGTCGGTAGCGAGCTGAGTATCGGCCCGCCGCGAGGGCGCCTCCGACCCGCGAGGTGCGGACCACGCGCGTGTCACGCCCGTGCCTGTGCCCGTGCCTGCTCTCCCTCTCACGCAACAGGACAGTCGAGCGAGACGAAAGCGCGCTCCGCCCCAACAAGGGGTGTTGCGGAATGCAACGGGTGGGTACTGGCGCCGTCTTTGGCATGTGCTAGATGCGCCGCCCCGGTTGCTCCGCGTTTTGGGAGAGTCGCGTCGTCGTCGGGGGGGAGTGATTGAATGCGGTTCGTAAATACGGCGCGGTTCGGTTTGGCCGCCCTCGCTCTCGGGTGCTCGCTCGCGGTCGGTTGCGCGGCGGAGCGTGATCCCATCAATCAGGTGCAGATCGGCGCGTTGCCGAAGACGTTCTTCGTCGGCGACAAGCTCGAGGACGCCACCGATGATCCCGAGTTCTACTTCCGCACGACGGTCGTGGACGTCGCGGCCGGCGCCGGCTCCGAGGAGCTCTTCACGAGCTCCGACGCCCAGCCAACGGTGCGGATCCGGTGGGAGATCACCGAGACGAAGCTCATCGCGCGCCTCGCGTACGAGCTGATCGACAACACCGACGGCACGGGGACGAACGGCGGTGCACGCAACGACGAGCAGCGTCCCGCCGCCACCGATGGCGTGCAGAAGAAGGTCCCCGCGCGCACGACCACCGACGGCCAGATCGTCGCCAGCTTCACCATCACGAAGCAGTTCGACGTGCGCCGCGGCTACAACTCGCAGACCGGCGAAGAGAACAACATCGTCGAGGAGAACGACAAGGATCGTCCCTGGAACCAGCGCGACTACCTCCGCGTCGACTGGTCGAAGAACCTCGTCACCGACGCCTACGACCTCGATGCCGTCTCCCAGATGGGCCTCTACGGCGTGAAGTGGGACCCGATCGACTACAACGTCAGCGATCCCGCGAGCCCGGACGCGCCCGCGATCGATCTCAAGACGGGCTACCTCGACGTCACCAACAAGGCGTTCGCGTCACCGCAGATCATCCACGACGAGGAGTACGGCGACTACCCCGCGTGCCAGCTCGTCGGCGAGTCTCCGCGGATCAGCTGCAATCCGAGCGAGGTGAAGCTCCGGCTCTCCTTCAAGAAGGTCGTCGACACCGACTACGAGCCCGCCGACTGGGACGGTCGCAAGATGGAGCTCTTCGGCTTCTTCACGAGCGATCGCTACGGGTACGACCGGCGCTACGGCATCATCGACGAGAAGTGGCACCGCTTCATCGCGCGCTGGAACGTCTTCGAGAAGTCCCACGACCCGAAGAAGCTCGCCTGCGCGACGCCCGAGCTGACGCCCGCCGGGGCTGACGTCCATCGTGACCTCAACGGCAACGGCACCGAGGACGAGTGCGAGGACGTTGGCCGCGGCTCACGCTGCGACGAGGCGAGCCACCTCTGCACGATTCCGCTGCGCGATCGGAAGATCAAGACGATCCCCTGGTACGTGAACCGCGATTTCCCGGAGGAGATCTTCGACGGCGGTCGCAAGGTCGTCGACACCTGGAGTGACGGCATCCGCGTCGCGCTCCTCGCAGGTCGCCTCGCCGAGTGTCGCCGCACCAAGGACGCCGATTGCGACGCAGCCATGGGCTGGCCTGCCCTCTGGGCCGACGATTTCGTGCCGCCGGTCGGCTCGTCGACGACCGCCGAGGTCCCGCACGTCTTCGTGCTCTGCCACAACCCCGTCGACACCGCGAAGGACGACCCCGCATGCGGCGAGGCGGGGCTCAGCCCGCGCATGGGCGACCTCCGCTACAACTTCTTCACCTACGTCGTGTCTGCGCAGGCCCAGGCTCCCTGGGGAATCATGGTCGACGCCGAGGATCCGCTCACCGGCGAGAAGGTCGCCGGTAGCGTCAACCAGTGGGGGTCGACGCTCGACCGCGCCGCGGCTTCGCTCGTCGATCTCGTCGAGCTGATCAACGGCACCACCTCGCCCGACAAGTTCATCGCCGGCAAGGACGTCTCCGATTGGGTAGCCGCGAACCAGGCCAACGGCACCGCGGCGAAGCCCGCTCCGATGTCTGCGTCCGAGCTCGCGCAGCGCATGAGCGCGTTCGATCCCAAGGCCATGGCCGCGTTCTCGACGGGCGTCCCCAAGACGCACGCCGGTCCGCAGCTCGCGCGGTATCGCGCGCGCATGAAGGAGCTCGATACGGCGGGCAAGCTCGGCCCGGGCAACAACGCGCTCGCGGGTCGCGTGCGCAAGCTGCGCGGCACCGACCTCGAGTCCAAGCTCGTCACGCCCGAGGTCGCGCAGCTCGCGGGCTTCAACCCCACGGAGCCGGTCAGCAAGAGTGGGCTCGCCACCGCCTCTCCGTTCGGCCGCATGAACCCGATGTTCCGGCGCACGCTCGAGCGTCGCAGCCTGCTCGGTCGCGCGAAGCGGCACGCGTGTCGGTCGGAGGCGCCGGACGGCGATCACCTCATCGGCCTCGCGCGCAAGGCGGCGGCTCTCTTTGGCCCCGTCGACCCGAAGGACGCCGCGGCGGTGAAGGACCATCGCGACAAGATCTACCAGTGGGCGCGCAAGGAATACTCCGTCGGCGTCTTCTCGCACGAGTTCGGTCACTCGGCCGGCCTCCGGCACAACTTCGCCGGCACCTTCGACTCGCTCAACTACGACACGCGCTACTGGCAGCTCCGCACGAACAACGGAAAGGTCCTCAAGGCCTGCGCGCCGGGCAATACCGATGGTGCGTCGTGCGTAGGCCCGCGCTACGTCGACCCGATCACCGACGAGGAAATCAACGGAGGCATCAACGGCTTCGCAACCTCCACGGTCATGGACTACCCGGGCGATCAGGCGCTCGACATGTACCTGATGGGCAAGTACGACCGCGCTGCGCTCCGCATGGGCTACGGCGGCGTCATCGACGTGTGGAACACGCCCGGCATGTCCGTGCAGGGCAGCGCTGACGGCAAGCTCCGGGCGTACCAGGCGCTCGGTCTCTCCGATCCGCCGGGCCTCTTCGGCGTTCGTTCGTTCCCCGACGTGGGAGCCACGACGTCCCAGTTCATCCACTACTCGCAGTACGCCGAGCGCTTCGGCCTCGCGACCGGCTGTCGTCCCGACGCCGCGGCCACGACGCTCGGCATGACGTGCACGGGCGCCGGGCTCGACGTCGTCGACTACCGCGACATGAAGGACTTCGCGCCCGTCCCCGAGTACGCCGCGTTCGCGACGAACTCGAGCAGCGTCGACCCGTCGGGCCGAGTCCGCCGTGGCTACATGTTCTCCTCCGACGAGTTCTCGGACAGCGGCAACGTGCCGTCGTTCGCCTACGACGCCGGCGCGGATGCATACGAGCAGATCCGCTTCCTCGAGGCCGCGTACGAGAACCGCTACATCCTCGACGCCTTCCGTCGCGGTCGCACGCAGTTCAACTCCGAGGGCGTCGTCACGCGCGTGCAGCGGCACTACCTCGACGCGATCCAGCAGCTCTCGAAGACGTTCGGCTTCGCGATGGTGCTCGAGGTCGACGACCCGTCGAAGCCCCCGCCGACGCTCCTCGTCGACGGCAACTACGGACCGCTCGCGATGGGGTCGAGCGTCGCGTTCGACCTCTTCACGCGGATGCTCACGCGTCCCGAGCCCGGCGCGTACTGCTCGACCGGC
>JANXVA010000012.1 GCA_025351875.1 Myxococcales bacterium | reverse complement strand
CGGGGGTCCAGGCGTCGGTCCCTCGGTCCCGCCGCAGGCGCTCGGCCTCCGCGCCGACCAGCAGCCGCGCGAGAACCGCGCGTCGACGTTCCACATCACGCGTACGCGCGCGTACGCCTTCGTACTCGATGCACGCGGGATGCCGATCGAGCTCGGGTCGGGTCGCTTCGCCAAGGCGTACCTCGGCGAGGAGCGCTGGCTCGAGTCGAAGACCGACTTCCGGAAGCCGATCGTCATCAAGATCCTCCAGAAGGGCGTGAGCGAAGAAGATCACATGCGCTTCCAGATGGAGAAAGAGCTCCTCGAGCGCGTGCAGGGACATCCCAACATCGTCGAGCTGATGTGCTCGGGCGAGAACGAGGACATCAACTTCCTCCCGCCGAGCATCCGCGACAAGGTCGACACCGAGTTCATGATCCTCGAGCGGCTCGAGATGAGCCTGGAGGAGCGACTGAAGGGATCACGGCTCCGCGCGCACAAGGAGGATCTCCTCGCTTGCGACATGCGCGAGCGCCTCTTCCGGGTGCTCGACTACATGATCCCGGTGTCGAGCGCGGTCGAGTATTCGCACCTCGTCCGCAACATCTGCCATCGCGACATCAAGCCCGCGAACATCCTGATCGGACTCCCTGATCCGAACCTCCGCGGCGCGGTCCTCAAGGTGCGACTTGCCGACTTCAACGTCGCGAAGCTGGCCGATGAGGAGGTCCACTTCGGCATGACGCAGATGAAGGCGGCCGTCCCGGGCACGCTCTTCTTTCAGAGCCCCGAGCAGGAGACCAACATCATCGAGCTGCTGGTGAACGTCCAGCAGGGCGTCCCCGAGGTCGAGTACTTCGAGGATTTTTACATCCAGATCGCGAAGAACGACTCGTTCTCGCTCTTCAACCGCAACGAGCAGTACCCGGTTCTCTACGCCGACCGCGCGCGCAAGCGCCTCGTGCTCGGGCGCCCGTTCCGGGAGACCGGAGAGACCAACGTTCGCGCGCGCATCCAGAAGAGCGTTGGCCGCCCCGCGGACATCTACTCACTGGGTGCGACGTTCTACTATCTGATCAGCGGCGCCTACTCGAACCCCAAGACGCTCTACGACGCGTTCCACAAGTTCATCGAGTACGAGCGCGCCGACGAGAACAACACCATCGAGTCGTACCTGCGGCACGAGTACAGCGTCATCAACTCGCTGCGCGCGCCGAAATCGCAGGACGGTGCCGACGTCGCGCCCGCCGACCGCTTCTTCTCCTACAAGCAGTTCCTGGACGGCAACGGCGAGCTCATCGACCCGAACGTGATGCTGATCATCGCCAAGTGCATGATCCGTAACAAGCCAGACAGCTACTGCCAGGCCCACGACCTCGAGACCAAGGGGATCTCCGAGGTCGTCGCCGACCTCATCAACCTGTACTCGCTCTATGGCTTTCAGCCTGGCGCCCGCCCGACCCACCTCGTCCACCGGACGAGCACGAAGAACGTGAAGAACGGCGGCGTCGGCGGTCGGCTGCGGCGTATGTGGCTGGGGTTTCTGTCGATCTTCAGCAGCAGCAAAAAGAAGCGCTGAAGGAACAAAACATTCGGGCCGAGCGTCCGTCTCACTACCGTGAGCGCCGCCGTACCCCCTTCCGCCGTGCTCCCCCGGCTCCCCGGCGCCGTTCAGGAGCGCGCCGACCAGCGTGCGGAGGCGGCGGTCAAGGCGTTCACACGAATCGGCACGCCGCCGCGCCCGACGTTCCCGCTCGCCTTGGCGTCCGTCACCGTCGCGGTCCTGGCGATGCACGGCGACCTCGTCGCCAAGTACTCGCTCGAGGCGTTCTGGGTCGGCATCGTGACGACGGCAGCCCTCGCGATCGCGGTCGGTCGTATCGTGGCGTCCATCGCCGCGCCGCGCTCGCGCATGATCGCGGCGCTCGCGTTGCCCACCGTCGGTGGCGCGATGGTCGGCGTCATCGTCCAGGCCATCGTCCTCCTGGCGATCCGCGACGAGGGCGGCGCGATGGCGGTCAAGGACCTCGGCGGCCTCGTCGACAGCACCGAGCCGGTCTCGTGGCTGGCCGCGGGCTTGGTCCTCGGCGCGCTCCCCGCGCTCATCGTCTCCGCGTTCCTGATGCTCTGCGCGCGCGCGCTGCGCAGCCTGGTCGGCAGTGACGCCGCGGAGGGCTTCAACGTGGTCTTCGCGGGCGGCGCAGGCATCCTCGCCGCCCTCGGCATGGTCTTCGTCGAGCCCTGGGAGCTCCCACCTCTGCTCGGGGTTTGCGCGCTCGCTTCGGTGTCGATGCTCGTGTCCTTCCTCGTCGACGGAGCGCGCCTGCGTTTCCTCGAAGAGGTCTGGGCAGGCGCGGCCACCGGTGGCGACAACCACGTGCGCACCGCCTACGAGGTCGTCCCAGCCGACCGTTTCATGCACGATCCGTCGCTCGCTCCCATCGTGACGAAGGCCGGCGCCGTTTCTGTCCTCGTTCGGGTCGACCGTCGCGTGGGCTCGTACCGCGCCGCTGCGGCCGAGCCGATCGCTCTCCTCGCCGATACCGAGCTCGCAACGACTCTGCCGCTCCGTCGCCGCCGCGCGGCGACGGTCGCCGTGGTCGCTGCGATGGCGACGTCGGGAGCGCTGTCCGTGCTCACGCAGCCCGCGCTCAGCACGGCGCTCGGAGCCGAGGCGGTCACGGGCGTCGTCGCGTCCGCCCGCGGCCTCCTCGTCGATTGACCCCGAGATCCAAGACCGCGCTCAGGGGCGACTTCGTGGAAACCGCATAGTCCATTTGGTCGATGCGACACGCATTGTCGCGTGCGGCACGTGGAAGGGTGTCCAAGACCTGGGAGGACGTCGTTCGTCACTCACCGCGCGCCCCGCGCCGTGCAAGACTGTCGTCGATGGGCTCGGGGGATGGCGGTAGCGCGGACACCAGCGAATCTCGCACGCTGGAGGCACTCCCTTTCGCGATGAAACGCGCCGTGCGCGGCGTGCAGGAGGCGCTCGCTCACTACTCGCTCGACAACGACAACATGTACAGTTCCCTCGACGCGCTCCGCGAGCTCATCGATACGGACAAGGTCCTCTTCTACACTCTCGAACAGCGTCCCGGGAGCGATGACTTCTGCGTCGGGCGCGCGGCGACGGCGAACGTGAAGGGGTCGGCGTGGCGCGAAGGCTTCGACGACTACCTCACGGGTCGCGCCGCCGCATGGGGACCGTACAACGCCCTCAGCCCCGAGCCGCCCCAGCGCGACCGTGTTCTCGACAGCAAGCAGATCGGCGCCCTCACGCGCGGAAAAAACCGCGACGTCCAGGACGTGGTTCTCGAGCGCCTCGGCGCGCTCGGCAACGACATGATGCGCGTTCTGGTCTGCGACGGTCCGAGCCTCCTTGCCTGCGTGGGCATCGTGCAGCCGCAGGCGTTCACCGCCCGCCAGCGCGAGCTGTTCGAGCTCGTCGTGCCGGCGTTCCGCAGGCGCCTCAAGTTCGATCGTCTCGTCTCCGCGACGTCGCTCGCGCGCGGGTGCGTCTCCGTGGCGCTCGAGCACGCCGGCGGTCCAGCGTGGCTCCTCGGTCCTGGCGGGCGCGTCGAGCACGCCAACGCGGCGGCCCGAAGCCAGCTCGACAGCGATCGCACCGCCACGCTCGCGACGCTCGACCGCTGCCGCGCAGGGGCCGCAGAGGCTCGCTTCTCCGTCACGCCTCTGCGGAGTGGGGCCGGCGGCATCGGCCACGTCGTCGTGGAGACGATCGCACGCACGCCGCCTGGCGTTCCGACGGCGGCCGCTCGCCTGGGGCTCACTCCGGCCCAGACCCGCGTGCTCGAGCGAGTCGCACGCGGCTCGTCGAACGCCACCATCGCAGCGGAGCTCAAGGTGGCCGAGCGCACGGTCGAGGCCCACGTCACGGCGATCCTGGAGAAGGCCCACGTCCCGAGCCGGGCCGCGCTCATCGTGCAGATCTTCGCCTAGCCGGCTCGGCCCGGACGGTGTACGACCCGCGCGCTGCCATGAGCCTGCGCGTAGACGAGCAGATCGAACGGGCCGATGGACGTGTGGAGCTCCGTGAGGACGTCGTCCTCGACGACCCCGCGCTCTTCAACGAGGACCTCGCGCCGACGCAGATCGCGAAGCGCACGTGGAGCACGTACACGTACGCGGCTCTGTGGATCTCGATGGCCCACTGCATCCCGACGTACATGCTCGCGTCCGGGCTCATCAGCGCCGGGATGAACTGGTGGCAGGCGCTCCTCACGATCCTCGTGGGCAACACGATCGTCCTCCTCCCCATCCTCGCCAACTCTCACCCGGGGACGAAGTACGGCATCCCCTTCCCCGTCTTCGCGCGCGCCAGCTACGGCGTGTTCGGCGCCAACATCCCCGCGGTCATGCGCGCGCTCGTGGCGTGCGGGTGGTTCGGCATCAACTGCTGGATCGGCGGCCTCGCCCTCCAGACGTTCTTCAAGTCGCTCTGGAGCGGCTGGCCTGCGCTGCTCGGCCCGATGACGGACCCTGCTTCGAGCTGGGCGTTCGGCGGACACTACCCGACGGAGTGGATCAGCTTTGCCCTGTTCTGGGGGCTCAACATCCTCATCGTCTTCCGCGGGATGGACATCGTTCGGCGCTTCGAGAACATCGCCGCTCCTTATGTCCTCGTGATGACTGCGCTGCTCGTCGCGTGGGCGATATGGCGCGCGCATGGCCTCGGCGCGGTGATGCGCGACGACGGCAAGTTCCACACGTTCGGAGAATTCTGGCCGGTATTCGTGCCGAGCGTCACGGCGATGATCGGCTTCTGGTCGACGCTCTCGCTCAACATGCCGGACTTCACGAGGTTCGGACGCTCGCAGAAGGAGCAGGCGGTCGGCCAGGTCGTCGCGCTGCCGACGACCATGACGGTGTTCGCCCTGATGGGCATCGTCATCACCAGCGCCTCGGCCGAGATCTACGGCAAGCCGATCTGGGACCCCGTCGAGCTCGTCGGTATGTTCCCGTCGCGGATCCTCGTCGCCGTTTCGATGTTCACCGTCGTGGTGGCGACGCTGGGCGTGAACATCGCCGCCAACGTCGTGTCTCCGGCCAACGACTTCGCCAACCTCAAGCCCGGCAAGATCAGCTTCAAGACCGGCGGTCTCATCACCGGCATCGTCGGCGCGATGATGCTCCCGTGGAAGCTCATCGCGGATCCGAACGGCTACATCTTCAAGTGGCTCCTCGGCTACTCAGGCGGCCTCGGTTCGATCGCCGGCGTCCTCGTCGCGGACTACTGGTTCGTCCGGCGCAAGCGGCTCCGTCTCGGCGATCTCTACCGGCGCAAGGGCGTCTACGACTACGGCGGCGCCGGCTTCAACGGCGCGGCGATCGGCGCGACGCTCTTCGGCTGCGCGCTCGCGTGGGTGGGCCTCGTCGTGAAGCCGCTCGCCGTGCTCTACGACTACGCCTGGTTCGTCGGCGCCGGCGGCGCGGGCGCGCTCTATGCGGTGCTGATGCTTCCGGAACGAGCGCGCCAGATGAACGACGCGGACGTCACTTCATCGAAGCTTTGAGCTGAGCCTCGGCGAGCTGCTGCTCGGGCGTGAGCACACGCTTGCGCGGCGGCTCGGGAGCGGGCGGCGGCGCCGTGAGCGAGGGCGGCGCGGCGGCGGTCGTCGTGTCGCTTCGACCGAGGCCAAAGCTGCCGTCGGGGAGCGCGGGGCCCATCGCCGGGACGCGAGGCGCGGGGCGGGCCGCCGGCGGGCCCGGAACGCCCGGAGCCGGCTTGCGCGGCGAGGCGGGCGAGGGCGGCGCAGGCGGCGACGGTACTCGGATGGCGACGCCCTGATCCTCCGCGAAATTCATCACTCCCGCCGCGGGAGCGCTCGAAACCGGCGGAGCAACGACGGCGTTCGCCGAGGCAGAGGCGAGGACCGGCGGCGCGCTCGGCGCGCTCACCACGACCGGTGCGACGACAGCCGTGGGCGGCAACGGAGGGAGCGCCGCTGCCTGGACGGCACCACGCGGCTCCACGACGACGCGCGCTTCGCCGTTCAGGGACCCAAACCTCATCGCGCCGATCGCGCAGACGGCGCCGAACGCCGCCGCGGCAAGGATCCAGACGGAACGTGGGCGCTCGCGCACGACGATGACGGTCGGCTCGCGCGCAGCCTGGGGCAGCGAGGTCATGCTCACGGGCGCGACCGAGCCGAAGGCGCTCGCATTCGCCGCTACGGGCGCCGGCGACGGTAGCAGCGAAGCGGACGAGACGGGGTACGCCAGCGCGGGGGTCGAGCGGCGGATGAACGCGGCAGGCGGCGACGAGTCGCGAATGCCCGGTGCCTCGGGCCCGCCGTGCAAGGAACGCGAGTCACGGTCGCTCGCAAAGGGATATGCCGACCCGCGCACGAACGGCGGCGCGGTGACCGAAGGCAGCCGCATCGAACCGCGCGAGGAGGCCTGCGAGGACGCCGCCGGAGGCGACATCGTGGGCAACGGGGCAGCCGCGAGCGCCGCGCGAATGTGCGACGCCGAGCTGAGGTGACGCGACGACTCGACCGACGTCGCAGCGGCGATCGAGGCGAGGCACTGACCCGCGACGTCCTCCTCGATCTGCTCGTCGAGGATGCGCCTCGAGCCCGGCGGCAGCGCCGCGCCACGCGGGGGCCGCGAGAGCGCGGCGCGAACGCGGGACTGCGATTCCGTGGAGGACAAGGACGGCTGAGGCGCGGTGCGCACGCGCGCCGGCGCAGGCAAAGCGACCTCTTCGACGAGCACGAGGTCGTCGTCGGTCAGCTCGACCTCATCGCTCGTGGCTTTCCTCTTCGGAAACGGCAGCAAATCTCCTGGGCTCCCTCTCGCGGTTCGACGCGAGCACTTCCTCGAGGCTGACTTGACGCGCGATCACTGCTTTGTCGAGCAGGTTCGCCCACATCGTCCACGATTCCAACCACGCGGGAACATTGCGCCCCCACGGTTGCTGCCCGGCCCTTGGCTCGGGCGCGTTTGCGGACGCGCCCCGAACCAAGGACCAGCCAGCGGAGGACTACTCCTCGCCGTCGTCGCTCTTGCTGCTCTTGCCGCGAGCCTTGCTCTCCATGCCGGCGTTCGCGATCTCGCGCGCCTTCGGGGGAGCCTTCTTCGCGGGTGCCGCCTTCGCCGGCGCCGCGGCCTTGGGAGCAGCGGCTGCCTTCGGAGCAGGCGCCGGCTTGGCGGCCGCCTTCGGGGCAGGCGCCGGCTTGGCGGCTGGCTTCTTCGCGGGGGCCGGCTTCTTCGCGGGGGCCTTCTTCGCCGCCGGCTTCTTCGCCGGTGCCGCCTTCTTCGCCGCCGGCTTCTTCGCCGGTGCCGCCTTCTTCG
>JANXVA010000004.1 GCA_025351875.1 Myxococcales bacterium | reverse complement strand
TCGATCCGAAGGTCGTGGGCGTCGTGCTCGACCTCATCCGCGACGGCGCGGACTCGGACCTCGTGCGCATTCGCCCGTTCGAGCTCGCCGACAACCATCATCTGGAGCACCGCGAGACGCTCCGCGCGTTGCTCCACGCCGTGACCGTCGGCGTCGTCGAGCTTCGGTGGGCGCTCGTGTGCCCGAGCTGTCGGACCGCCAACGATCAGGTCTCCTCGCTCTCCGAGATCTCCGACACGGGTCACTGTCAGCTCTGTGACATCAGCTACGGCATCGAGCTCGATCGCGCCGTGGAGGCCACGTTCCGGCCGCATCCGAGCGTGCGTGAGGTGCAGGATCAGATGTTCTGCATCGGCGGTCCTTGGAGGACGCCGCACGTCCTCGTCCAGGCCAACCTCGAGCCCGACGCCACGCGCGCCCTCGAGGCGCCGGCGCAGACCGGCCGCTACCGTATCTTCGGCCGCGGCGGGGCCGTCGCCTCGCTCGAGGTCGAGGAAGGAGCGCCGCCGGAGATCACCGCGAAACTAGGCGACGACTCGGTCACGCCCACCGAGGTCCGCGTCGCGCCAGGGGGTTCGGTGCGCGTCCACAACGCGACGAGCGACGCTCTGCACGTGAAGATCGAGCGCCTCGGTTACGCGAGCCTCGCCGCCACGGCCCACCTCGTCACGACGATGAGCGAGTTCCGCCGCCTGTTCTCGAACGAGCTGCTGAAGCCGAGCACCCCGCTCAAGGTCGGGCATTGCGCGATCCTCTTCACCGACCTCACCGGCTCCACGGCGCTCTACACGAAGGCCGGCGACGCCGCCGCCTTCCGGCTCGTCGACGACCACTTCGACGTGCTTCGGAAGGCGATCGACGTCGGCGGCGGCACCGTCGTCAAGACCATGGGCGACGCAATCATGGCCGCGTTCATCGAGCCCGAGTCCTGCCTCCGCGCGGCCATCGCGTGCCTGCGGGGCTTCGAGGTCTTCCGGAAGACCCACCCCAACGGCGCCGACACAGGGCTCAAGCTCGGTCTCTTCGCGGGGCCTTGCTACGTGGTGACCGCCAACGACGCGATCGACTACTTCGGCCAGACCGTCAACTGCGCGTCACGCGTCCAGCACCTCGCCGAGAGCGGAGAGATCGTCATGGAGGAGGATGTGTTCGACGCGCTCCCGGAGACGGATCGCGCGCAGCTCCGCGTCGTCGAGAAGATCTCGGCGAACGTCAAGGGCGTCGAGCAACCGCTCCGCCTGGTGCGCACGTGCCTCGAGGACATCGCTAACGCCTAGGACGCGCGAGGCGCATCGGTACTCTCCTCGGCAAGTGAGGCAGACGTGCACGCTGAGGGCCGTCGACCCTCTCGTTAGTAGCGAGGCTTCGTCCCTCTTCGAGCTCCCCGGGCACCGGCCCGCGATTTGCGTACCAGTCGGCCATGCGATTTGGACAAGGCGACAACGCGGACAGTGGCACCGTCGAAGACCGTCGTGGATTCCCCGGCGGCCGCCTGGGTATGGCCGGCGGCGGCCTCGGCCTCGTCGGCGCGATCCTCGTGGTGCTGGTCAGGGCGCTCGGAGGAGACGTCTCCGTCGACGACGGAAGCACACGTGGGCCCTCCCCTCGTCCCGCCGGTCCGGGGACCAGCGCTTCGCAAACCCGCACCAGCTCCGCCTCCCTCGGTGGAAGCTGCGAGGGCGTGACGTCCGCGACCGATCAGGGAAAGTTCATCACCTGCGTCGAGACCAACGTGCAGTCCTTCTGGCGTGACGAGCTCGCCAAGAGCCACCAGAGCTACGAGGTCTCGAAGCTCGTTCTCTTCACCGATCGCACGCAGAGTGCATGCGGCACCGCCAGCGCCGCGACCGGGCCCTTCTACTGCCCGCCCGATGGAAAGGTCTATCTCGACCTCGGCTTTTTTCAGCAGTTGACGACGCGTCTGGGGGCTACTGGCGGCGACTTCGCGGAGGCCTACGTGGTCGCCCACGAGTACGGACACCACATCCAGGATCTGCTCGGCACCGAGAAGCGCGTGCACGCGCAGATGTCGCGGAACCCGGAGGAGCGGAATGCGCTGTCCGTACGCGTGGAGCTGCAGGCCGATTGTTACGCCGGCGTGTGGGGTCATTCCGCGTTCGGCGCGGGCAAGGTGAGCAGGGACGAGATCGCCCAGGCGCTCGATGCTGCTTCAGCGGTCGGCGACGACAGGATCCAGAAGCAGGCGCGCGGCCGTGTGAACCCCGAGACCTTCACCCACGGCTCGTCTGCAGACCGGCAGAAGTGGTTCAACGCTGGCATGACCAGCGGAGACCCCAACGCGTGCAACACGCTCGGTAGAGACTGATTGGCGCCGTGAGATCGTTCATGCGCTCGGCGCGCGTGCGCTCACAGCGTGACGCCTGCAGTGCTCGAGGTAAGCTGACTCGTGAATGCCGACCAGGTCCACCATCGATCGCCAGAGCCAAGTCGGGGCGTCGATGGTCTTCGAGTATCCGGCGCGTAACGCAGCGAGCCAGCTCTTCGCCTGATCGCGACTGAGCTGGCGAGCATGGGCGTCGCCGACGATCCGGCCGAGGTGAGCGGCGACGCCGCTCGCTTCGCCTTCCGTCACGGCTCCGAGCTCGATCTTCAGATCTTGCGGCAGTAGCTCGCGGATGAAGACAGGGCGCTCGAGGACCGTCTCGTGAATCATCCGGTCTCCGAGGAACGGTGAGAGGTGTCGTGCGCCCGTGACGACCCGCTCGCCGTTGTGTCGAGGCATGCCGGTCCTGGCCGCGCGCGGGGCGCACGCAGGCAGGGCCTCCTTGATGTCGATGAGGCTGACGGAAGGTCGAGTCTTGCCGGTCCCCGCCGTGCGAACGAGCGCGGCGCACCTCCATCCGCCGAGCGAGCTGCAGCCCTTGATCCAGAACGCAGCGTCGACGACCTCGACGGCGGCGTCATCCGGGCGAGAGCTCAGGCTCGTGACGAGCGTCCGCAGAGACTCCTTCTCGAAGAGAACATCGACGGCCTTGCGCTCGGCTGCGGTCAACTTCCAGAACCTCTTGCCCACCGGAATGATCCGCTCGGCCTGCCCGACACGCTCGTCGATCAGGTGCTTCCAGGAGCGGCGGGCGGCCTGTTTCATGATGAGCCGCAAGGGGCGCGAGCTCTCGGCGGCGGCTCCTCGACGTCGGATGCGATTGGCGATGGCCGCCTCGTACCCGACGATGACGGCTTCGACCCTATGGGCCGTCACGATCCCTGGAAGGTCGGACGCACGAGCTGTCATGGCCAGGGAGAGGGCGAGTCGAATGACGTCGTGGCACGGGTTTCCGATGACCGTTTGATCGAGATCGCGAAGCTCGAGCTCGACGCGGCCGTCCGCTCTGGCGACAGGTCCGAGGTTCCCGCCGTGGCAGTCGCCGCAGATCCAGATCCTGGGCCCCTCGGGCAGCGACCGACCCCGCGTCGTGGCCAGCCATTCGTAGAAAGCGCGAAGTCAGAGCGTGGGGCGGCCGCTCCGGTTGTTGAGTTTAGCTCGTAGCCACACGGCATTCTTACGCGCTCTTCACGCTCGGCGCTTTGCGCTCCTCGTTGCCTCCGTAGAGGGTCGCATGAAGGCGGAGCATCCCGGCGATGGCCGCGGGGATCCCGCCCCTTGCGGACAGCAATTCCGCAAAGCGACGCAGCTCGACCGGAGATGTGAGCTCCTTCGCGCAGAGCTCCACCAAGATCTCCGCCATCAGCTTCTCGGCCGCACCCTCCCCGAGCACGGTGGTGAGCTTCGCGCGCGCGACGGCGTTCCAGTCCGTGTTCGGCGGCCTCATCGTGGAGAACCGCGGTCTCGGTCCAGCGCGGCGAGGCGCCCTTCCGCCAACGCCCTGGCCTCCTGCAGAGCGGAGATCGTGGTCTCGGCCTCGCGCAGCTGGAGGGCGACCTCATCGAGGAGCGCCTTGATCCTGCGCTGCTCCTCGCGCTGCTCCTCGATGTTGGTGTTCGTTCCGAACCAGCGAACAATCGCGCCGTGCGCGTCCCGTTGCGCGCCCGCGCGCGCGAGATGGCAGGCATAGGAGCCGTTCGCGAGCTTGAGACGGAACTCCACCTCGTAGGGCTCGCCCGTGGTCAGAGCATGGGTCCACTTCTCGACCGCGAGCGCCAGGTCGTCCGGATGCAGGACGTTCTGCCAGCCGTCCTCGAGCAGCTGCTTCGCGTCGAGGCCGAAATGACGTGCCGTCTGCTCCGTGACGTAGTCGAGACGTCCGTCGGGCAGGGCGGTCCAGATCTGAACCGGAAGGTTCTCGGCCAGGAATCGATAGCGGGCCTCGCCGTCTCGAACTGCCTCGAGAAGAGCCACGTCCCCGCCGTCTCGATCCGCGCCGCTCATGCGGACGTGCGTAGACCAGCTTTCGCCGACGTGCAACGCAGCCGCAGGAGCATGTCCGCCCGGCGCGGGTGCGAACGCGTGCACACGCGCTCCTGCGCCGCTGCGATCGCCCGCCGCGTCGCGCGAACGAACGCTTCGCTGGGCTCAGAGGAACGTCGCGTAGCCGCCGGTCAACGTGACGCCGAACGTGAAACCGAGCTGGTTCGGGAAGGACGGCTGCACCGCGCTCGGGTTCGCCGCACCGAGGTAGAAGCGCACCTCGGGCGACACAGCGTAGAGCGGGTGGGAGCCGTGTCCGTCGGAGAGCGCGATCGCAAGTGCCTCCAGCTCGAGACCCAGGAACGAGACCGTTCCGCCCGTCAGCACCTCGTGGGCGCGCACGCCGTTGAACACGAGCGTTCGACCCGCCCGGTGCATTCGCGCGAGGTCGAGCGGGAGCGTGTACGTCGTGAGCGCCTCCCACACGACTGGCCAGCGGAGCTCCTGGTCGAGCATCGTCACGTAGCCCCGCCCGCCGGTGGCGCCCTTGCTGTCGACATGGAGCGACTGCGAGATCCCGACGTTGAGCTCGGCGATGGAACGCGCGCGACGCCCGGGCAGGAGGCTTCCCCATCGGTAGGAGAGGCCCGCCGAGGCGCCGACGCCCGGAGCGATGAAGTCGAGCGGCGAAGATGGCGGCACGATCATCGTTGCGCCGGTGGCGACGAAGACCTGCACTGCCCACCCATGGTCGAGGTGGCCCGGAGGGTGCTGCGTGGCGGTGTCGGACTGGGCGGTGGGGAGCTGCGCGAGCGTCGGTTTCACGAGGGCGTTGCCCGGATTCGCGTCCGTGTCCGCTGCGTCATCGCCGTCCGAGTCGATGTGCGTCGGTCCGCGCAGGCTCGCGACGATGCGCGGGTCGACCGCTCCCGCGATGCGCGCGATGTCGACGCCGGCGGACGGTGGAACGGCGAAGTCGCGAAGCTTGCCGACCGAGGCGACCGCCGTCCGCACCAGGCGCCTCGCGTATCGCGGCCCAGCGGGCAGGGTGCGCCGAACGTTGGGATCGGCGGTCCACCACGGCGACGGATCGAGCTTCGCGCCGAGACTCACGAGCTCGCGCTCCCCGAGCCCGGACGCATAGGCCTCGAAGCGCTCCGGGGCGAGCGCGACCGCGAACGCGAGCTCGGCGCGTGAGAGCGCGGCCGCGGCATGGAGGCGATCGGTCGCGTCGGGAGTGAGCCCGAGGTAGCCGTCGCCGGAGGTCGTCCAGCAGGGCGGAAGGCCTGCGAGCTCGAGGCTGTCGCTCGCGAGCGTGGAGCAGGGCTCGTGGCTCATCTCGCGCGTGACCTCGAGGCCCTCGGCGTTGAAGGCGTCGTGGCGGAGGCGCACCGCGTCGCGGCCTTCCGACCACGACGCGTCGCTCATGACGAGGTGACCTGCTGCAAAGGCGTCCTCGAGGAAATGGATGGCGAAGGCATGTTCGAGGAGCGCGTCGGTGCGCTTGCCGTTCGCCGCAAGGATGAGCGATCGCACGTGATGAAACACGAAGCGACCGAGCAGATCGTCGATACGACCCTCCCTGGCGAGCTCCTCGAGGACGCGGTCGAAGCTGCGCCCTACGTCCCGGAAGTGGACGCGGGTGGCCCTTGCCCGGGTCACGTAGCCGGAATCGATGAAGTAGAGCGCGACGTCGAGATCGTGCACGTACGACATGCGATCGAGCGAGGTCTGGCTGCGGAGCGCGTTCGCGCGGAAGCGGTGCCACTCGTAGGCGACCACGGAGATGAGCTCGATACCCTTGCCGCCGGTGAGCACGGTGCGGAGCTCGTCGACGTCGGAGGCGTGGTCCCCGGCGAGCCCAGGAAGCGCCGCGTACGGAATGCACGGCGCGCTCGCCGGCGTGCGCACCATCGAGGTGACCAGCGGGCTCGTGAGGAGGACGTCGTCGAGTGTCCGCTCCGTGCCCTCGCAGAGCTTGAAGCCCTCGGCGCGGGCGGCGGCCACGGCGTCCCGGATGATGGAACGGACCTCGGGCGCGAGCGTCGCGTGGCCGTCGCCCATGAGCACGACGTGCTCGGGGAAATACCAGGCGCTCGCCCGCGAGGGCGTCAACCAGCCAACCGCGAGCGTCGCGACTCCGAGAACGAGGCCGAGCAGACGCCCACGCATCGAGCGGACGTTAGCACGCGTGCCCCCGGTCAGGTCCCGTCGATGACCCCGAGGAAGAGGTTCGCGATCTGCTCGTGGCCCTTGCGGGGCGGATGGATCGGTCCCCGCGAGGCCGCCCACCAGGAACGGTGACAGGAAGGCGACGAACAGGACTGCGGCCTACGAGGGGAACCACACGCTGACGTCCTTCGGGCTCGTCACCGCGGTCACGAATTCGCGGGCCTCTTCGAGGTCGCGTTTGTAGGCGTCGAAACCCTCGAAGGAGATCTCGACGGCAGCCCCGTCGCTCGTTTCTTCCCACGGCTCCACGTCGTCAGGATACCGGGCTTCGTCAGGGCGTGGATGTCCTGGAAATCAACGCCGACTCGCGCGAGGCCTCCTCGGTCAGGCTCCTCGTAGGCTCCGGGGCGGCGAGACCCCGCCACCACGGATCGATCGCCTCCACGCGGGTGGGCTCGATCGCGCGGCCGAGGCGCGGCGTGAGCAGGTGCGTGCGCGAGGCTTGCGCGAGGGTGGTCAGTCTCTCGATCGGCTCGTCCCAGGGGTGGAGGCCGAGGTCGAACGTGCCCCAGTGCACCGGGAGGAGAGCGCCGCCGCCGAGCATTCGATGAGCCTCGAGCGCATTGTCGGGACCGAGGTGAATCTCCCCCCACGCAGGGTGAAACGCGCCGACCTCGAGCATCACGAGGTCGAAGGGCCCGCAGCGCTCGCGAATCGTCTCGAAGTCGGGCGTGAGGCCGGTGTCGCCGCTGAAGAAGACGCGATGTCTGTCGCCGCGCATCACGAACGACGACCACGCGGTCCGATTCGCGCCGGTGCCGCGCCCGGAGAAGTGCCGTGCGGGGGTGGCCGTGAAGGAGAGGCGACCGCCGGGCAGCACGGCCGTCTCCCACCAATCGAGCTCGACGATCCGCGACGGATCGACGCCCCACGCCTCGAGGTGCGCACCGACGCCGAGGGACGTGAAGAACGGCGTCTCGCGGCGAGCAAGCTCGACGATGGTCGGGTAGTCGAGGTGGTCGAAGTGATCGTGCGAGACGACGACGGCGTCGAGAAGGGGAAGCTCGGCCGGGCTGACCGGCGGGCGATGAAAGCGCTTTGGACCTGCCCATGAGACCGGTGAGACGCGCTCGCCGAAGACCGGATCGGTGAGGACGCGGACGCCGTCGATCTCGAGGAGCACAGTGGAGTGACCGAGCCACGTCGCCCGGAGCCCGGTCTCGGCGGGCTTCGCCCAGGCCTGCATCGGGCTCTCGAGGGGGAACACCACGTCGGGGATGCGGCGCGCACCGCCGCGGACGAACTCGGAGATGATCCCGAAGCGCTGCCCGAGGGTCTGCCCTTCGACCAAGGTCGACTTCAGCGGCGCGCTGTTGTGGAACTTCCCATCGCGAAACCGCGGCGAGGCGTGCACGCGCTCCCGCCTGAGCCCCGCCACACGCGCCCCCAGCACCCGCGGATCGAAGATCACACCCTTACGATGCCACCGTGGCCGACAGCGTTGCGCAGGACGAAATGCGGAGTCAGCCGGCCCAGGTCGAGCCGACGCGGCGGCGGAGCGCGGTGGCTTCGCTCGTGAGCGCGTAGCGGACGACGTCGCCCGCGAACGGGTGATCGAGGACCGCGCCCAGCGACTGACGGCCTGGGGTCTCCGTTGCTTGGAGGAATGCGCCGTCGAGGCCGCGCAGCTCGTCGATCGTCGCGAGCACGTCGCCCGTGAGCAGATACGCAATGCGCAGCTCTGCTCGTGCGAGCGCGCCGATCAAGACGTCGATCCCCACGAGCCGTCCCTGCGGGCCGTTCATCATCGGGATGAGCTTCTCGAGCGCCTGCCTCTGCTTCCGCGAGATCTCCTTCTGGAGGTTCGGCTCGTACTGCAGGACGAGCTTCAGCGACAGGACGTCGATGTCGTCCTTGCCGAACGCCGGGTTCACCACGCGCCCGGCCGCGCAGAGCATCGCCTCGATGTGCGGCGGCGGCAGCTCCTCGAGCCACGGCACGTTGAGGGCGATCCGCGCGAGCGCGCGCCCGATCGACGCGAGCTGCGTCGGCTCCGGGAGCTCCGTCAGCGCCTTCGGGACCACGACCCACAAGCCATCCTGGGCAAGCACGCGCGTCCGCGACACGTTCGGCGTGATGACGAGCTCGATGTCGTTCAGTCCGAGCGCCTTGCATAGACGATCGAGCAGAGCGCGCGTCGGGTTCCCGCTGCGCTTGCCGACGCGGTCGCGCGAAGTCACTGCGATCTCGCTGATGTCGGCGCGGAGCAGCTTCGTCTCGATCCCGGCGATGGCCTGGGCGACGTCGAGCAGGATGTGGCGGCCCTCCGCCGGCACCACGTGGCTCACGAGTGTGTTCCGATCGAGCGCGACGTGCTGCGCCTCGAAGTTGCCGAGCCGGCGTGAACGCAACCAGCCATGGCGGCCCTCGTCGAGGGCGCCCGCGATTGCGCGGAGCTCGCTCACGACGATGGCCTCCTCCTGACGTCGCTCCGCGTTCAGCGCACGCTCGAGGAGCTCGAGCGCCGCGGACGGATCCGAGATCGCGACCAGCGGCTGTGACGTCGGATGGAGCATCGCCATCACGGTCTTGGCTGCCTCGTCATGGGCGCCGAGGCGCGAGTACGCCGTTGCGAGCTCGTAGCGAGACTCGTGGAGCTTCGGATCCATCTGCACGGCGCGCGAGAGGTGCGTGACGCCGTCACGGAGGCGGTTGAGCTGCTCGACCTCGATGTGACCGAGAGACGCGAACCAGCGTGGGTCCGAGTTGCCGAGCTGCTGTCCGCGGCCGATGACGGCGGCGAGCGCACGCGCATACGACACGGCGTCGATACCGCCCGGGGCCTGCGCCGAGCGGAAGAAGCGGCCCAGCCGCGCGAACGCGCGATTGTGATCGGGCGCGACGGCGACGGCGTCGACCAGCGCCTTCTCGGCCTGCCCCATATCCTTCAGGTTGATGCGGATGTCGGCGAGCTCGAGGAGGATGTCGCACTTCACGTGGCGATCCTTCTCGACGAGCGCGAGACGCTCGAGGAGGCTCGCGATTTCCAGCTTCGCGGGCGTCTTCTGCTGCGGCTCGCCGTTCTCGTCGGGCTCGTTCTGCTTTGCGGCGAGACGGTGAATGAGCGCCCGGATCGCGCGCGGGTTCTCGCCCTCGACCGCGAGCGCCTTGCGGAGCGCGCGCTCGGCGTCGGACGGCCGGGCCAGCACCTTCTCGTAGATACTCGCGAGCGCGAAGAGCGCGGTGATCCGCGGGCCGGACTCCTTGCCGCGCTCGACCACGTCCTCGAGCGTCTCCGTCGCCTCGGGCCAGGCGCGCTGCGCGATGAAGAGCTCGGAGAGCGTGAGGAGCGACGGAACGTGATCGGGGGCGGCCTCGCGCACCTTGCGCATCGCCTCGATCGCGACGCCGACGTCGCCCATGTCATCGCGTGCGACGCGCGCGATCTCCGAGCCGAGCAGCACGACCGCTTCGCGGACAGTGGCGTGGGCGAGCGCGTTGCGGAAGACGTCGATGAGGCGCTCGCCACGATGCTGCGTGACGCGCACCTGCGAGAGGCGCGTCGCCGCGACCGTCGAGTTCGCGTCCGCGTCGAGCGCCTTCTCGAGGAGCTGTGCGGCGCGCTCGGTGCGCTCGCCCATCGGGCCCAGCGCCTCGTCGGTCGCGTCGCTGAGCAGGAGGTTCGCCGCGTCGACGAG
>JANXVA010000769.1 GCA_025351875.1 Myxococcales bacterium | reverse complement strand
TCGATGGATCGGCGAACCAGGACGGATGGATCCCGCGCGACCCAGGCGGCGCTATTCGACGGGCGCGGGCGCCGAGGTGCAGCGCCCTCTCGCGACCGTCGTGATCGGAGGGCTCGTCTCGTCGACGCTCCTGACGCTCCTCGTGATCCCGAGCGTCTACGCGTGGCTCACGCGTCGCGACCCGAAGCCGCTCGCCGAGCCCGCCGCCGCGCCCGCCGAATAGCGCCGCCTGGGTCGCGCGGGATCCATCCGTCCTGGTTCGCCGATCCATCGAGAAACGAGGGATGTCCAGCGTGGACGCACACTTATGCCCACAAGGTAGTATGGCATGATCCTCGCTTGGCGGGGCGTACCATGCGCATCCAAACCTTCCTCGCCGTCGTCGCCCTGTCCACGCTCTCCGTCGCGTCCGTCGCCTGCACAGGCGACACGTCCGACGAGCCGGCCGCCGGCGGAGACCCGACGACCGCGGACGGCGCAGCCGAGGAAGTGAAGGCCGCGGTCATCGACGAGTCGTCGAACGGCAAGACCGTGTCGGTCACGCTCGGCCGATCGTTCACCATCGCGCTCTCCGACAACGCATCGACGGGCTACGTGTGGAGCGTCAAGTCGGTCGACAAGACGATCGGCGCGCCGAAGGAGTCGAACATCCCGGGCGACGTGCATCGCCCCGGCGCACCTGGCCTCAAGAAGTTCACGTGGTCGACGAAGTCACCGCTGAACCTCGTCGGCAAGCACGTCATCGTGCTCCAGCACGCGCGCGCCTTCGGCAGCTCGCCGGTGAGCCTCTTCACGGTCACGGTCGACATCAAGGATCTCGCCGCCAACCCGATCTGCGGCGGTCTCCTCGGCCGCACCTGCGGCGCGGACACGTACTGCGATTACCCGGCGGCGGCGTCCTGCGGCGCAGGCGATCAGACCGGAAAATGCGAAGCGAAGCCCCAGTTCTGTCCGGCGGTGATCATCCCGGTCTGCGGCTGCGACGGCAAGACGTACAACAACAGCTGCGAGGCCAACCGCTCGGGCGCGTCGGCTCACACGGCCGGCGCCTGCGCGCACTGAAGCGGGTCGCTACCTCGCCACGACCGCCGCGAACGTCGCGGCGGCGATGAAGACGATCAGCGCGCCGGCGAGCATCCACTGATTCGTCTTCGAGAGCATCGGCTTGGTCGCCGAGCTCGAGGACTGCGAGGACTGCGCCTTGGCGCGGGCACGCACGGGCGCGCGCACCTCCGCGACGTCCTCCTTCTCGAACACGTCGCTCTCGTCGGCGTCTGAGCTCTCGCGCACGCCTGGCTTGGCCGAGCGCTCAGGACGCGCGGCCGTCGGCTGCGGCGGGCGTGCCTTGCGCTGCTTGCCCTTCTGCTTCGACTTCTGCGCGTCGACGCGAGCCCTGCGGCGAGCCTTCTTCGCCTCGACCTTCGCGCGGCGCCGCTCCTGGCGCGCCTCGATCCGCTCGTCGCGCGCCTTCTTGGCCTCGGCGTAGGCGACGGGGTCGACCTGCTCGTCCGGGAGCGCGGGTTCGTTTGCGTCGTCGTCGTCGTCGTCGTCGTCCGTATCGCCCCAGCCCGAATCGAGCTCTTCGACGTTCCGCACCGATACCGGCGGCGGATTGAGCGACTCGACAAGTCGATCGGCGGCGGCGTCGAGCTCGGCGTGGAGCTCCGCGGCAGTCGGGTTCGCGGCCTTGGCGGTGCCCGACTTGGGCGCGTCCCACTCGCCCTCGATCTGGGCGAGGAGGCTTCTCGTGCTCTCGGGCTTCGTCTCGCTCATCTCGCCTGCGTACCTCGCGCCGACCCTACCACGGGGACCCGGCCGACAAAAAGCAGTAGGGGCGGCCGGTCACCCGGTCGCCCCTGCTGGCGTTCGCTTTCCGTGAGGGAGCGTCTTAGCGCTCGATTCCGGCTCGATAGGCCGCCTCGTTGGACATTGCGTCAGTGGGCCGTCGCCCAGCTGCGCCATCGTCGTAATCTGTTCAGGTGCCCTCTCTTTGGTTTCGCATCCCGGCCATTCGCGTGGTCAGGAAGGAGGAGGATCGACGGAGCTATTCGCTGCCGTCAGCTTGGGGCGATCACGTTCCGGCGCACCGCTAGACCGACGCCTTTTCAGCGTCGAGGATGCGAACTCCCCTCGTGCCCTTCTCGGACCTCGTGGAGCCTTCACCAGACCGCGTCGACCACCTGATGTTCTCATTGTCACCCGTAGGCACGTCCGATCAGCCTCTGTGCCGATCGATCCGCTGTCCGCCTCGTGCATCGGCTTGCGCCTACCTCACGAGCCTGAGATTCACCTACAGACCGAAGGACCCTGCTTCACACTTCCCGTGAGGGTCGTGCGGGCAAAAGCCCGAGAACACCTTCCGTCGTATCGAGAACCTGCGAGCCGAAACCCACAAGCCGACCATGCGCCAACGTTTTTAATGAACGCGCTTCGTCGCGCACCGTTTCGCCTTCTCTCGGCTCGTGCCCCGCGTCAGCGGTGCTTCGAGCTTCCTTCCGGCTAGCGCCCTGTTACCCCCACCACAACCTCTTGCGAGAACTGCGGTGGACAAGACGCGCGATGTGTCCGACCAACTTCTGCCACCCGAACGATGATACGTGCACCCGTACTTCGTGCGTTCCCGACTCACTCCGCGGCTTTCACCGCGTGGACGTCACTCTCTTACGAGGGTCCCGCTTGCGCGGGGCACGAAGTCTTGGGCTTCGTGCGACTTGATCGAGGGACCGAGTGCTTCACGGCACTCGAGAACGCTTCGGCGGATCGGGGCGAGACACGCGCTGCCTTTTTTTGCCCCCTGCTCATCTCCCCGGAGGGGAGTTGAGAAGAAGCGTGGGCGTTTTCTTCCCACGGCGCCTGCTCCGACCAAGCCTCTGACACCTCTGTCGCGTCTCCCTCTCTCGCAGCACTGGCAGCGCCTTCGCTCTGCCTTCCGGCGCTCGTCTCCGACTCTTACCGAGCCGTCGCGTTCGCGCCTTTGTCTGCGTGAGGAAGAAGCCAAGGTCGCTGTGACCACCTGCTCGTGAAAGCCGATGGCTCGTGACGTCCTGAGGTGTCAGAGGCTTGGTCGGAGCAGGCGCCGTGGGAAGAAAACGCCCACGCTTCTTCTCAACTCCC
>JANXVA010000765.1 GCA_025351875.1 Myxococcales bacterium | reverse complement strand
ATCATGAGCAACCAGACCACGACCGTCACCGCAGCGAAGAAGAAGCTCCCCATTGCCGGCCAGTCCATGGACCTGGACGCCGAGCTGAAGGCGTTCGAGCAGTCCGAGCGCAAGCGCCTCGGCCTCGACAACCACGTCGAGCAGTGGGTCGAGGACATGGTGGGCCTCGGCTTCAAGAAGTCGGAGCGCGCCAAGGTCACGATGCTGATCGGCGGCCTCACCGTCGCTCAGGACTTCCTCATCGAAGGCGCCCTCAAGGGCATCGGCTATTCGGTGCAGATGCTGGATTGCCCGACCAACGAGGGATTCCAGGCCGGTAAGGAATTCGGCAATCGTGGGCAGTGCAATCCCACGTACTTCACCGTCGGTAATCTCGTTCAATACCTGATCACGCTGCGCGACAAGCACGGCATGACGTCGAAGGAAGTCGTCGAGAAATTCGTCTTCCTCACCGCCGGCGCATGCGGCCCCTGCCGCTTCGGCATGTACGTCACCGAGTACAGGAAGGCGCTCCGCGACGCCGGCTTCGACGGCTTCCGCGTCATGCTCTTCCAGCAGACGGGCGGCCTCAAGCAGGCGACGGGTGACGAGGTCGGCCTCGAGCTCAATCCGACCTTCTTCTGGTCGATCGTCAAGGGGATGATCGCCGGCGACGCCCTCAACGCCATCGGCTACCGCATGCGGCCCTACGAGGTCGTCAAGGGCTCGACGAACGAGGCCCTCGAGAAGGCGAAGAAGATCGTCTACGACGCCCTCGCGACACGCTCGAACATTCTCTACGCCCTCTGGCAGTGCAAGCCGATCCTCGGCGCCGTCGAGGTCAACAAGACGCTCTCGAAGCCGAAGGTCAGCATCATCGGCGAGTTCTGGGCGATGACCACCGAGGGCGACGGCAACTACCAGCTCCAGTCCTTCCTCGAGGGCGAGGGCGCGGAGTGCGACATCCAGCTCATCTCCGCGTGGCTGCTCTACACGCTCTGGGAGGTGTCGAACGACACCGCGCAGCGCGCCGATCTCCGCGAGATGGACACGGCCAAGTACGGTCTCGGCGGCGGCGGTCCGATGGCCGTCTTCCAGAAGCTCGCGATCGGCAAGGCCGGCGACTTCGCCGTCCGCGGGCTCTTCCAGACGTTCGCGCACGCCTGCGGCCTCTATGGCTACAAGCTGCCGGACATGAAGGCGATCGCCGCGATCAGCCACGAGTATTACAACAACGATCTCCGCGGCGGCGAAGGCCACATGGAAGTCGGCAAGCTGATCATGAACGTCCTCCACTCGAAGGCGCACATGACCCTCAGCGTGAAGCCCTTCGGCTGCATGCCGAGCGCGGGCGTCTCGGACGGCGTGCAGAGCGCCATCACCGAGAAGTTCCCGGGCACCATCTTCTGCCCCGTCGAGACCAGCGGCGACGGGCGCGTGAACTTCTACTCGCGCGTGCAGATGTACCTCTTCAAGGCGAAGCAGTCTGCCAACGCCGAGTACGCGCGTGCGCTCACCGAGAACGGTGTCACGCGCGAGCAGGTCCAGGCCTTCCTCGACTCGAGCCCGAAGTTCCGGAGCCCCTTCTACAAGGCGGCTCACGTGTACTGCGGTAACAACGCGGACCTCGTCGCCGCCGTCGCTCCGTACATCACGAAGACGCGCGGTGAGCGCTGGCGCGGGCGCCTCACGGCGTTCGCGAAGGGCAGCAAGGCCGCCGTCCAGGCGACCCCGCACGTCACGGTGAATCTCTACCGCTCTGCGGTCGAGCAGGCGCCTGTCGTCGCGGCCCGCGTGAAGGAAGACCTCACGATGTTCCGCGAGATGCGCGCGGAGAAGAAGCGCACGAAGTCCGTCGTGCAGACGATGGACGCCGCCGCCGAGGAGTAGAGAGCACGCGCTACGGCGCGAACGAGTGCAGGCGGGCGAGCGGGCAAGACCCTCTCGCCCGTTTGCCATTTCGCCGTGCTAAGTCACCCGCGTGCGTCGTCGCCTCTCCTTCTTCCTCGTCGTCGCGGGCCTCGTCGCTCTCGTCGTCGGCATCGCGTCGGGGTGCGGGACACTCTTCTCGTTCAACGGCCGCCATCCGCTCCTCGTCGTGCCGCTCGTCCCGGGGGTGCCCCTGCGCAAGGCGTTCGCCGCGAAGGCCGGCAAGCGATACACGCTTGCGGTCCACGTCGTGTTCGAGCGCGAGGGGCTCGAAGAGGTCAACGGACAGCTCGCGGTCGAGGCGAAGCTGCCGCTCGTCGCGTCGATCGAGGACAGCTCGGGCGTTGCCATTGCCAAGGCCGTCGGGTTCCTCGACCCGAACGAGCCACCCACGGTTCTCTACGGACACGCATCCGATGCGCACCAGCGGAGGCCGAACGGAGTGGGGCCAGCCGAGCTGGTCGCCGAGCGGCTCCTCGGGCCGGTCACCCCGGCCTTCGACCGCGACGTCACGTACGCAGTGGACCTCGGGACCGATCGCATCGGGAAAAATGCCCTGAAAGAGGTGCGGATCGTCATCTACGACGACACGCTCCCGCGCTCCATCACCGTGTCTTTCGTGGCCGCTGGGGCCGGAGCCGTCGCCCTCGTGGCGGGCTCGATCCTGCTCTTTTTCGGGCTCTTTCGCTCACGTCGCGGTGGTAAGCGGCGCGGGCAGGTCGTATAAAGCCCGACCATGCTCCTTTGCTCTTCGAGGGTTCTCGCGCTCCGGATCGTGAGCGCGACGATGGTTGCCGCGGCGATCTTGGCATTCGCGCCCACCGCCGCCGCGCAGGGCACGCCTGCAGGCACCGGTACCGCAACGACGGCGCCGAAGAAGACCGACCCGAAGAAGGCCGAGGCCGCACCTGCGACGGCCACCCCCGCGACCGCCGAGGCGAGCACGGCCAAGCCCGCCGCCGAGGACGACTCGAAGGACGTGAACCGCGCCGTCTACATCTCGGTCGACATCGGCTTCACGCGAGCGGACGTCGGCGGCATCTCGAACAACACGGGCTTCGACAAGACGTCCGTGAACGGCTTCTTCGGCGGCCTCGGCCTCGGTTATCGCTACAAGGATCTCCGCATCGGCGCGCGCTTCCGCGACTCGGACACCACGGAGTACTCGCTCTGGGCGGTCATGGGAGAGATCGGGTACGGCCTCCCGTTCCGCCCCGTTTCGCCGGTGCTCTTCGCGCACGCGGGGTACATGTTCTCGAACGGGGTCGAGCGCGGCGCCATTGCCAGCGCGCTGCCGGCCGGCAACGTCCTCACGCCACAAGTCCAGCTCGACGGTCTCGTCGTCGGCGGCGAGATCGTCGCGAGCCTCTGGCTCACGAAGTTCCTCCGTGTCGGTCCCTTCCTCGGCGTCGACTTCTCCTGGCTCCACCGCTCGCAGGTGGCCCTTCCGCAGTCGATCGTCCCGATCACCGCGGACACCCGCAACAACGCCCTCTACAACGACTCCGGCAGCGGCGTCGGTTACCTGCTCAGCATCGGTATCCGCGGCACGGGCGACATCGGTTTCTGATCCGGCGGCTATACTTCGGGGATGTACCGCAAGCCGGCATCCCCGGGCGTCCTCGTGGGGGTCCCCTCGGGCGCGTACGCCGGCGGTAGCAAGCTCGTCGACGCAGCGAAGCTCCCTCGCGCCGCACGGCAGCGCCTCGCCGACGTCCTCGGCGGGCGCACCGCGCCGATTCCGATCCTCCACGAACATCCGCGCGGGCTCGCTTCGCGTTTTCGCGCCTCGTGGGCCGCGTCGCTCGCCGTCTTCACGCTGACCTCGCTGGTCGCGATCGGCTTCGCCGATCCGCGCGCCGCCTGGGCCTATCAGCCTCCCGCGCTCGTCGCGGCGTATTCGGCCGCGGCCATGTTGCTCGCGTTCTCGCTCCTCTCCCTCCATCGCCGCCGAGCGCTCGCCTCGGGCGGCGCGCTGGTGCCTGGCCGCTATCTGCTACCGCTCGACGTCGTCGAGGTGCCTCCCGAGGACGCCTTTGGCGATCAGGTGATCGTCGTAACGCCCCTCGGTGACGCTCGCGATGTACGTCTGCGCAGCGGCGCCACCCCGCGCAACAACGAGCTCGTCGTCGTCCTCGAAGGGGGAGCCGAGCTCGTCTTCGCGCTGCAGAGCACGGCCGAGGGGAGCCATGCGCTGCGCCGTCTCGAGCACTCCCAGTCGTTGCTCGAGGAGCTCACCTACAGCCACGAGCTCGAGAAGGCGCTTGCGAACGACGCCTTCTTCGACGTTCGCGTCGACACGTCGTGGCCGTCGCTCGTGCCATCCGGGCCCGTGAGCGGCGCGAAGCGACGGCGCCGTGCGTTCCTCCATGGTTCGTTTGCGACCGCTAGCGCTTTGTTCGCCGGCGCGCTGCTCGGCTGGGGCGCCTTCGTCGGACGCGGCTGGGCCTGCGATCGCGCGCTCTACCTGCGTGCGCTCCGCATCGGGACCACCGAGTCGCTCGACTCGTATCTCGTGCGCGGCACGTCGTACCGCTTCGAGGCGCTCGCACTTCGCGATCGTCTCGAGGAGCAGCGCGTCGAGCTCGCTCGTGCCGCCGCGCAGTCACGCGCGCGTACGCGCTCGGGCTTCGAGGCCCCGCCACGCTCCGAATGGGAGCTCACGCCACCAGAGGCGGCGGCACGAGGCGGCACGGCCGAAGGCTGTATCGCGAGCGTGCGGGCACGCGCGGCCACGACGCATCCCGAGGTCACGGCGATCATGGTGGGCCTCGTAACCCGCGCGCGTCGGACGGGCGACCCCATCATTCCGGTGCGTATCGAAGCGCGGCTGGGGCCGCGCCCTGCCGGAGCGCCAGACTCCGACCACGAGGCGCGCGCTGCGCGGACGGTCGACGCGTTCGAGCGGATCTTCTCGGAGACCTGCCCGTCGGGCCTCGTGAGGTTCGTTTCGCGGAACGTGCGCCAGGGGAACGGCGGAGACCTCGGCTCGGCGGGAGCTCCCGGGGTCGACGTGAAGATCGACGTGAGCTGGCCCACGAACGCGACGTGGTCGTGTGAATCACACGACACGAGCGCCCGATGTTCGCTCAGGCAGCGCCCGGGGCTCGCGGTCCACGCGCCGACGATCGCCTTCGAGGTCACGCTGCGCGGCGAGGCCATCAACGACATCGCGTCCTTCCGCCTGACGATGCCGCCGCCCGAGGTACCGCCGGTCGCGGTTCGCCCGCGCAGCTTGTTCGTCGTCGAGCGCGAGACCGACGTCTATCCGCTCCTCACAGCGCGCGCGTTCGATCGCCTCTACGACGAGCTCTACGGCCTCTTCTTCCGCGGCGACCCGCGCGTGCCGCTGCGGGGCGATGACGAGTGAGTCGCGCCCCTCTTGCGCATCCTTTCCATGTAGGGAACGGTGGATCCTACAACCACCACTCCTCCCGGGATCAGACCCGGTTTCGGGCAAAATCTCAGCAAAGCGTCGATGTAAGCGTATCGCCGACCTAGGCACACGCTTCGCAGCAGGCGAGCCCATGGCGATCGACCTTCTCAAGCTGACCCGCGGCCTCACCATCGCTTCGATGCTCGCTCTCGCCGGTGCGGCGACGGGCGCGTGCTCCTCCGAAGCCCCGAGTGATGCATCGACGGACGACGGCGCAGGCTCGTCGACGGACGACATCACCTCGGTGAACCAGTCGGCCGTGAAGCGTCAGTCGATCGGCAACTGCTGGCTCTACGCGACGACGAGCTGGCTCGAGGCGCTCAACAAGGCCGCGACCAACGCGGAGGTCAACACCTCGGAGTCGTGGCTGACCTACTGGCACTGGTACGAGCAGCTCGCCAACGGTCGCGCCGGCGCAGAAATCGAGACGGGCGGCGGATGGGAGACCGCGGCGGGCCTCATCGCGCGCTACGGCGTCACCCTCGAGAAGGACTTCATCAAGGCCGAGGCCGAGTCCGAGATGTCCTCGCGGCAGTCGTCCGCGCTGAACGCCGCCAACCTCTCGCTGAAGAGCGGCGCCCTGAAGGACGCCGTCGCTCGCCGTGACAAGAAGGCCATCCGCAAGGAGCTCGACGCCGCGTGGCAGCTCGACGCCGAGACGACCGCTCGCATCAACGCCGTCTTCGGTGAAGGCGTGGAAAAGACGCTCGATCGTGCCTACGTCACGACGACGCCGGGCAACGGCGTCATCCGCGCGATCGACTTTCCCGCCCGCCTCAAGGACGCGGCGAGCGGCCAGTTCGTGAAGGCCACGCTCGCCGACGCCATCGGCACCGGTGCCTCCTCGTGGAGCCCGCGGGAGGGCAAATTCGCCTTCAACAGCGTCTCGTACCCGTCGGACGCCGTCGCCCGCCGCGGCTTCTGGAAGCGTGTGCAGAAGGCGCTCCACGACGAAGTGCCCGTCATGATCTCGTGGAAGGTCGACTTCAACGCGCTCACGACGGACAGCCACTTCTCGTTCGAGCAGCTCCAGTCGCGCGGTCCCGGTCGCCACGGTGGCCATATGACCGTCGCGCACGACTACCAGGCCGACGTTCCCGGCATCGGCATCCTCAAGGCCGGAGAGCCGGCGACGAAGGAGCAGATGGAAAAGGCGCTCTCCGACGACACGAAGATCATCTTCCTCCGCGTGAAGAACTCGTGGGGCGGTATCCGGCCCGACCGCTGGAACCAGGCGGCGATCCCCGGCTATCACGACCTCGACTACACGTACCTCAACGGTCCGATCAAGGATTGCCCCGGCGAGGATGCCCCGGCCGATCCCTCCGTTTGCACGGGGACGGTCGTTCCCTTCGGCGACGCGGTCCTTCCGCCCGGGTACTGAGCGCGACCGCAAGCGCGCGTGCCTTCCGAGGCCGCTGCGTCCGCGCGCGTTCTGTGCCACGATCACAACGTGGTCCACGTCCACGCCGACAACGTTCTCCGCGCCCTCACGGACGACGGTGCCTTTCGCGTCCTCGCTTGCGATACGACCGCGACCGTGCGCGGCGCGATCGAGGCTCAGAAGCCCGAGACGCCCGAGCTCACGCGCATCTTCGCGGATCTGCTCACCGGCGCGATCCTCGTCCGCGAGAGCATGTCCCCGGACCACCGCCTGCAGGCCATCCTCCAGGGGGACAATCCGCGCACGCGGATGATCGCCGACACGCATCCAGACGGCTCGACGCGCGGGCTCATCCAGATGCCGCCGGACGTGAAGGAGATGACCATCGGGGAGAAGGGCATTCTCCAGATCGCGCGCACGCTCCACAACGGCTCGCTCCACCAGGGCGTCGTGGCGGTCCCCGCGGGCTCGACGAGCGTGTCGCCGGCCCTCATGGCGTACATGCAGGACTCGGAGCAGACGGTCACGATGATCGCGGTCGGCTGTCACCTCTCCAACGGAGAGGTCGCGGCAGCGGGCGGCTACATGGTGCAGCTTCTGCCCGAGCTGGCGGAAGGGCCGCTCATGGTGATGACCGAGCGCCTCAAGGATTTTCAGGACATCGTCCCGCTGCTCGCGCAAGGGCGCGCGACCCCCGGTGAGCTCCTCGCCGAGACTCTCTTCGGGATGCCGTACACGACGGTCAGTGATAGCGAGGTCCACTTCGGTTGCCGGTGCAGCTCGGAGCGACTAGCGCAGAGCCTCGCCTCGCTTCCGCGCGCCGACATCGAGTCCTTGATGGAGGACGGCAAGACCCTCGACATCGAGTGTGACTACTGCCGCAAGCGCTACGAGTTCTCGCTCCAGGAGCTGCGCAGTCTCATCGACGCGAACTGAGCGCTCCTCCGGGCGAGGTGGCCTCAGAACTTGTCGGCGCGGATGGCCTTGAAGCCGCTCGCGTGGAGTGAAGCCGTCGAGCGGGCGCGGAACTGCATGTCGGTCGCGGTGCTCGCTTGCTCGAGCACGCACGCAGACGTGTGAGCGTCGTCGCTCCACCCGAGGAAGAGGACGATGTGTCCGTGCCCACCGCTGCGATAGACGAGCGCGTCGGCGGGCTGGAGGCTGTTGTACGAACCGAGCGACGACGAGGCCGCGCCGGAGATGAACGACGCGGTCGTGTAGGAGGTGCCGGTCTTCCAGCACATCGAGACGAACCCCGAACAGTCGGTTCGATATCCCTCGTGTGAGCGGCTCTGGCTGTACGGGACACGGTCGTCGAACCACTCGAAGCCGCGCTCGATCGCCTCGCGTCTCTCGCCGGCCGTCGCGCCGAGAATCTGGGCGCGCGAGAGCCTGCATGACGACGTGAGGGCCTCGGCTGTCTCGCCCGTCTCGCCGACGTCGCTGCCGTTCGGGTCCGCGTTCGTGTCGGACTCGGTGGCTCCTTGCGCGCTGCACCCGGCCACCAAGAGTAGTGCGAGGACCGAGCTCACGAAGGCAAATGCAGGCGGCTTCATGAAACGAACCTCCAGCACCGACCGAGCCAGCCGCGGGAGCGCGATGATCACCCCCATGTGTGGCCCTTGCGTAGGTGATCCGACGGATGATCTGGATCGACGTTGTCTACGAGGGCACGCGCCGGGGGCTCGATGCGCCGATCACTCAGTTTGCGTCGATGATCACGTCGTCGATGCGCGCCGAACAGGCCGGGGACTCGTATGCGTACACCCCGGCAAACACCGAGCGCTTGGTGACAGTCGCGGCCTGATCGGTGGGGAGGTTCGTCGCGTCGACCACCACCACGCCGTCGATCGAGAGCTTTACCGACCCGCTCGTCTTGTCGATGTCGGTGTCGATGACGACCCTGACGAAGCGCGTGGAGGGGAGCGCGGGTCCGAGCTTGAAGTCCTTCGACAAGCCGTCGTGCCTGACGACCATGAACGTCTCGCCACCGTTGACGGTCGGACGCGTGCCGAAGTCGATGGTGCCGTACGTGGTCGCGTTGTTGTTGATGCTCAGAAAGACGTAGTCACCGACTGGGGCGCAAGCCTGCACCTTGGCCTCGAGGTGGACGTGCTTGGTCGCGATAGGAATGGCACGGATTGGAAACATCCAGGCCTCGCCGCCGTCGGGCGAGACCATCGGAGTCTTCACCGCATAGGACGCGGGAGGGGAGGCGAAGACGCCGAGGTCTCTCGCGCCCGACCCTCCGCCAAACTTCTCGAACGAGGTCCAACCGGGATCCGCCGTCGTGTCGAAGTCGTCGCAGAGCGTGTGGGGACCCGCGGCCTCGCAGAATCCCTTCGGGGCGGCGTCGTTCGTGCCCGCATCGACCGGGATCGCTCCGTCCGGGACCGCTCCGTCGATGATCCCTGGCGGACCCGCTTCGACCGCGGGGTCGTTCGGCAGGGCGCCGTCGCTGAGCCCGCTGAGGTCTGCGAGGCTGCATGCCGCCGCAACCGCCGCGACCGAGGCGATCGCCAGGCTGGCTCTCCTTGCGAGCATCGTCGGAGAGTAGCGCGTGAGGGCAATCCTCGGGGTGGGCGAGCGGCGACTCCGCGGAGGGCGAGATCAGCCCCGGGCACCGGTTTATCCATGCGAAAATAATCAAGTTCGTTGCGACCGCCGCGGCCGAACGATTCCAGGTACTTGGCCCGTCTCGTGAAGGTCCCAGTAGTTTTTTGTAAGCGGGTCGCTTGCATCAACCTACATCAGAGCTACTCCTGACTCAGCCCAATGAAGCTCTCTTTGACCCGCCTCCCCCTCATGATGCTCCTCGCTGCCAGCACCGCCGTCGCGTGTGCAGCCCCCACCGATGGAGAGGAAGCCTCGCAGGGCGAAGAGGAGGACCTCACGAGCCTCACCGCTCGCGCGCGCAAGCTCGAGTTCGCAGGCTACGTCTACGTGGACCAAGGCGCGGCCGACTCCGACATCCTCCGCGCGGTGAAGCAGCAGACCCAGTCTGCGTTCGGCGCGCTCCGCACCGCGAAGGTCGGTGTCAACAGCCGCGAGCTGAAGGACGTCGACCCCGCCACGTTCCTCAAGACGCCGGTCTCGGTCGTCGATCCGGCGAACCCCGCCGCGCCGCGCAAGATGACGAAGGTCGCGTACACGTACACCGACAACGCGCTCGTCCCGATCCCCGCCGCGAGCCGCTCGGCGATCTCCCTCGCGCTCCTCGGCAACGGCTACGCGTCGAAGACGGACCGCATCCTTCCGGAGTGCACCGACAACGACAAGGAAGCGAAGGAGTTCATCGGTTCGATCTGGTACGTGTTCAATCCGTCCGTCGACACGTGCAAGCCGGCCATGGTCGCCGAGCAGCAGAAGATCGACTCCGACAAGCGCGGCCTCGCCGCCGGCCAGATCCCGCTCAGCGAGGTCAACCGCCTCTACATCCCGATGCAGGCGAACCTGAAGTCGGTGACGCAGACGACGGCGCTCAAGTACCCCGAGTACGATCGCCTCTACTCGGGCGGTGTCGAGCAGGGCAAGCTCGTCGTCGGCATGGTCTCCGGCATGATGGCCGACTGGGCCGCCGGTGAACACCACGACACGTTCGAGGATGGTGGTTACGACATGTGGTACGAGGGCCTCCGCGAGGTCTTCAAGGCTCGCCCCGGCTTCAAGTTCGCCTCGATCGAGCCCCAGGTCGACGTGCTCAAGTACAAGCTCGGCACGACCAACGTGTCGTTCGCGTCGTTCGATGACGTGATCGCCTTCGAGCTCGACAACAGGAACCCCGCCGGCGTCACGTACGCGAACCGCAACGCGCTTCGCAAGGTCATCGCCGACACGCTCGTGCGCCACTACCTCACGTTCGAGGTCCCGGTGCAGGTCACGATGGGCGGCACGACCAAGCCCGTCACCATCAAGCTCCAGTCGTACTTCGGCGCCGAGACCGACTCCACGCCGCACAAGCGCCTCATCAAGACGAGCGACATCTTCGTCTACAACGGCCACTCGTACATCGGCTACGGCCCGCTCGATCCGAGCCGCTTCACGGCTGCGGACTTCCCGCCGAGCTACCAGGTCATGAACGTCAATGGCTGCGTCTCGTACAACTACTACGAGAAGGACTACATCCCGCTGAAGCAGGGCGGCACCAAGAACCTCGATCTCGTCTCGAACGGCCTCGAGAGCTGGGTCAACGAGTCGGGCCCCGCGATGGGCCGCTTCGTCGGCGCCTTCATCGACGGCAAGCAGAACTCCTACAGGGACATCCTCAAGGCCGCGCAGTTCACGTACTACGGTTACGACTGGGGGATGGACGCCCTTCGCGTCGTCGACGGTGAGGTCGACAACAAGTACAAGCCGTCCAAGACGCCCATCACGGTTCGCTGAGCGAGGCCTCGCTGGAACGCACGTTTCTCGCCGTCGACTTCGACGGCTCATTCCTCGACGAAGTCGCCGCGCTGGCCAGCCGCCTGCGCGGCGACCCGCGTTTGTCGACCGCGCGCTGGGCCAAGCCCGAGACGATGCACACGACGCTGCGGTTCTTCGGCGATACGAGTGACGCGCAGCGCGCTGCGCTGACGGCGCTCGTCGCCGAGCTTGGCAACGGAACGTCGGGTTGGTCGGTCCGAGCAACCGCGGTGCACGGCTTTCCGGACCCTTGTCGCGCGCACGTGCTCGTGCTCGATGTGGTCGACGACGTGATCGATGGAGGCGCTCACGCTCCACCGACGCTCCCCAGGCTCGCAGCTCGGGCCGAGGCCGCGGCGGTCGCGCTCGGCTTCGCGCGCGAGCTTCGCCCGTATCACGGACATCTCACGCTCGCGCGCATGCGCAAGGAGGTGGATGTCTCGTCCTTTGCCGCGGAGGCCGCGTCGCTGCCGACTGGACTCGTGACGGCCATCACGCTCTACGCGAGCCGATCGGGACCGAGCGGCGCGGTCTACGCCCCGCTCGCGCGCGCCGTGTTGCCAGCGTCCTGAGCGCTATCGACGCGCGGACGACGCCCTATCTTCCGAGCAGTGCTTCGCGAACGCCGTCGTGCTCCAGCGTCGCGAACGCGTGATGCGCGCCGAGGTCGAGGAGCGCGCGCGGCTCGAAGCCGCCCGTGCCGACGCCCACGCACTCGGCGCCGATGCCCTGGGCGGCCGAGACGTCCTTCGGAGTGTCGCCTATCACCACCACGCGGCACTCCGCGAGCGGGAGCCCGAGCGCCGCCGCGCCGCGCTCGGCGCCCACGCGCAGGAGCTCGGTGCGGTCCTCGGCGTCGCAGCCGAAGCCGCCGAAGGCGAACGTCGTGTCGAGCGAGCCGCGCGCGAGCTTCGCATACGCGCCACGCTTCACGTTGCCGGTGCCGAGGCCGAGGGCGATTCGTTCGACCTCGTTCGTGAGCCACGAAAGGATGCCCTGTACTCCGGGGAGGATGCGATAGGCCTCTGCCTTCGGGACCTCGTCGTGGAGGCGCTTCAGGTAGATCTCGAGCAGGTGGTCGACGGCCGCGTCGTCGCTCGCGACGGCTCCGCCCTCGCGGAGGCCCTTCCGGACGATCGCGCGATCGGTCATTCCGGCGAACGAGAAGTCGAGCGCCGTCGCGCCTCCAGGGCCGAGGAGATCATCGAACGCGCCGCGCATGGCGCGACGCCCCGCGCCTCCGGTGAGCAGGAGCGTGCCGTCGATGTCCCAGAGGAATACGGTCGGTCGCATCGGATCTAGCTTGCCTAGGCTAGCATGCGCCGATGACGTACCTGTTCGAGACGGAGGAGCACGCCCAGCTCCGCGGCAGCGTTCGCCGCTTCGCGCAGAAGCACATCGCGCCTCACGCGCACGCGTGGGAAGAGGCGTGCGAGTTCCCGCGTGAGCTCTACAGGACTGCCGCGGAGGCGAACCTGCTCGGGATCTCCTATCCCGTCGAGGAGGGCGGCGCGGGTGGAGACGTGACGCACGCGCTCGTCGCCGCGGAGGAGATGGTGCTCTACGGCCACTCCGTCGGCACGTGCGTCGGCCTCAACAGCCATGGGATCGCGCTGCCGCCCATCCTGCGCGTCGGCACCGCGGAGCAGAAGAAGCGCTTCGTGCTCCCCGTGCTCGCCGGCGAGAAGATCAGCGCGCTCGCGATCACGGAGCCGAACGGCGGGAGCGACGTCGCGAGCCTGCGCACGAAGGCCGTGCGCGACGGTGAACACTACGTCGTCAACGGCAGCAAGACCTTCATCACCTCGGGCTGTCGTGCCGATCTCGTGACCACCGCGGTCCGCACAGGCGGCGAAGGGCACGGAGGAATCTCGCTCCTCGTCATCGAGCGAGGGACGCCCGGCTTCACCGTGAGCAAGAAGCTCCAGAAGACCGGCTGGTGGGCGAGTGACACCGCCGAGCTCCACTTCGAGGACTGCCGCGTGCCAGCGTCGAACCTCCTCGGCGAAGAGAACATGGGATTTCTCGCCATCATGGTGAACTTCGCGACCGAGCGGCTCTTCCTGGCCGGGCAGTGCGTGGCCATCGCCGAGCTCGCGTATCGCGAATCCGTGAAGTATGCACGCGATCGCAAGGCCTTCGGCCGGACGCTCATGGGGCATCAGGTGGTGCGCCACAAGCTCGCCGACATGGTCACGAAGGTCGCGGCGGTGCGCGCCCTGGTCAGCGAGTGTGCGGTGCGCGTCTCACGCGGCGAGCAGGTTCCTGGGCTCGCGGCGATGACGAAGAACGCCGCGACGGACATGTGCTCGTTCGTCGTGGACCAGGCTGTTCAGATCCACGGTGGCAACGGGTACATGCGCGAGTATCTCGTCGAGCGCCTCTACCGTGACGCGCGCCTCTACCCGATCGGCGGAGGCACGCGCGAGATCATGAACGAGATCATCGCCAAGACCGAGGGCTATTGAGCGCGCCGATCCCGCAGCGCCGCATCGCTCGGTTCGTGTGACTCACACGACACGAGCGGCCTGTTTCCGAGGGCTCTCGAAGGTCGCTCAGGGACACCCGGTCTTGTAGATGCCGACGAAGGTCGAGCACAGGTCGTTGTCGGTGCCGGCTGTCTCCTTCGACTGGTCGCAGTTCTGCTTGAACGACGGACTCTCGATCTTCGCGCAGCACGCCGCGAGCTTCGCGCAGGCGGTGCCGCCGCTGGTGCTGGCCGTCCCGCACGCGGGGAGCTTGCAGCCGTCCGAGCACGACGATGATTTGATGCGGCAGGCCGAGCACTCGGCCGAAGGATCCGGACACTTGGTGAAGCAGTCCGTGTCGCCGCAGGCGCAGGCATTGAAGCATGCGGTGTACGTCCCGCACGGCCCCGCGTACACGCCCGCCTTCCAGTCGGCGCCGTAGCACTCGCTGAACTTGCTGTCGCAGGCCGTGGCGAAGCAATCGTCGTACTGCTTGACCTCGGCGGGCGTGCAGTTGCTGCTGGAGATGCCGCCGCACTTGTCGATGCCCTTGGTGAACGTGCCCGACGCGCCCGACGCGCCGCCTGACGTGCCATTGCCGGTGGTGCTGCTCGAGCACGCGAGGGCGAGAGCGGATGCGGTGAGAGAGGTGCAGAGGATGACGCGAATGGAAGCCATGGTTTCCTCCTGGAAAAAGCTAGGTCCTCGCCATCCCATCGGCGCTCCGGCGCCGCAACCCGATTTCACCGCGCCGCGGATTGTCCTATTGCTCTCTGTGCGCCATGAATCCGCACGACTCGTTCGACCTCGCCCACGTCCCGGCGGACGCGCTGGGCATCTGCGAGCGCCTCCGCAGCGCCGGAAAGCGCGCGTGGATCGTCGGCGGCTGCGTACGTGACACGCTCCTCGGCAAGACCATCAGCGACTGGGACGTCGCCACGGACGCGCTCCCCAAGGAGCTGATGAAGCTCTTTCCTCGGGCAATCCCCACCGGTCTCCAGCACGGGACGGTCACGGTCGTGATGCACGGCCAGCACTACGAGGTCACGACGCTCCGCGGCGAGACGACCTACTCGGACGGGCGCCGCCCCGACGCCGTTCACTTCGTCGACGACATCGTCGCAGATCTTGCGCGTCGCGACTTCACGGTGAACGCCATCGCCGTCGACCCCTCGAACGGTGCGCTCGTCGACCCGTTCGACGGCCGGAGGGACCTCGCGTCGAAGATCCTGCGCGCCGTGGGTAAGCCGATCGAACGCTTCTCCGAGGATGGGCTGCGTGTCCTCCGCGCGGCGCGCTTCTGCGCGACCCTAGAGCTCGACATCGAGCCTGCCACGTTCGCGGCCATCGCTCCGACGCTCGACACGTTTCGCAAGGTGAGCGCCGAACGCGTCCGCGACGAGTGGGTCAAGACGATGAAGGCCAAGCTCCCCTCGCGCGCCTTCGAGGTCATGCGCGAGACGGGCATCCTCGGCGTCACGTGCCCGGAGCTCCTCGAGGGCGTCGGCATGGAGCAGAACAAGTGGCACTCCTTCGACGTGTGGAAGCACGCGATGGCCTGCATGGATGCCTGCGGCGGCGACGCCGTCCTGCGCATCGCCGCGCTCCTCCACGACGTCGGCAAGCCTCGCTCACGCGCCTTCAGCGACAAGACACAGGACTACACGTTCTACGATCACGACAAGATCGGCGCGGAGATCGCCGAGCCGATCGCCACGCGCCTGCGGTTCTCGAACGACGAGCGCGCGCGGATCGTCTCGCTCGTGCGCAACCATCTCTTCCACTATGACGCGTGGTCCGATCAGGCGGTGCGCCGATGGATCAAGCGCGTCGGCATCGACCGAATCCTTGACCTCTACACGCTCAACGAGGCCGATCTTCGCGGCAAGGGCCCGATCTTCGGGGAGGCGGACCTCGCGCCCCTCATCGCCCTCAGGGCCCACGTGGAGAAGGTGCTCGCCGAGGGCGCCGCGCTGTCGACTCGCGATCTCGTGATCGACGGCAACACGCTCATCAAGGAGCTTGGAGTAAAGCCAGGACGCGTGATCGGGGCCGTGCTCGAGGCGCTCCTCGAGGTCGTGATCGCCGACCCCGCGCAGAACGAGCGCGAGGCCCTGCTGGCCCGTGCGCGCGAGATGATCCGCGAGCTCAGCGGCCAGGCGTGATAACTTCCGACGCGTGCTAAGCCGCACGCTGGCAGCCCTCGCCGCTCTCGCGTTTGCATCGCTCGCTGGCGCTCGCCCGGCGGCTGCGCAGTCGCCGCCGGCGGCTCCTACGGCGGTCGCGCTCGGCGACTGGCAGCTCACGCCGTCGCTCGAGGTACGCACGCGGACCGAGTACCGCCGCGACGCACCGGATCTCGGTGGCTTCGATCTCTACGGCCGGCTCAGCCCGCGCGTACGCGACGCATGGGTCGTCGCCGAGCGCTCTCGGCTCGGGCTAGGTGTCGAGCGCGGCCCGGTGCGCGCGCAGTTCACGCTCCAGGACGCTCGCGCCTTCGGCACGCCCTCGCCCAGCGCAACGCTCGGAGCTGAACGCGGGCCGTCGCGCATCGAGCCCTACGAGGCATACCTCGAGATGCGCTCGAGCGGCGCTCGACCGAGCACGCTCCGGCTCGGGCGGCAGGCGGTCATCTGGGGTGAGGGGCGCCTCATCGGCAACGCCGACTTCTCGCCGACCGGCCGCTCCCTCGACGCCGCACGCGCGCACGTCGCGGTCGGGAATTTCGACTTCGAGGCGCTCGCGGCGATCCTCGAGGTCCCCGGGCCGCTGGGTAGCTCCTTCGGTGACCGCACCGGAGAGTCGCGCTCGGGCGTGCAGCTCTACGGAGTGACGGCGCGCTGGAGCATCGACCCGCTCCTCCGGCTCGAAGCGTTCGGGCTCGCGCGCGTCTCGCGCAGCAGCGGTGGCGCGCTCGACGGTTCGCGCTTCGCCGTGGCGCGTCTCGCCGGCGAGACGTACACGGGTGCGCTCCGCGTGTCGGGCGACGCGAAGGGCTGGACGTACGGCGTCGAGGGCGCCTACCAGTTCGGCAAGGCAACCTCGCTCGTCATCGGCGGCAGCGACATCTCAGCGTATGCCGCGGCCGGTCACGTCTCGAAGACCTTCTCCGAGGTGACCCTCACGCCGACGCTCCGCATCGGCGGGTCGTACGCGTCCGGAGACGACGGAAGCGGTACCTACCACCAGTTCGATCCGCTCCTCCCCGATCCGCAGCGCTTCCACGGCCAGATGGATCTGTTCGCGTGGTCGAACGCGATGGACGTGTCCGGCCGTGTCCAGGTCGTGCCGTGGACGGACACGACGTTCGGGCTCGAGTATCGCTACGCGCGGCTCGCCGAGGCCTCGGGCGAGTGGATCGGCAGCTACCTCACGGCGATCGGTCGGGCGGCACCGCCGCCTGGCTTCGTGGCGGCCGGCTATGCGCCGATCACCGGGTCGCCAGACGCGGAGCTCGGTCACGAGCTCGACGCCGTGTTCACCTGGCGCCCGTGGCTCCCGCTCGAGCTGCGCGCGGGCTGGTCGGGAATGCTCCTCGGTGACGGCGCGCGGGGCATCATGGCCGCCTACGCCCGCGGCCGCGCCGACGCAGCAGGCGCCGTCACCGCCAGCAAGTTCGCCCAGTACGCGTACGCGCAAGCGACCCTGACGATGCCTTAGCGCCGTCGCACGCGATCGGGCCAGCAACAAAATCTCCGAGTCTCCGATCCTCCGCGTGAAAAATGGGCTCTCTACCTGCTGCCGTCCCAGCGGCGGTTTTTGCCGACGTCGGCGTGGACGAACCAGTCGCTCGCGAGCGTGTAGGTGCCGACGCCGCCGTCCCAGCCGAGGTCGCGGATTTCCTTCTCCAGGACGCGCGGGTCGAGCCCGCGCGTCTCTCCCGCAAGAACGATCCGGAAGTCGCACGCGTGGCCGAGCGAGTGCTGGCTGTGCGATGCGACATGATGGCCCTTCTTGCGCATCGCCTCGTTGAGCTTCGCGCTGCGGTATCCGCTGACGAGCTCGATGCGCGCCGCGGGATGCTTCCGCGCGAGCGACCGCAACAGGTCGAGCAGCCGCGGGTCGAAGGCGTGTCGCTCTCCCGTCACGCGATCGGCGAGCAGAGCCGCAAATCTTTCGCTGGAGGGCAGCGCATCGTCGAGCGGCACGCGTTCGTCGGTGTGGGTCTGGACCAGCGTGGCGAGCAGGCGAGGTGGCTCCACGTCCGCCGCGGCCGTCGTCGTCGCGGGCTCCTTCTTGCTCGCCAGACCGCTGGCTCGCTCGACGCGTGCATCGACGCCCGACGGGGACGCGACGAGGGCCGCCAGGCAGGCGGCGAAGAGGGCGGTGGTCGCGCGCGTCAATGGGGCCGTTTCACTCGAAATAATAGCGGAATCGCTTGACGTCGGCACGCTGGGCGTGGACCCTCGGAGGCGATTCGAGATGGCGGAAACACGGTCGGATATCGAGCTCTTGAGCCTCATCGCGGGCGGTGACGTGCGCGCCGTCGGCGAGCTCTACGATCGGTACTCGCCCACGCTGTTCCCGATCGCACTGCGCATCCTCCGCGATCGCTCCGAGGCCGAGGACGTGCTCCACGACTCCTTCGTCGCCGTCAACGAGCGCGCCGGTCAGTACGCGGCCGAGCGCGGGTCCGTCATCGCCTGGCTGGTGACGCTCGTGCGCAACCTGAGCATCGACCGCACGCGTCGTCGTGAGCGCCGCAGCACCCTCGCTCGCGATGTCCTCCCGCACGAACCACCCGCTTCGGCACGCGATCCCGAGCGCCTCACCTCCGACGCCTCGGAGCGCGAGAAGATCCACCGCGCGCTCGCGTCGCTGCCCGAGGCGCAGCGACAGACACTCGAGGTCGCCTTCTTCGAGGGCCTCAGCTACCCGGAGATTGCGGCTCGAGAGAACGTCCCGCTCGGGACGATCAAGTCTCGCGCGGCCCGCGCGCTCTCCGCGCTCCGCGAGGCACTCGCGAAGGAAGGCGTGAGCGACGACGCGAGCTCCACGAAGGCGAGAACGGACTCATGACGATCGAGCTCGACGAAGGCACTGTCACCCGAACCGGTTCGAGCTCTTCCCCGTCTCTCTACTTCGCGTCGGCGATGCCGACCGGCGGCGCGAAGGCTGTCCTCGCGATGGTCCCGGGCTATGCCGACCACGGCGCGCGCTATGCGCACGTGATGGGTGCGCTGGCGGAGCATGGCATCGGCTCCGTCGCCATCGACCTCCGCGGTCACGGGCGTGCGCAGGGGCCACGCGGCTTCTGCATGAACTTCGACGAGTTCCTCGACGATGCGCGCGAGCTGCGTGGCCTCGTCGAGACGCGCGCGAAGGGCGCGCCCCTCGTGCTCTTCGGTCATAGCTTCGGCGGTCTCGTCGCCGCGCTCAGCGCTCTGGAGGAGCCCTCGCCCTGGAAGGGGCTCGTGCTCTCCGCGCCTTTCTTCGGACTCGGTCTCGAGGTGCCGCGCATCAAGGTCCTCGCCGGCAAGGTCGCGTCGCGCCTCTATCCGAAGCTCGGTCTTCCGAGCGGGCTCGAGGGCAAGGACATGACGCACGATCCGGCGAAGGCCAAGACGTACGATGGCGATCCGCTCGTGTTCAAGAACGCGACCGCCCGATGGTTCACCGAGGCCACCGCGGCCCAGCAGAAGGCGCTCTCGTCGGCGCCGCGCCTCGCCCTGCCGCTCTACATGACGTTCGGGACCGCCGACAAGGTGGCGAGCTTCACGGCAGGGAAGCGCTTCTTCGATGCTGCCGGCAGCAAGGACAAGACGTGGGACCCGCGCGAGGGTCTGTTCCACGAGGTGCTCAACGAGCCGTCGTGGAAGGACATCGTCGAGAACATCGCGCGCTGGGTCCTCGCGCGCACGTCCGAGAAGTGAGCGCGTGAAATGGAGAAAGGCAGCGCCTTGTGGGGCGCTGCCTCTCTTCACGTGCGGGTCAGTCGCTCAGCGGCAGGAGCCGAGGTCGCGGCCGTCACCGTCGAAAGCCTGGCAGCTCGTGCCGGCGCCGCAGCTGCCCGGGTCGTTCATGCTGCAGAGCTGGAGCTCGCCGGCCGCTGCGGCCCCCGCGTGGCACTTCGAGCCGCCCTCCTTGAAGGCCTTGTACTCGTGGCACGCGGCGGGAGCCTTCGTGTTGATGCCGACGTTGGCCTTGTCGGTGCCGGGCGTCGTGACGTACGTCGACGTGAACATGAAGCACTTCTCGCCGGCGCCGCAGGCCGTCTCATCGTTGCACTCCCAGGCGTGCGAGAAGAACCCGGGCTGGAAATCGGAGCCCTTGGCCGTGTCCTGCGCCGCGCAGAGCGTCTCGTCACCCTTGCCGTCCGCGCAGAACGCGGGGGGGAACTTGCCGGCGAAGGTGCCGCCGTCGGCGATCCCGGGGTTGCAGCAGGTCTGGGTCGCCGTGCAGTTGCTGAGGCTCGCAGCGCCATCGACCGCGGCGTCTGCCTTGAAGAAGCCGCAGCGGAAGCCGCCTTCCTTGGTGTTCGTGCGGAGCTGCGGGGCGCTCGAGCAGTCGACCGTGGAGCTGTCCGGAATCGTGCCGCTGTCGGGATCGGGGGTCGTGCCGGTGTCCGGCTTCGGCGCGGAGTCCTTGCCGCCGTCGACGCTCGGGGTGGGTACGGGCGTGGAGCCGTTGTCGGTCCCACATGCGGCCACGATGAAACCGGCTCCGACGAGAGCCGACGCGCCAACGAACAGAGCCAACCGACGGAATCGCTGCTGCATGACCGCTCCTTGAAGAAAGGCACCCGACGAAGTACAGGCCGGATTCATTAGCACGAGTCTCTTTACGGCGCCGCTCCATCGGAAGACGTGCCGTCGGCGTCGCCGCCCTTCGACCCTTTGCCGCCGCTCTTCGCGGAAATCCCGTGCCAATCCAGCGACGTCCAGATGGCAGGGACCCCGCGGCGCTCGCGCCGGGCCGACTCCCAGGTCACCACCCGAAGGCTCACCAGCGCGGCCGTCGTCGCGACGGTGAGGCCCGCGATGATGTCGATCAGGTAATGCCAGCGAAGGAACATCGTAGCGATGATGATCTGGGTCGCCGCGAACGCCATGAGCGGCCAGGTGAAGCGAAACGGCAGCACCCGACGGTGGATGTACGCGTAGATCGCGAAGTAGGTCGGGGTCGCCGTGTGGAGGCTCGGGAAGATGTCCTTCTGCGCGCCACCGGCATCGACGGTCGCCCTCACGAGGCGCCAGAAGAGACCGCCCTCGAGCGGGTGCTCGAACCGACCCGCGAGGTGGCGGTACGGACCCCAGCCCGGCACGACCATGTAGAGCAGGTGTCCGGTGCAGAACACCATGAAGATGCCGAGCGCGAAGTGCGCCGTGCGGAGCTTGTCCTTGCCGATCAACATGATCGGCAGGACGTGCGCGGCCACGAGGAAGAAGTAACCAAAGTAGAAGAACGCGAACCACTCCGTGGTGTGTGGCGTCACGTAGCGGTCCCAGGCGATCGACGGCTCGAAACCGAACACGCGGAGGTCGAACGCGAGGATGTCCGCGTCGACGGCCTGCGGGCTGACTGCCGGGAGGATCCACCGGAGCTGGAAGTAGGAGAGGAACACGGCGAGGAAGAGGGTGAGACGGTAGACGATGCCGTTGGCGAACGACCCGTGCCGCAGGATGCCGCCTCGTGTCAGCAGCAGACCGCCCGCGAAACATCCGATATCGATGACCACCGTGCGGATCGACTCCTCGCGCCCTGGGCCCGTCGCAGCGAGGACCGCGAACAGCATCAGCGCGAAGTAACCGCCGATCAGGTAGTCCTGCGCCGCGAGGTTCCTCGCGAGGCGACGTACGAAGCCCCCCGTATGGGCGGCGCTCACGGCCTCGCTGCTCTGTGCGGTCTCGACGTGGGGCTGCATTGTCGCGAGCGATTCCCGCCCTCAGACCTTTCCACGTTCTTCGCGGTTTTGCAGGTCGCCAGCGCCAAAAAAGAGCTGCGTACCCGCGTGCGCATGCGACTCAGTAGTCGTTCTGCGCGCGGACTCGCAAGGTCCCGGCACCCGGCTTCAGCTTGGCGCAGCACGCAAGGCGGTACTTCGGCGGTTTAGAATCGATCGAGTCGAGGACGTCGAGCTCCTCGCTCTCTGGAGGGACGAGCGACTCGGCACCCTCGAGGACCTCGATGTGGCACGTCGCGCAGCTCGCGCTGCGGCACGAGAAGGGGATGGGAGCCTCGTGGTCGTCGCAGAGATCCGCCATGGAGCCGCCGTCTGGCGCGTCGACGGTCTTCTTGATGGCTCCGTCGCTCGACTCGAAGGTCACCGTAGGCATGTTCGCTCTTTAGTCCCGGTCGACGACGGGCGGCAAGCGTCGTCAGAGGCGACGCAGCAAGAGTGCGTGCTCGGAGCGCGGCTTGTCGAAGAACGCGGCGATGGTCGGGCCGTGGAAATGCGGTCGAGCTTGGGAAGCCCGCGCGACTGGCTCGAAGGTGCCGACGTGCTCGGCGGTGGCCGCGACGATCTCGTCGGCGCGGAGGGCCTCGGGCTTCTCGCCGCGCGGGCCGCGAGGCGTGGCGGAGTCGGCGATGAGGAGGACGACGGGCGCACCGCGCTTGGTGACCCGCGCGAGGGCGCGGAAGAACTTCGCGAGCTCGCGCTCCCAGGAGGCGCGCGCCTCGTCGGGCGTCATGCGCTCGTAGTGACGACGGGCGCCGATCTCGTCTTTCGCAAGGCGGCGCATGTCGAGGTCGAGCCAGCGCATGCGCAGCTCGTGATGCGCCAGGTAGTCGTACGTCGCGACGTAGGGGGGCGAGGTGATCACCGCGTCGATCGAGCGCTCGTCGACCTTGGCGAGCTTGCCGGCGTCGTCGAGCAGAACGCGCGCACGCGGGATGGGCGCGGGCAGGAGCCCCGCGAACTCTCGAAAACGCTCCGCGAGCTCCTCCGTCTTGCGAACGAAGAGGCGGGCCGGGTAGCCGGCGCTCACGCGCTTCTCCATCGGCTCGTCGGAGGTGTCGCCGCGCTTGGCGCTCAGCTTCACCAGGATCGACGAGAAGACGAGCCACAGGTCGGGGCGTGCCTCCGGCGGCGCCTTCTCGATGCCCGCGCGAAGGCCGTCCATCTCGAGCAGCACGTGCGGCGCGAAGACGGACACGTCCTCCTGCGGCAGGCGCCGCGTCGCTCCCTGCTTCGCCTTGCGACGCGCGTCGGCGAAGTCCGCGACCTCCTTCGCGGCAACGATGAGCGCAGCGGTCGCCTCGGGCTTGCGCGGGTAGGTCTTCGCGCGCGCGAGCATCACCGCGAGCGGGTTGAGGTCGGTGCCGAGCGCGTCCCGGCCGGCGAGCATCGCCTCGATGAGGATCGTGCCGGAGCCGCAGAACGGATCGAGAACGAGGCCACGCGCCGGAGCGAACGCGTCGACGAGGCGGCGCGCAGTGACGGGATGTGCGCGCGCGGGGTAGGCGTGGAAGCCGTGGACGTGTGCGCGATCGGGCGCGTCGGCGGCCTCGTTGGGCGCGACGTCAACCGCATGCGCGAGCAGCTCGCTCGCGCGCTCGTCGCCGCCGCGATCGATGTCACCGCCGACGTTGGTGAGCGAACGACGGCGCTTGATGGGTTGTTCGGTCGTCATCGGCTGGACCCCCGAGGAAAGGCAGGAGTGGCGAGCTTCTTCGCCTCGGCCTCCTCGATCTCGGCCTCTTCCAGCGCGCGGAACTTCTCCTCGGTCGTGTCGACGCGGACGCGATCTTGTTTCGAGACCTCGATGTCCGGCGTGACGCTGTAGCGGATCTCGGCGTCATCATCGACGTCGATGCGCGTACGGTCGTGAACCGCGAGCTGTGTGAGCAGCTTCTCGGCCTTCACGGCGTCGACCTTCAAGCGCGACGCGAGCTCGGCGACGGTGACGCCGTTCTTCGAGTGCGACGCGACCTGTTCGGTTGCCGCGAGCCAGGCGCGGTCGAGCGCCTCGTTCGCGTCGGCGGTCGCACGCAGGGCCTTCGAGCGCTGGCGAAGCGCGAGCATCGTCTGCATCGCCGCTGCCACCGCGACGATCCCGATGAACAGGCTCGCTCCGCCGAGAATGCCCGCGATGAGCCCGAGCGTCGAGAGTATGGATGCGAACGCGAAGAGCCGGTAGGAGAGGCGCAGGCGCGTGGCGAGTGAGAGCGACGCCTTGGCCTCGCGGAGCGGCGTGGCCGCCGCTTCGCCACCGAGGCCGCCGGGCATTCGTGGCCCGGCACAGACACCGCACACCCATGTGAGGTTCGCGCCCGCGCCCTTCGGCTCGACGCGGGCGATGGCGTTGCAGTGCGGGCAGCGATTCGACTCGCCGCTCGGGTTGCCGCAACGCCCGCACACGCCGCCTTCGACGGCGCTCGAACCGCACGCAGAACAGGTGGCGAGCGCGGTGTTCACGGGCGGAATCTATCACCTCTCGCGCACAGCCGATCCCGAGACCTCACCCCCAGCAGCTCCCAGCACCGCGCCGCCCTCGAGCAGGCGACCTCGAGACCTCACCCGCAGAAACTCACACCCTCGCGCTTCGCAGGCGTGAAAATCGGTGCCGCTGCGGCGCCATTCGCCGAAGGCGACTCACGCCGCTCCGGTCCGCATCACAAGGCTCACGAAGTGAGGGACGGAGCCCCACCAGACTCAAGGACGGACGACCTGGGTGCCAGGCGGAGGGACGAACTTGAAGCGATCGGAGGCGATCGTCTCGTTGACCTTCGGGTTGTCGAAGTCGAAACGGTTACGGTTCCCCTGGCCGTCGACGATGAGGACGCGACGGACCTGCGAGGTCGGACCGTCGATGTAGAACAGGACCTTTTGGTAGGCGGGTGAGGGGGTCTTCGGCGTGCCGACGAGCACCTGGCCGCCGGTGAAGTTCATCGCCGCGCCGTCGTAGAGCTCGAAGTTGAACGTGTCGGAGAGCTTGCCGCCGCCGACGAGGAACGAGAGCGCCGCGGGGTACTGCGACTTGTCGACGTTCTGCTCGAACATCTGCTTGTTCGCAGCCTCGTAGACCTTGAGGACGGCGCCGTCGGAGACGACGCGGTTGTCCTTGGGCTCGCTGTACTCCCAGTGCATCTTGCCCGGCTTCGCGAACGTGACGCGGCCTTTCGACTGCTTCTTCACGTTGTGCGACTTGACGAAGAACTCCTGCGTGAAGTCGCTCGAGAACGAGGTCGTCTTGTCGTAGAAACTCTGGACCTTCGTGAGGACCGTCTGGGCCTGCTCCGCGGGAAGGGCGGTGGCCGCTGCCTGAGCCGAGCTGTCGGCCGCGATCATCGGGACCGCGGAGGCGGCGAGACCGAGGAGACCGGCGAAGAGGAGTGAGTGCAGGCGGCGCGAGGTCATGAGCGATTCTCCGAAGGAACGTCACACGAGGTCTAGGTTCTTACACCTTGGACGTATGAGCACCCCTCAATATTGCCGGCGGGGCTCGCCGGCAAGCTCGGGAAGCTCAGCGGTCCGCGGAAGCCCTGGAAATCGGTTCTCTCGTGCCAGGCAGGGCCCGGCCCTGGAGGTGCGTAACCGCGATCGCGAGTGCGTCTGCGGCGTCCGAGGGAGGCGTCGTGCCGAGCCCGAGCATGACGCGGATCATGTGCGCGACCTGGGCCTTGTCGGCCTTGCCGGCGCCCACGACGGTGCGCTTCACGCGCGCCGGCGGGTACTCGAACACGGCGAGGCCGGCGCGCGAAGCGACGAGGAGGCCGACTCCGCGGGCATGCGCGAGCTTGGAGGCGGACGACGCGTCCTTCGCGTAGAACATCGACTCGATGCTCGCCTCGAGCGGCGCGTACTTCGCGACGACCTCGACGAGCGCGGCCTCGATCGCGACGAGGCGCTCACCGAGCGGGCCCTCGTCGGCCACGCTGACGACGCCGTGCGCGACGTGCGTGAGCCGCGTGCCCACGCGGCAGACGACGCCCCAGCCGAAGTATCGGGTCCCCGGATCGAGCCCGAGGACGGTGACCCCGGCTGCGGCGGGGGCACTCACGAAATCTTCGCGAGCTCCTCGTCGGAGACGTCGAAGTCGGCGTAGACGTTCTGCACGTCGTCGTGGTCGTCGAGGAGCTCGGCGAGGTTGATGAGGACCTCGGCTTCGCGGCCCGCGACCTGCTTCTTGGTCTTCGGGATGAAGGCGAGCTGCGAGGCCTTCACCTCGACCTTCGCGGCCTCGAGCGCGTCGAGGACGATCTGCAGCGACTCCGGCGGCGTCGTGAGCGACCAGATCTCGCCTTCGTCGGAGTAGTCTTCGGCGCCCGAGCCGACGGCGACCTCCATCAGCTGGTCCTCGTTCGACGCGGCCTTGTCGAGGGTGATGACGCCCTTGCGATCGAAGGCCCACAGCGCGACGCCGGCACCGCCGAGGTTGCCGTTGTTCTTCTCGAAGATCTTCCGGATCTCGGCGACGGTGCGGTTCCGGTTGTCGGTCGCGCCCTCGACGAGGAAGAGCGTTCCGTTCGGGCCCGTGCCCTCGTA
>JANXVA010000737.1 GCA_025351875.1 Myxococcales bacterium | reverse complement strand
GCGTCGGACGTGCCGTCGACCGCGACGCGGATGATCTTCGATGGCGCGCTGTCGCTCGTGAGTACGAGCTTTTGATCCGCGCCCGCGGTCACCGCCTGGACGTGGCTCGGCACGATGCTCTCCGCGGTTCCGCTGGCGAATCGCCAGCGTGATGGGTCGACGCGCTGGACTCGCTCAAGCGAAGCAAGCGGCGCTGCTCGATCGCGTACGCGCGGCCGGGCTCATCGCACGCGGGGAGCCGCTCTTCGCGGGGTACGATGCTCCCTCGGGGGAGCCGTTCTTGCGTCGGGTCGAGGCGTGGGTGGAGACCGATCGACCAAGGCCCGCCACCCGCCATCCCTGGACGCGCGACCTCGGGGAGTCACTCACCCCACGGGCAGGGTGAATCGAAACGTCGCGCCGCTGCCGAGGGTGCTCTCGGCCCAGATCCGCCCTCCGTGGGCCTCCACGATCTTCTTGCAGATGAAGAGGCCGAGACCGAGGCCGCGAGTCGTATCGCCGTCGAGTTGCCAGAGGCGCTCGAATACATGTGGCAGCGCGCTCGCGCTGATACCCGCGCCGCTGTTGGTGAGCACGACCTCGATGTCCTTGCCTTCGCGGCGCTCGACGCGAAGCCCAACGACGCCGTTCGCCGGCGTGAACTTCATCGCGTTGGAGAGGAGGTTCGAAAGCACCTGCACGATGCGATCGTGGTCGAACGAGGCGACCGAGGCGACCGGCGGCAGATCGACGGTGAAGCGGATCCCACGAGCGGCGAAGAGCGGCTCGTACGTGTGGTGCATCTCCGAGAGGAGCGCGCTCACGTCGTGCTCGCGCCTGGCGATCCCCAACGCCCCAGCCTGAATGCGCGTCACGTCGAGGAGGTCCGCGATGAGGCGCGCCATGCGTGCTGCGGCACGCGTCACGTCCTCGGCGGCTTCCCGGAGAGACGGATCCCGCACGCCGGCTGCGAGCACCTCCGCGTTCAGAGCGACGACGCTCAGCGGGTTCCGAAGCTCATGAGCGACGACCCCCAGCACGTCGCCTCGGCGTACTTGTTCGGCCTGAACCCTCGCCAGTTCGTCCTTCGATGCGTCGCGATCGATGACGACTTCGTCCGCGTCGGTGCGCTCCGCGACCAGCTGATCGTCCGTTGCGCGGCGTTGATCTGCGAGCCGGGCATCATGAGATTCACGCTCTCGGCGCTCGGCGTCGACCGCCACGTCGGCTCGACATCGTTCGCGCGCGAGGAGAACATCCAAGACCGCACGCTCGCGCATCTTGCCGTCGCCGGCCGCCAGCCGCTTCGTCCCGATGGAGCTGTTCGTGCCGGACGACATATCCCGGTTTTTCAGGAGGACGGTGTCGGCCTCATCGCGGAACTTGAGCAACCGAGCATCGGCGAGAAGCCGGTCGCGCTCGATCTGATCGTCGAGCGCGCGCTGCAACCTCGCCGCTGCGCGCTCCGCTGCAGCGTCGGTGCTCGCGCGCTCGGCGTCCAGCGTGGCATCCGTCTGCTCGCGCACCTTGACCGTCGCGTCTCGGATCTCGCTCATCGAAAAGCCCCCCCGGAGTCGAATCCTATCCTGCACCCCCGCGTGCGGAAGGTGACGAATTCGTAACCGGGGGTCGATCAAACGGTCGGAGTCGCGCCATCTACCGGTGTGAAAGCTTCTCCTCTCTTCTTCGTAGGGCTGCTGGGGTCCGCCGTCGCGGCGGCGTGCACCGGCCCTGCGCGCGACTCGACCGAAGCGCCCCTTCTCATGGCGCAACCGGATGCTGCGGCGCCCGCCGAATCGGTCGCTGACGCAGCCGTCGATGCCCCGGACGCGCCGTTCGTTCCCGGTCCGCATCGCCCGTGGCCCCAGCTGGTCGCGCCCGTCGACGTCCCGGGAAGGCAGCACGTCCTCCGTCCGATGACGCTGGTGACGCTCGTGGCCGCGAACGACACGCTCTCCTCGCAGCTCTTCGCGTTCAGCGACGCGTTGATCAAGAGCGCGTGGTGGCACGCCACCAGTGACGAATACGGCGTAGGGACGCCGGAGAAGAGCCTTCACGTCACGGTGCCCGCCATCGATCACGACCTCACCGAGCAGGAGATCGCGGGTTACATCGATCAGGCGCGCACCTCGAGCGGCGCGCCTCCGCCGAACGGCAACACGCTCTACCTGCTCTACGTGCCGTCACCCCACGAAGCGACTGGCTCCTCGTCGACCGCGTACCACGATGCGTACCCTCTCGGGGCTGGAGGCCTCGGCGACGGACTTGCCGTGGTCTCCCGCGCGAGCGCAGAGCTCGGTGAATCGGAGCTCGACGAGCTGACGGAGCGCGCGAGCCACGAGATCATCGAGGCCGCCACCGATACGCGCGCGGGATGGCGCCTCCCGCGTGCGTCCGCGACACCGTGGGCCGACGCGGACACCAACATCTGGCGCACTGTCCAGCCGGGCGTCGTGGAGAACGGCGACCTCTGCGAGCTGTCGCGGATCCGCGAGCCGCTCGCCTCCGGGTTCCTCTACCAGCGGTCGTGGTCCAACAAGGCCGCGCTGCTCGGCGGAGATCCGTGCGTCCCAGTGCGCGCGGAGCCCTACTTCAACGTGAGCGTGTCGAAGGACTGGGTCTCGATCGCCGCCGGTCAGAGCGTCCAGATCCCGTTCTCCGGCTGGTCGACCGCACGAGCGGACGACTGGGTCATCAATGCCGGAGCCAATCACGGCCGCGGCGCGCTCGCGGATCTCGCGCCGGGCAGCGGGCTCGTGTTGGAGACGAGCAAGGGGGTCGGGACGAAGGGCAAGTGTGGCGCCCGGCAGGGGATGAACGACGGAGTGCAGGGCTCGCTCACCGTCACGGCGCCCGCCTCGGCCAAAGCCGGGGATTTCGCGGTGATCTGGATCCGGAGCTTCCGTGAGGAGCCGGGCACGTGCAATCCGTCGCCCGCGATCGACTGGACGCATTTCTGGCCGGTAGGGGTCTATGTTGAGTGACCCGCCGAACCGCGGAGCTGTAGCGATGCCCTCCTTCCCGGTTCCTGTTTCGCGTCCCGACCGCCCGCAGCGAGGCGCGGTCGCACGCGTGAGCGACGGCGCCGCGCGCGTGCGCACCTGCATGGACACGCACTACGACGCCGTGTGGCGTTTCCTGCGCCGCCTCGGGCTCGCGCCTGCCGACGTCGAGGACGCCACGCAGAAGGTCTTTCTCGTGTTCGCGGGTCGCGCCTCTGCGATCGACCCGGGCGCCGAGCGGTCGTTCCTCTTCGCGTCGGCGGTTCGGGTCGCCTCGGACGCGCGCCGCAAGCGCGCCCGCTCACGCGAGATGCTCGCGGATGAGGGCGAATCGTTCGACGTCCAGGATCCCTCACCAACGGTCGAAGAGAACATCGACGACCGTCGCATGCGGCGCTGGCTGGACGAGGTGCTCGACACGCTCTCCGAGGAGCACCGCGCGGTCCTCGTTCTCGTCGACCTCGAGGAGCAGACGATGGCGGACGCCAGCGACGTGCTCGGGATCCCCAAAGGCACCATCGCGTCGCGCCTCCGCCGTGCGCGGGAGGTCTTCGAAGAATCTGCAACTGCCCTCAAGGCCAAGCTCGAAAAGGAGGTCTGAGATGATCCCCGAAAACTTCTCCAAGGCGCTCCTTCGTTCGGCCAAGAACGACGTACCGCTTCCGAACGCGAAGGTCAGGGCCATGGCTCACGTGGAACACGCACTCGCCGACGCGATGCAGGCGGCGGCCGCCGGAAACGGCGCGCTCGTCGCGGCGAAGACGCTCGCGACGGTGAAGGTGGCCGTCGCTGCGGCGGTCCTCGCGGGAGCCGCCGGTCTCGGTGGCGGGTACGAGCTCGGACGAACATCGGCGCCACCGGTGAAGATCACCTCCGCGCCGACAGCGCGCGCTGTTGCGGCCGAGGCGAGCGCGCTCCCCGTCCCGGCGGCCGTCCTTGCAAGAAGGCCCGCCGCGTCCGGAGCGCCCGCCGAAGCGGCGGCTCCTGCTGACGTCTGCACGGCGGCCGAAGTCGTCAAGGCGGACAAGTGCTCGACGCCGAAGCCTGGGAGCTCCGTCACGTTCGCGATGAAGACGCGTTGCTCGGAGGCATCACTCGACGTGTTCTGGGTCGATGAGTCGTGCCGCGAGGTCTTCCGAGGGCTCGTCGCGCCCGGGGCCACATTCTGGCAGGACAGCTACGAGGGGCACGTCTTCCGCGTACGCGACCACGCGACTCATCGACTCGTGAGCGAGATCAGCCCCGCTCGCCTCGAGGCGGCGCAAGATCGAGCCAAGTACTGGAAGGGGCCGCGCACGGAGCTTCCGTTGGTCGTCGTTCATGAAGGTGACACGCCAATCCCCGAGTCTCCCGTGCCCGAGTGCACGCGCGGCGGCGGTCGAGGCGCAGTGCTCCACGTGAAGAACGAACGCAAGACCGAGCCGATCGCGCTGATGCGCGTCGACTTCGATTGCAAGGAGACGGGCCACCCGCAGATGATCGCTCCGGGGACCGTCGCCGAAGTGGGATGCTCGGAGGGCCACGCGTTCCGCGTGCGGGACGCGTCGGGCGCGCTCCTCACCGACGTCGTGCCGACCTTCCTCGACACGAGCACCTACCTCACCGTTCCATGAGCCGAAGGACCGCCGCGTGGCCGACCTCGAGCAGACCTGTTCGTCCGCTGCGGCCGGGTCAGCTCGTTCACCAACTTCACTCGGAGCGACTCACCCCGATCTCCATCGGGGCGAGGATGTCGGCGGCCTGGCGCAGCTGCGCCTCGATGCTCTCGAGCGTCGCGCCCCAGAGCGTCGCGAGGGCGGGCTTCTCGTCTTGCCAGAGCCTCTGGTTCGCGGGTGTGACGAGCGCCTCCAGCGTACTTCTTCCACCCCTCGAGCGTCGCCGGCTCCCGAC
>JANXVA010000688.1 GCA_025351875.1 Myxococcales bacterium | reverse complement strand
CCCTGCAAAACTTCCGTCACGCCCTCCCGCGGGTGGCCTCATCTGCCTGCAAATGAGGTGGCACCATGACCCTGCGAAAATCAGCCTTCAGGTGGCACCATGAGGCTGCAAATTGGCACCGCGATCCTCGCATGGGGCGCCGCCGCATGAGATCACTCGCCCAGAGGTCGCCGAGGAACGCCGTTCGCTCGACCCCACGCAGTCGTCGCGAGAATGCCTCGGGGCGTCGAGACGAGGTATTCGTCTGGTCCAGCTGCGTAGGTCGAGGCGAGAGCGCAGATCGTGTCCTCATAGAACCCCTGTTCGTTGCCCCAATTCTCCTCCGGCACCCGCGCCCCCTCGTCGACGATTGCCTCTCCGCCCCACACGAAGCGGCGGGACACCTCGCCGTTGCACGCCGCCATCCACGCACACCAGTCCATTCGGCCCTGCGTCGTGAACGCATGCCCCTCTCGACGGAGAGAACTGGCCACACTGCACGCCTCAGCGACCCGTGGGTCGCTACCGTTGTCGCCAAACCAGCCACCATGAAGCAGTTCCATGGTTGTCCCGACGAGCCATGAGGGCGCTCCACCGCCGTAACGAAGACACGCGAAAGGCTTGCTTCAAGAGTCGCATCGGCATCCCAGTAATCACCGATGACTGCAGATAGCCCTTGCTCCCACGGAACCTCACGGGGCTCTGTCAGCCCGAGGGCTTCGAGTAGCCGCGCGTCCACGCCCCCGTGAACGGCCAACCAGCTCACATCGAAGCATGGGCGCCTCGTCCGGCATGGCGCGGGAAGGTAGTTGAAGTTGCGTCTCTATGTGACCGAATCCAAGACCGCAGTCCGCGAGTGGGGGAGCAGCCGCATGAGCGCCTCACGGCCTCGAGCGCAGCACGCGCTCGACGAGGATCGTGCGCGTGGCGCGGTCGTACCGGAATCGCACGTAGTACGGCGGTGCCGCGTAGAGCCGCAGCTCTTCCGGCCCGTCCTCAGAACGCACGCGCCTCACCGTGCCGCGACCGCTCTCGGCGAAGTAGAGAACCTCTGCGTCAATCCGAGCGGCCGTCTGCCAATCGGCCACGTTCAAGAGATCGGCAATGGCGCGTCGGTGCCAGAGAACGTGGCGGCTCATCCCGTCTTCGGACGCGACCACGCTGCGAGGACCTGCGCGACCTCGCTGGCCTCGACGAAACCGTCAGGCTCGGCACGCGCCTCGGCGACGGCAGCGCGCTCCTCCTCGGACTCGGCACGATCGTCGTACGGTGCGGCCTCGATCGCCAACGCGACGAGATCGTCATCCTCGGCGGGCGTGGGCTTGTCGTCAGGACCTCGCATGATCGCAGCCTACCGCGCCCCGGCAGCGTTGGCCACCGAGGGCTCGACATCGAGCGGTTCGCGATGAGGGCGCTCCGTTACTGCCTCACGCTCGGCGTCCCTGGACCAGACCGGGAAGTGTCAACCAGTCCGTCACGGCCATGCGTGTGCGCCTGCGCCGGCATCTTGACGAGTACTGAGCGAAGCGAAGGACTCACGTCTCCCGAAGGGAGTGCTTTCGCAAGTGAGTCCGAAGCATCGCTCGGTGCTCGTACCCGTCACGGGTGTGTAGCACCCTGCGGCACCGCCGCACGGTGTGTGGTCCGCGCCCACTGCGCTCACGGAAGGGGCCGGTCAGGCGACGAGTCCGAGGTCCGCACGAAGCTCGCCGCCTTCGTGCGTGTCGTCGGCAAGCGGGCGCCGAGAGTCGGCCTGCTCTGCGCGCTCGACGCGCACCGAGCGGCGCATGGCACGTCCACGCGCTCGCGCTGCTCCCCCCGACGCTCGACCCCGAGAAACTCATCGTGTGGTGGTGCCGGTGCTGGGCCGACCGCAAAGCGCGCCCGGTGCGCGTAGCGCAGAAGTGCCGTCCCCTCGCCCTCGGTGGCGGCGCGCTCGCGAACGACCTCGACCGCGTACTGGCGCACCACCTCGGCCGAACCCGCAAGGTCGGCGGCCAAAGGCTTCCCGTCGTCGGTCTGCCATCGCTCCCCGACCGCGTGGTGGCGTGCGGCGGCCTGGCGGGGGTTTGCGCGCGCGTTTGCGTCGCGAGGCGCATCCCAGTGGCCCCCTACGTTGCGCCGGCTCGCAAGGGCCGGCCGCGCGCAACCAAAGTGTCAACCGTCGCGTCACGCCCGATGCGAACGTGGTCCCTGGGCCTGTCGTGTGCGTGGTGCGGGGCGTCCTTCCCCACCGGGAAGCGGCGCGACGCGAGGCACTGCGGACGGTGCTGCGGAAGCGCAGCGTCTCGTGCGCTTCGCGGCTTCGAGGCTCGCGTCGGGAAGGCGATAGCGCCGGCAGCGCGCGGTCGCGTGCTCGCCCTCGAGACGAAGGGCTGGCTCCGCTCCGACGCCATCCACGCGGTGTACGCGGCGACGATGATCGCGACCGAGAAGGCGAGGCCGCTCGCCGAGGTGAAGGTCAAAACCCCGGCGTGCCGATGCGGGCGCGCCATCGCGTCGCGCCCAAACGCGGTGACATGCGGAGACGCGGCCTGTCGGATGAAGCTCCTGCGCCGAAGGCGCCGAGAAGAGCCGAGGAAGGCTCGCATCCGGGCACTGTTCAGGGTCCTCTTGCGTTCGCGCCGCTGGCGCCCGTTCACTGGGGACGAGGCTCGCGCGATGGGAGCCGATCTCCGCGTGCGCGCCCGAGACGTGGACGAGCTTCTCCGCCAGCTTGTGGAGGAGGACGGCACCGCGTTCGTCCTCCTCGGGGCGCCCGGCGTCTATGCCTTCGTCCCTCCTCATGCGCCGAGACTCGCCGCGTGACACGCGCGCCGATACTACGTTCCGTCATGATGCCGCAACATGCTGCGAGGAACCGGGGAGCGCGGAAACCTCCGGGCGGTCGCCGCGTGAGCAACGCCGAGGTGCAACGCCGCCTCGACCACGCGGACAAGTTGCTCCGCGAGGGGAAGGCGCGGGCCGAGGTCGTAGAGGAGATGACACGCGCATTCGGCGTCTCGACCCGCGCCGCCGACTCCTACATCGCAAAGACCCGCGAGCGGTGGGTCGCGGAGTCCAGGGACGTGCGCGAGGTCGAGCGCGGCGTGACGCTCGCTCGTCTCGACCGTCTCTCAGGGAAAGCCGAAGGCCCAGGCGCCTTCGGTGCCGCCGTCAGCGCCGAGAAGCTCAAAGCCCAAGTGAACGGTCTCCTCGCGCCGCAAACCGTCGAGGTGAAGGCGACGGTCACGCACGCGCAATCTGCCGCCGACGAGAACCTGTCGGACCAGCAGATCGCGGAGGAGCTGGCGGGCATTGGGTGGGTCCTCGCCTCCATGTTGGAGCGTCGCGAGGTCCAGGTGACACCGGGCCTGGTGGAATCCGTGCGTGGTCTCGTCGAGGAGACGCGCGGCCTCGCAGTGCTCGTCGGTCTGATTCCCGCTCCGGCCTCGGTGCCCGCGCTCCCGCGTGCGGTCTAGACCGCCGACTCGGCCTCAGGACCGCCTCGCCTCCCCCGCTGCCAAGACGGCGTGAATCTCAAACCTTCGACGTGAGCCACGGAAGCGCTGGTCCTTCCGGTGGGTCGAGAAGGCTCGCGGTCCGTTCGACGAAGTCCTGGATCGCATCGCTCAGCTTGCCCGCCGCAAGGTCCACGTAGCCGGGCATGTCACGATAAAGCGCCTCATCCTTCTGCTGCGAGTATGAGCGTATCGCGTGTCGAAGACCTTCGTCGCGCACCACGCCTGCAAGTGCGAGTTTGTAGAGTGCTGACGCGATCGACGTGGCATTCGATCGATCGGCGGTGAGCGATCGAGCCAGTCTCCACACGACGAGCACCTCGGCGACAGCGCGGTCGCAGGGTCCCGGTACGGTACGAAGGGCGTCCACAACTTCCTGAGTCGTGCAACGCGCCATCGTCGCAATCTCGCACACGTTCGCGGCCGGAGCCGGTTCAGCCGCAATCACCATATCCGCCCACGCGACAGCATCCGCCACCGACAGGGCTCCCGCTTCGAGGCCTACGGCCAGCGCCTCGGCTTGGTTCCGAACGCTCTCAGCAGCTTGGCGGCCTACGACGATCATGGTGCTGGTTTCTACCATCCCTTGAAGGCACATGCGCATCTCGTCGCTTACGTGCTCATTGGGAGACTGTCGCTACCACGGCGCCGGCCTCGATCGCGGGGAGGGCACATCCAACTCGGCTGGGTTCCGAAACTCCGTCTTCGCGATCCAGGCTTGGACACTCCAGCGGTGCCGAAACGGGTGGCATCCCAGCCGCGTCCCCTTCGGCTACATGCAGCAGCCCGTCCTCGATGCGAACGGCCGACCGAAGCGGCGTGGCAGCACCGTCGTCGGCCCTTCACCCGAAGCCGTCCGCCTTCTCCGCCGCGAGATGGGTCTCCGCCTCACCGGACATAGCCTGGATCTGATCCGTGAGACATGCCTCGCCGAGAAGCTCGTCCCCCTTGCTCTCATCCCGCACTATCGCCGCTCGACCATCGAGAAGCGCCTCAAGAACGTATTCTACGCGGCGCTGGCCCGCCCCCATGACGGCTACAAGAGCCGCTTCGAGTGGCGGGGTGAGCAGTACGAGGGCAAGCACGAGCCCGTCCTCACCGCCGAGGAGTGGGACGCCCTCGCGGCGACCTTCGGACAACGAACCGCGTTCAAGAAGCTGCACGATGGCCTCTTCGCTCGAGGGGCGCTCACCCTCGCGTGCGCTGTTCCGGCGTGTGGCTGCAAGATCACCTACGCCCCGAAGAAGAAGCCGAGCGGGCTCACGTTCCATTACTACAGGTGTGCGGACGGCAAGCGGGTCCACCGAGAGCGCGGCGAACCGCAGGTCAACGTGCGAGGGGACCGCATCCTCGACCAGCTTGGCGACGCCGTCGATGCCGTCACCCTCACCGAGGACATCGCGCATACCATCGCCTGCGCTCTGAACCAGACGCACCGCGCAGCGACGGCAGCGAAGCGTGAAGCCGTGACGCTCTACAAGGCGCAGCTCGCATCGCTCGACGACAAGGAGAATCGCATCGTCGACCTCTTCGCGGCGGGCAGCATCGATGCCGATCCGTTCAAGCGACAGCAGGCGCGCGTGCGAGAGGAGCGCGATGCTCTCTTCGACAAGCTCCAAGCAGCGGAGACCGAAGCGGATGACGCCTATCTCGTCACCGCCGACCGCGTTTTGGAACTGGCCAAGAACGCGAAACAACTCTGGGAAGGCCGCACGCCGGCAGAGCAGCGCGACTTCCTCGCCCGACTGGTTTGTAACCCGCGTCTAGACGGGCGAACCGTTCGTTTCGACTTGAGAAAACCCTTCGCCGTGCTGGCCCAGATGCACGGCGAAGGGAAGCGGGGGCGTCCCCGACGGGATTCGAACCCGTGTTAGCGGCGTGAAAAGCCGCGGTCCTGGGCCTCTAGACGACGGGGACCAGCGCGAAGCGCTCTTACGTACCGTCCCGCTCCTCGGCTGTAAATAGCTCTTTCCGATCGCGCTCCCGGCGCCTCTGTTCAGCATCGCGAGGCGCGACGTCAGCAGCGTCAGAACTGGATGCCGAGCCCGACGCGGATACCGGCGCGCGTGCCCGGCGACGAATAGAACAGCCGCGCGTTCGTGGTGTCATCGCGGGTCGTCCCGACGCCGTGCATGTCGAAGAACGCGACTCCCTCGAGGAAGAGCGGTCCGACGTCGAACTGCATGCCGAGGTCGACCAGCCACGATGCCGCCACACCCGAGCCCTTGTGCGTCGCCTGCGTCGTCGCCATCGTCACCGTGTTCTTCGTGGCGATGTCTGCGTCGACCGAGAGGCCATGCACGCCGACGCCCGTACCCGTGGTGAACCGGATCCAGCCGATCGTGGCAAAGCGGAGCATCGGCGTCAGCTGCCAGTGGAGGATCTTCGTCTTGCTCTCCTTGGTGGCCGGGGAGATCGCATACGTCTCGCTCACCTGCCCCACGTCGCCGTAGAGCTCGAGCGCGAACGAGCGCGACACGCGATACCCGGCGCGCACGCCGAACGACGCGCCCGTGAATGCGCGCTTCGCCCCGGCCGCTCCCTCGCCGAGCGCGGGCGCGAGGCGCATGCTCTGCCCTTCGTACGCGATCATCGGAACCAGGTAGCGCGACTTCTGCGTGGGCGGCGGCTTCTTCGGCGGCACCGTGTACGCCGGCGGAAGCTCACCCGGCCGGAGCAGGCTGATCGCATAGTCGACGTTCGCGTCCGAGGAGATGACGACGTCCGTCGTCTGCGTCTGATAGTTCGGCGCCGAGACGACGACGCGGTGCGGCCCGGGCAGAAGCTTGCCCGTCCACACACCACGCCGCGGCTCCGTCCCGTCGACCTGGACGACGGCGTCCGGCACGCTCGGGGTGATCGTCAGCGTGCCGAGACGCGCGCCGATCTCGAACGTCGCGTCGACAGGAGAGCCAGCCAGCAGCGAGAGCTTCTTCTCGACCGGGTCGGCGAGGCCGTCCACATGGGCTCCGAAGACATGGATGCCCGGCTCGAGGCGCACCGGCCTCCGCGACGCATTCGGCGGGAGCGCAACGTTGTCCACGAGGATGACCGCGTTGCCGAGCGGGCGCTTGTCCACCGCGCCGAGCACCGTGAGCCGCACCGTCGCGACGACCTTGGCGAGCTCCGCGAGCTCCTGCTGCATCGCGGCGCGAACGTCGGGCTTGATCGATTCCTCGCCCTCGTCGAGCGCTTCGTCGAACGCCGTCGCGGCCTCGACGGGACGACCGAGCCCCTTGAGGCACAACGCGATGTTCCGCTTGATGCCCGCCGCGGGTTTGTCGGCGTACGCGGCGCGAAAGGACTCGAGCGCGGGCGCGTACTGCTTCTTGTCGTAGAGCTCGACTCCGCGACGGAAGTGGGCGCGCGCCGCGGCCTCGTCCGCGTGCGCCGCAGAGCTGGCGAGCACGAACGCGAGGAGGATCGCGAGCGCCCGAGACGAGCGCAGGATGCGGGCTGGGGTCACGGGAGATCGCGCTGGATATCGAGGGGCTTCGTCGAGGTGGGCCTGGGTAGCGTGGGGACGGAGACCCCCGTGCCGCTCGGGCGCGCAGTCGAAGAAGTACTCGGCTTCGCGGACGCGGTCGAGGCAGACGCCGGCGTCAGGGCCCCGGACCCTGGAGGTGCCGCGGATCCGCTCGGGGAGGCGGCCGGGGCGCCGGTCGCGATCGTCACCGCGGTCGTGGCTGATGCCGACGCGCGGGGGGGCGTGGCGCCGGTCGACACGGTTGTCGCGTGGGCGGGCTCGACGGGCTTCTTCTCGAGCATGGCGATGACCCCGAACGTGACGCCGACGCCCATCAGCGTCGCGAGGGCGGCCGTCGCGACGGCCGTGCCGATCGGCCGCTTCGCCCGTGCGCCCGACACGCGAGCACCGCTCGGCCGCTTCGCGATCGGCTCGGCCTTCGCTCTCGAAGCGTCCTTCGCCCTCCGCGCTTCTCCTGGCTTCGCCTCAGGCGTCGAGTTCTTCACGACGGCGTCCGCCTTGTTCGCGACACCGATCCGATCGTCGCGTGCGCTCTCGAGCGTGCCGACCCCGAGCCGCGTCGCAGCGCCCGAGTCTGACGAGCGCACCGGCGGTCCACCGTCGAGGACCGTCGCGTCCATCGGGCTCACGCCCGGCGCGGTGAGCGGCGCCGTCGTGGGGTCGAGGGGGACGCGCGTTCGCTCCTCGGGCGCGACCTCGTGGAGCGCCGCCAGCATGAGCTCGGCGGACGAGAAGCGCTCGTCGCGGTCGCGCGACAGCGCCCGCGCCACGAACGCCGACACGTTCACGGGGACCGACGGATCGATCGTGCGTACGTCCGGGGCGTCGCGCATGCAGATCGAGAGGATGACCTGCTCGTAGCTCTCGCCCGTGTGCGGAGGGCGCCCGGTGAGGCACTCGAACAAGATGGCGCCGACGCTGTAGAGGTCGGCGCGTCCGTCCACGTCGGGAGAGGCCTGCGCCTGCTCGGGCGACATGTAGAACGGCGTCCCGAGGACGGTGCCGCGCCCGGTGAGGGCGAGCGGGTGCGTCTTGTCGCGAGGGCGCTCGATCTTCGAGATGCCGAAGTCGACGATCTTCGCGAAGAGCGGATCCGTGTCGTGCTTCACGAGAAAGACGTTGTCTGGCTTCAGATCGCGATGGACGATCCCGGCGGCATGCGCGCGCGCAAGGCCCCGGAGGACCTGCGCGACGACGTGCATGGCCTCGCCGAGCGGGACCCGCCCCATGCGCCGGAGCCGCTCGCCGAGGTCCTCGCCCCGGAGCAGCTCCATCACGAGATAGGGGCGTCCGTCGTCGCTGCCGGCGTCGAACACCGTGACGATGTGCGCGCTCTCGATGGCGCTCATCGCGCGCGCCTCGCGCGCGAACCTCGCGACGACGTTCTCGTCCGTCGCGAACTCCGCGTCGACGAACTTGATCGCCGCACGCTTGCCGAGCCCCACGTGCTCGGCTTCGTAGACCGCGCCCATCCCGCCGTGACCGACGAGACCGCGGAGGATGTACTTGCCGGCGATCGTCTTGCCGATGAGCGCCTCGCGGGCTGCCCGCGCGCGCTCTCTCTGCTCGTCGAGATCGATCACAGCCGGCTAGCGCTCCCCGTCAGAAGCGTACATGCGTACAGAGCACGCGCGCGACGCGCGGTGGCAGCGATGCGGACTACTTGGCGGGGCTCGAGAGCTTGTGGAGCTGCGCGGTGAGGCGCGAGATCGTCCGCGAAGCTGCCTTCGGGTGAAGAACACCCTTGGTGGCGGCCTTGTCGAGGGCGACGGTGGCGACCTTGAGCGCGGTGGCGGCTGCAGACGCGTCCTTCGCGTGGAGCGCGGTACGAACCGCCTTCACCTGCGTACGGACGGCGCTCGAAACGCCACGGTTGCGAAGGGTGCGCTTGATACGCTGACGGTTGCGCTTCTCGGCTGACGGATGGTTGGCCACTGCGGAATCCTCGCCAAAACAAAGATGAAAAGCCCCAAAAGGGGGCCAGGGACCGCGCACTTTACGGGGGGCCCGAGGAAAGTCAAGGGTAGCAGGCGACCCTACCGGGCGGGGCGGCCGACCCAGGCCCCCGCGCAGGCCAAACCCCAGGCGATCGGCGAAAACGCCAGGGCAAAGACGAGCGTGACCGGGGCGGCCGCCCCGAGGAGCACCAGGATCAGGAGGATGGCCAGCCCCGAAGCGAGCGCCGGCTCGAGGAGCGTCGGCAGGTTCGAGGCCTTCGCGATCAGGTAGCCGCTGACCGGGAAGGCCGCGAGTAGCCCCGACCCGAGGAGCGCGACCGGCGCGGTCGTCGTGACGTCGTGCTCATCGACCAGCGAGAAGTCGACCCGAGCCCAGTGACCAAAGGCCACCGAGAGGGCGAGCCCAGCCGTCATCGCGCCAATCGTGACGAGCGCCCCGAGAACAATCCAGCGCAGCGTGATCGGCTGGCCTTCTCGCCGGAGCACGGCGCGGACCGTGCGCAGGCTCGGCGGGCCCGACATGTAGAGGGTCGAGACGCGTTCGAGGAGGACCGAGCTGCGGCTCGATCGTTCGCCGCGCGCGCTGAGATCGCGAACGGCGAAGAACGTGGTCCCCGCCATCGCGAGCAGGAGGGGCATTGTGCCGACGAGGGCGCCGGGGCCTCGGCCGTAGACGAGGTGCGCGTAGAGGCCGTGCGCGGCCGTCGCGACGAGCCACGCTGCGGGAAAGAGCGGGCCGGGCCGCTTGATCCGCTTCACGCGTCCGAGCGCATAGCCCCAGAGGCTCGCAAAGAACACGTGCGCGGGCAGCGCCACGAGGGTGCGCGCGATCCAGATCCAGCCCATCGGGTTGTCGCGGAGCGTGATCGCGTTCTCGACGCACGCGAAGCCGAGCGCGGCAGAGGCCGCGTAGACCAGGCCGTCGATCGGCTCGTCGAAGTGTTTCGAGCGGAAGGCGGGCCACATCGCGGCGACCTTCGACGCCTCGCGCATCGGCGCCGCGAAGCCGAAGAGGAAGAGCAACGAGCCTGTGTTGCCCACGACCTGCGAGCTCATGTCGAGGCCCGTCCACGCCGACGCGCGATGCTCGGCGTACCAGGTCACGCCCTTGCCGAGCCCGCCCAGCGCGAACACGAGGAGCACGAGCGGCAGCGGCTCACGCCGACGATCGCTGTAGTAGACGACGGCAAGGAGAAGGAGCGCCGGTACGAGCGACGGTCCTAACCAGCGTATCCACGACAGCACGCGCGCAGCTTAGCGCGCGGGTGGATCCCGGACAAACGAGCCGCTTTAACCGGCGCGGGCGACCAGCGCCTCGAGAGCCCTCACCGCGTCTGCGAACCGCACGGGCATCGAGAGCATCGCGAGCATCGGATCGGGCGCCCCCTGGCCCTGCCGCGCCGCGACGCGGTCGAGCCCGGCCTCGGCGCCGAGGTCGGCCGCGAGCTCCTCCCAGGCGCGCGGCAACGAAGCCGAGGCCTTCCCGCCCGAAGGGACAGGCACGACGACCGCATAAGGAGCGACGAGGGCGCGGATGGGCTCGACGGTCACGCCCAGGCCCTCGGCCGTGGGGGCGAGCAGGCGCGCGAGCAGCATGCCGAGCGCCGCACCAGCCTCGGCAGGCGCCTCGCCGAGAGGAACGAGGACGTCGAGCGCGGCCGAGGATGCGCCCTTCACGAACGGGGAGAGCCCCGTCGCCGCGATGATCTCTCGTGCGTGCAGAGCGATGCGCCACGCCGCATCCCCCTCGAGGCGGAGCGCGACGAAGTCGGACGTCGCCGGCGCCGACTCTCGCACGGGCGTCGTGAGGAGCGACGCGTACCCGGCCTCGACCAGAAAGCGCAGCGTGTCGACGTCTTCGACGACGACGCCGCGAAGCTCACCGTGCTCGCCCCGCGCGACGCACGTGCGGACCCAGCTCGGTGTCCACTCCGGAAGCGGCCACGCGGGGACGGCCGTGCGACCGCGTGCAGGCTGCGCGTCACCTCGTACCAGCGGACAGATCCGGCCGCGCAGGTGGGGCAGCATCGAAGGACCGACCGCCTCGTAATAGCTGCATAATGCACCTTTTGTCGTGCCGTCCGAGAGCACGACGACCGAGGGCGAGGTCGCGCGACGGCGCGGCAACTCGCGCTCGCTCGCGGCCACGACGGGGAGGATGCAGTCCTCTGGCGCGAGATCGTCGCGCACCCCGCGAAATACGGGATGCCTCAGGGTCCCCTCGCTGCTCGTGCCCAGATAGCGCACCGAGACGACGAGCTCGGGCTTCGTGAAGTGTCGCCCGCGCTTCACCCGCGTCGGCTTGCCCTCCGCGACGGGCTTCGGCACCTCGAGGGGGCGCAGGCGTTCGAGGAGCTCGTCGATCTGGTCGTCGTCGAGCCCGCTGCCGACGCTACCGCGCAGAACGAGCCGATCGCCGTCGTACGCCGCGATGTCGAGCGCCCCGAGGCTCGCGCGTTTCCCCTCCCCTTCCGTCCACCCGACCACCACGAGATCCGCGTCGAGCTCGCACTTCACCTTCACCCAGTCGGTAGAGCGATCGTCGGGGCGATAGATCGATCCCGTGCGCTTCGCCACGACGCCCTCGAGACCGCGCGCGCGGCACTGCTGGAAGAGCGCCTTGCCGTCGTCGAACGTGGGCTGGAGCCGGATCGAGCCGGAGCTCGGAGCGGGTACCAGGATCCGCTCGAGGATGCGCTTTCGCGCTTCGATCGCCAGCCCCGTGACGTCGCGACCGCCGACGACGAGAACGTCGAAGACGACATACACGACAGGGACGCTCCGCGCGACGCGGCGGGCCCCTGCTCCGCGCACGTGGATGCGCGACCCGAGGCGCTGAAAATCGGGCTTTCCGTCGTCGTCGAAGGCGACCACCTCTCCGTCGAGGACGACGTGCTCCTCGTCGAGCTCCGCGAGAGCCTCGGCGATCTCCGGGTAGCTGTCGGTCGCATCGCGCAGCCTTCGGTACGCGAGCGACACGTGCGAGCCGCGCTTGTCGGCGACGATGCGCACGCCGTCGAGCTTCAGCTCGAAGAGCCAGCCGACGTGAGCGAGGACTCGCTCGCCCGTCTCGTCGCGACCGCAGAGCATCGGTACGAGCTTCGAGCCGTCCCGATCGCCCAGCGGTGCGCCGAGCTCGATCGCCAGATGCTCCGCGGGGGTCACAAACCGAAGTGTAGGCCGAGGCGGAGCGCGGCGCCGAGCTGGAGCCCCGCGCTGGTACCGGACTTCTGGTAGAGCGGATCCTGATCGAGGATGGCCGCCTGCGCCGGCGTGATTCCGGCGGGCTTGTCGACCGGCGGACGGTTGAGGAAGAGAAAATCGGCGAACCCGCCGACGCCCACCGACACCGTCGGGGTCGCGTAGTAGTCGAGCGCGAAGTCGAGGCCTGCGTTGAAGCCGCGGATCTTCACGGCGTCCGTGTTGCTGGGAGCGCTGGTGCTGCCGGCCGAGACGGTGCCGTCGGCGACGCTGCCGACGAACGAGTAGCCGCCGTGCCCACCGAACAGGAGGTCGAAATCTCCGATCGGGATCTTGAAGCCGAGCTCGCCGTTGAGCTGCCACATGTTGAACGCCGCGAGCGCGTTGTACTTGGCGCGCACGCCGAGGACGAGGACGACGAGCCGGATGCCCGCTCCGAGCGCGAACATCGGTCCCGCGGAGCTCGCCTTCTCCAGCTGCAGCGTATCGGAGGAGAACTGGCGCATGTCGATGTACGACCCGCCGAGATACGCGTCGATCCAGAAGAGCTCGAACTTCCTCCCGCTGTCCTTCTGCTCGGCCTCGTCGAGCTTGGCCGCGGTGCCCTGCTCCGCCGTGCCCGGCGCGTTCGGGTCAGCGCCGGGCGCGCCGGGCGCGTTCGGGTCCATCGGGGGAGGCGGCGCGAGAGCAGGAGGCGGCGTCGCGTCCTGCGCGCTCGCCGTCCCTGGGCTGGCGAGAAGCGCGGCGGCGGTGAAGACAGAGAAAGACAGCGGGGCCAGGAGTCGGCGCATCCGTTTCAGTGTCGCATATCTGGTTTCGATGGCGAGTCGCCTTCCGCGGAAGCGCCCGAGAGTCCGCCCGCCTTCGGATCCGGCTCACCCTCGTCGCCTTCGCCGGCCTCATCAGGGGTCGCGGGGACGCGGTAGTCCTCGTTCAGCCACTTGCCGAGATCGATCGACTTGCAGCGCGCGGTGCAGAACGGGAACGCCTTGTTCGAAGAACGTGGCGTCACCTCCTTGCCGCAGATCGGGCAGATCGACATGAAGAAGGTGATACCACGTCGAGCGATGTCGGCGATCTTCCTGCAAACGATCGAACGCGTGACGCGGGAGCTTCCAGGCGCGTTCGGCGTGTGCGCCGAGCGCCTCGATGCGAGAGCGCCGCCGGCGGAACGACTCGCGACCAACGAAGAGCGCGTCTTCCCCGCGGCGAGCGTGATCAAGATCGCGGTCGCGCTCGAGGTGCTATGCGCGATCGAGGAGGGAAGCCTCGACACCTCGAGCCGCGCGATGTTGCACGAGGCCGACAAGGCGCCCGGCTCGGGCGTGCTCGCCGCGCTCGAGCCGGGGCTCGAGCTGAAGGTTCTCGACGTTCTCTACCTTGCGATGGCGATCAGCGACAACACCGCCGCGAACCTGCTGATCGAGCACGTCGGCATCGAGGCCGTGAACGCGCGCCTCGCGGGCCTCGGTCTCGTGACGACGCGGCTACGGGGACGCATCTTCGTCGAAGGTGAGAGCGGGGAGCGCTCGACGTCGACCGCGAGCGAGCTCGTCGCGCTCCTGCGAGCGATTCATCGCGCGGAGGGTCTGCCGCCGCGCGCATGCGAACGTCTCCTCGCGCTGCTCGCTCGCACGCAGACCGCCAGCACCGTCGGGCGGGGCCTACCCGACGAGCGTTTTCCACGCCTCGGCGCCGCGCCGCCTGCGATCACCCTCGCCTACAAGACGGGCTCGCTCGAGGGCATCGTCGCCGAAGCCGCGATCGTGACAGCTCCCGGTGCGACGTACGCGATCGCGCTCCTGAGCGAAGGCTCGGGCGACATCCGCCCGAACCACGACAACGTCGGGCGCGTGATGCTGGGAGAGATCTCGCGCGCGGTCTACGAGACCTTCCGCGCGAGCTGAGCGTTCACTCGGCGGGGACGGCCTCGGCTACCTCGGCCTGCGCGACCACGGGGGCGGGCGCGGGCATCTCGTCGACCGCGCAGCTGAGGTCGAGGATCTCCGCGACGTCCATCTGCTTGATCTGGTCCTCGAGGTTCTGTGACTTGAGCCCGTCGGTGAGCATCGTCATACAGAAGGGGCACGCGCTCGCGACCGTCTTGGCGCCGGTGTCGACGAGCTGCAGCGTGCGCTTCACGTTCACGCGGTTCGTGTTCTGCTCTTCCATGAACATCTGCGCTCCGCCCGCGCCGCAGCAGAGGCCGCGCGTCTTGTTCCAGTAGTCGGGCTCGACGAGCTCGACGCCCGGAATGAGCTTCAGGATCTCGCGCGGCGACTCGTAGATGTCGTTGTACCGGCCGAGGTAACAGCTGTCGTGATAGACGACGCGGCCGCGCACGGCCTTCTTCGGGTGGAGCTTGTTCTCGGCGAGCAGGCCGAGAAGAAAATCCGTGTGGTGGACGACCTCGAGCTTCGCGCCGAAGTCCGGGTACTCGTTCTTCAGCGTGTTGAAGCAGTGCGGGCAGGCCGTGACGACCTGCTTCATCCCGCCCTGGTCCTTGTACGTGTTGAGGACGGCGGCGTTGCCCTCGGCGAGCGTCGCGAAGAGCAGCTCGTTGCCGGCGCGGCGCGCCGGATCACCGGTGCAGCTCTCCTCCTGGCCGAGGATGCCGAAGGCAACGCCGCGGTCCTCAACACCTACAAGGACCAGGGCGGGATGAAGCAGGTCGTCACGGCCTGCCCGCACTGCTTCAACACGCTGAAGAACGAGTACCCGGACTTCGGCGCGAA
>JANXVA010000676.1 GCA_025351875.1 Myxococcales bacterium | reverse complement strand
CGTCGACGTCGGCCTTCGCCTGATCGATGCCGGCCCGTGACGAGCCGGCCATCGCAGAGGCCGAGACGACACCACCCTTCGCCTGTCGGAGGGTGGCATCGGCGTTCCGCTCGGTGAGCGCGAGCTGCGTCTCACTCGAGGAGAGGTTCGCCTTGGCCGAGAGGAGGTCGGCCTCCGCCGTCGTGAGCCTCACCTTCGCGTCGCGATCGTCGATCTCGACGAGCACAGTGCCGACCTCGACGAGCTGGTTGTCCTTCACGTTCACGCGGACGACCTGACCTTGCACGCGTGCCGCCACGGTCGCGACGTGGCCTTCGACGAAGGCGTCGTCGGTCGTCTCCTTGCCGCGACCCGTCAGCCACATCGTCGTGCCGACCGCCGCGAAGGTGAGGGCGAGACTGGCGAGGACGAGCTTCGCCTTGGGGCGAGGTCGCTTGGGTGCCACGACCGGCTCGGAGATCACCTCCGGGGCCAGGCCGTTCGAGGGCTCGACGATCGTTCGGCTCATCACTGCCGTGCTCATGGCGGTTCCGATGCTCGGTCCGCCCTCGTGGACAGCGACCTATTTTCGGATACTCTGTACGTACAGGCGAACAATGGGCACCGCCAACGATCTGAACGATGTCATGGTGTTCGCTCGCGTAGCCCGCGAGCGGAGCTTCACCCGGGCCGCGGAAAGCCTCGGAATGCCCAAGTCGACCGTGAGTGAGCGCGTCGCCAGGCTCGAGGCCCGGCTCGGCGTCCGCCTCCTCGAACGAACGACCCGCAGCCTCCGCCTGACGGCATCGGGCACCGCATACTTCGCACGGGTCTCGAGGATCGCGCAGGAGCTCGAGGAAGCCGACGCGGCTGTCACCGCGGATCACAAGACGGCGCGTGGGCTCCTCCGCGTGGCCTCACCGCTCCTCTTCGCGCAGGTGTTCCTCGCCGACGTCGTGTCCGAGTACCTCGCGCGCTTCCCCGAGGTGCAGGTTGAGCTCGTCGTCGCGGATCGCGCGTTCGACGTCGTCGCGGAGGATCTCGATGTCGCCGTGCACGTCCTCGGGGGGATGGACGCGCAGGTCGTCGCGCGCAAGCTCGGCATCGGCGAGCGCCAGTGCGTCGCCAGCCCGTCCTACCTCGCGGAACGCGGGACTCCGCAGAGCCCGCACGACCTCGCTGACCATGATTGCCTCGCCACCGGGCCCTCGCGGCAAGTGGTCTGGGCCTTCGACAAGGACGGTGGCACCCACGCCGTATCGCTCGTCGCGCGTTACGCGGTGTCGTCGGTCGAGCTGGTCCACCGCGCGGCTGTCGCCGGACACGGCATCACCGTGCTGCCGTCGTTCCTCTGTGCGGGCGACGTCGCCGCGGGCAGACTCGTCCGCGTCCTCGACGGCTGGTCGCCGGGCGAGGTGGCCGTCCACCTCGTGTACCCCAGCCACCGTCATCTCTCGGCGCGCGTGCGTACCTTCGTCGACCTCGTCGTCGAGCGACTGCCCACGTTTCCGTCGACCCTCGGCTCTTCGCCGAGCGCCGTCAGATCGTGATCTTCCAGGTGCTCGCGTCGCCGGCGTCGAAGACCTCGACGCCCCACGCGGCGAGCTGCTTGCGGAGCGCGTCGGCGTGGGCGAAGTCCTTGGCCTTACGGGCCTCGCTCCGTGCGACGACCTTCGCGTCGACGGCGGCCGCTTCGAGGCCGCGCAGGCGAAGGCGCCGCGCGCGGGTGCGCGCCCAGTACGTGGCCGAATCCGCCTGCATGAGCCCCATCGGTGCGCAGGCGGCGTCGAGCGCGCGGACCGCCTTGGCGGCGAGGCCTCTCACGGCCTCGAGCTTGGCGGGGTCGTTCTTCAGCTTCGGGAACTGCATGACGATCTCGTTCGCGGCCTTGCCGAGCTCGGCGAGGACGGAGAGCGCCTGCGGCGTGTTCAGATCGCGGTCGAGCGCGTTCAGGACGCCCTCGCGCGCCTCATCGACGATCTTGGCCTGGCCCTGCAGCACGTTGGAGTCGGTGGCGACGTTGCCGTTCGCGATCGTCTCGAGCGTATCGCGTGTGGAATACAGGTAATCGATCCGACGCTCGGCCTCGTCGACGCCCGGGAAGACGACGCGGCCGTCCTCCTTCTTCTCGACGTCGAACGAGAGCGGACCGCGGTAGTGGGTGCCGAGGACGTAGTAACGGAAGCCCTCAGGGTCGTTGCGCTCGAGCAGATCCTTGATCGTCACGAAGTTCCCGAGCGATTTGCTCATCTTCTCCTTGTCGATCTCGAGGAAGCCGCCGTGCATCCAGTAGTTCGAGAACTGCGGACCGCTCACGGCCTCGCTCTGCGCGATCTCGTTCTCGTGGTGCGGGAAGATGAGATCCATGCCGCCGGCATGGATGTCGATGTGGTCGCCGAGGTGGCGGCTCGCCATCGCGGAGCACTCGATGTGCCAGCCGGGACGGCCCTTGCCCCACGGGCTGTCGAAGCCGAACGGCTCCTTGCCGGCCGCCTTCCAGAGGGCGAAGTCGAGCGGGTCGCGCTTCACGTCGGAGGAGCCCTCGGCGAGGCGCTCGCTCGCGCCCTGACGAAGCTCCTCGAGGTTGCGGCGCGACAGCTTGCCGTACTCCGCGAAGCTGCGGACGCCGAAGTAGACGTCGTTCCCGTCGGGCGTCTCCGCGACGTACGCGTGGTCCTTCGCGATGAGCTTCTCGATGAAGGCGATGATGTCGTCCATGCTCGTCGAGACGCGCGGCTCGATCTCGGGCTTCATGCAGCCGATGGCCGCGAGGTCGCGGTCCGCCTGCTCACTCATGCGCTTCGAGAGCGCGAGGGGCTCCTCGCCGTTCTCGCGGGCGCGCTTCACGATGTTGTCGTCGACGTCGGTGACGTTGCGGCAATAGGTTACTTCGAAGCCACGCGCCCGGAGGAAGCGCGACAGGACGTCGAAGGTGGTGTTCGTGCGCGCGTGACCCGCGTGAGCGAGGTCGTACGTCGTGAGACCGCAGACGTAGAGCTTCACGTGGCCGGGGACCAGCGGGACGAAGTCTTCGACCTTCTGCGTGAGCGTGTTGTAGAGGCGAACGGGCATTTCCCCCGAGGATATAGCGCGTTCGGAGGGACCGCCGTGCTATCAAATCGCCTCCAGGATGAGGCGCACGACCGGATCCCTGATCGCGCGCCTCGCGCTGCTGATCGGCCTCTCGGCGTGCGGCGCTTCGACGGGCGCGTCCTTCGACGGCGCCGTCTATCGCCAGGGGCCCGTCGCCTTCCAGATCGGCGCCATTCCCGCCGGCTGGCGCGCGGTGGAGCTCAATCACGCGACCCTCGCGTACCGTGACGACGCGCACGGCGCCTCGGTGCTCCTCAACGGTCGCTGTCACCGTCCGGACGAGAGCACGCCGCTCCTCGCCCTCACGAACCACCTGCTCATCGGCTCGACCGAGCGGAGCCTGGAGAGCCAGGAGACCGAGGCCTTCGACGGCCGCGAGGCCCTCCACACGAAGCTGCGCGCGAAGTGGGACGGCGTTCCCATCGCGTTCGACATCTACGTGACGAAGAAGGACGGCTGCATCTACGACTTCGTCTACATCGGCGACCCGAGCGCGTTCGACGGCGGCGCGCCCGGATTCGAGGCCTTCGTGCGGACGTTCCGCACGCTTCCGGGCTCCGGAACGGTCTCGGGGAGTCGCGGGTGAGACGATGACCGGCACGACGCGCGAGGAAGAAGACGCGCCGCCGAGCGTGCCGCCGCCGTCGTCACGCTTCTCGCTGCCGTCCGCCGCTCCCGAGCCTTCGCTCCTCGATTTCTATCGTGCCCGCCTCGGTCGCTTCGTGGGCCACCTCGGTGACGTGGCGATTCTTTCGTGGCAAGCGGCGCGGTCGATCGTGCGGAGGCCGCTCGAGCTCCGCTCCACGCTCCATCAGCTCGATTCCCTCGGCGTGAAATCGATGGGCATCGTGGCGGTCACGTCGCTCTTCATCGGGATGGTCATGACCATTCAATTCGCGTTCGGCCTCCGCCGCTTCGGCGGCGTCGAGTACATCCCGCGCGTCATCATCCTGTCGTTCTGTCGCGAGCTCGCGCCCACGCTCACGGCGGTCATCGTCGGCGGCCGTATCGGCAGCGGCATGGCCGCCGAGGTCGGCGCGATGAACGTCACCGAGCAGGTCGACGCGATCCGCGCCCTCGGTGCGGACCCCGCAAAGAAGCTCGTCCTGCCGCGCGTGCTCGCGGCCGTCATCGTGATGCCGCTCCTCAGCGTCTACGCGCTCGCGCTCGGAACGTTGGGCGCCATCATCATCTGCGCCGCCGAGTACGACATCAAACCGAACCTCTTCATCAGCTCGTCGCTCGAGGCGGTGCGCCTCGGTGACTTCTTCGCCGGTCTCGCGAAGACGCCCTTCTTCGGCTTCCTCATCGCGATCATCGGCTGCCACTTCGGCCTGCGCACGACGGGCGGCACCGAGGGCGTCGGGCTCTCGACCACGCGCACGGTCGTCGCGGTGTCGATCGCGATCCTGATCGCGGATTTTTTGCTCACCAAGATCCTCATGCTCTTCCAGGCTGCATGAATCACGCGCGAGCCAGGCAGGTCGCCATCGCCCTCGTCGTGAGCCCCGCGCTCGTCGTCGCGGGCCTCGCGTACGACGCGAACGCGCGGCGCGCGGCGAAGGCGAATGACGCCGCCGCGATCGACGCGCTGGCGAGGCGCCTTCCTACGAGCGATCTCGCGCTCTCGGGCGGCGCCCGCTGGCTGCGCGCCATCTCGCTCGAGGAGCCAGGTGCTGCGTTCGCGGACGGCCCTGCATCTCCCGACCCCGACCCCGCCGGAGCGGCGATGGCTCCGCCGATCGAGCTCTGGTCGGCGTCGCAGAGGCAACGATGAAGATGTCGATCCTCGCCTTTGCGCTTCGCGCTCTCGCGCGCCGGAAGGCTCGCGCATTCGCGCTGGGCGGTGGCCTCGCGTTCGCGGTCGCGCTCGTCGCGGCGGTCGTCTTCATGACCGAGTCTCTCCGCGCCGAGGCGGAGCGCGCGCATGCCGCGCATCCGGACATCGTCGTGCAGCGACTCGTCGGCGGGCGGCCGACGACGATCTCCAGCGCCGACGCCGCAAGGCTCGCCGGCATCGCGTCGGTGCGCAACGTCACGCCGCGCGTCTGGGGGTACGTCTTCCTCCCTTCGCTGCAGGGCAATGTCACGATCGTGGGTACCGCGAAGAACGCGCCACCGCTCTCGATCGCGAACGGAGTGCTCGCCGAAGGGCGTGATATCGCCCCGGGCGCGCACGAGATGATCGCGGGCACCGAGCTCGCGCGCTTCCTCGGCATGCGCCCTGGTGATGAGCTCGGTCTGCCGACGACCAACGCCGATGCTCATGCGCTCAAGCTGGTCGGCACCTTTCGCTCTTCGCTCGATCTTTATACGGCGGACGTCCTCATCTGTGACGAGGACGACGCACGAGCGCTCCTGGTGTTGCCGCCGGGCGACGCGACGGATCTCGCGATCACGCTCTCGAACCCGGCCGAGGCTCGCGTCGTCGCGCGGACCATCACGGAGACGCTCCCGGGGGCTCGCGTCGTCGAGCGCGATCTCCTGGCGCGCGTCTATCACCTTGCGTACGGGCGTCGCGCGGGCTTCGTGCTCGGCGCGTCGATCCCGGCGATTCTCGCGCTGCTCGTACTCGCGTGGGATCGCGCGAGCGGGATCGGTCCCGACGAGCGCAAGGAGATCGCCGTACTGAAGGCGGTGGGCTGGTCGACGTCGGACGTGCTCTGGGCGAAGCTCTTCGAATCGCTCCTCGTGGGAGCGAGCGCGACAGCGCTGGGATTACTCCTCGGGTACGGGTGGATCTTCTGGCTGGGCGCGCCCGGGCTCCGGCCAGCGCTGGTGGGCTGGAGCGTGCTCTATCCGCGCGCCGCGCTCACGCCGGCGGTCGACGTCGCCCAGCTCCTCGGCATCTCCCTCGCGGTGATGGGGCCGTTCGCGCTTCTCAGCATCGTGCCCGCGTGGCGCGCCGCTACGACGGATCCGCTGGACACGATGCGCACGTAGTCATCGCGTGGCGAACCCGCGTAAGATGGCCGGAGCGATGGATAGCCGCGTCTTCACGCTCGAGGCGGTGAACGCCATCGTCCCGCGCCTCTCGGACCTGGTCGGCAAGCAGCTCGCCATGCGCACGGGGATCGAGGCGGTCCTCGTGGAGCTCGGTCGCGAGCTCGGCGACGTTCCCGAGCGCATCGTTCTCGATCCGGCCGACCCCGCTTCGGTGCGCCAGCTGAAGCGCGATCTGGTCGCGAAGATCGAGGCGTACCGCGCGGGCTGGCGCGACGTCGAGGCGATGGGTGCAGTCCTCAAGGACGCGCGCATCGGCCTGCTCGATTTCTACGGCGAGGTCGACGGCAAGCTCGTGTGGCTCTGCTGGAAGTACGGCGAGTCCGAGTGCGCGTTCTACCACGCGCTCGAAGAGGGCTTCTCGGCGCGCAAGTCGATCGGCGCGAAGCCGCTAGGGCGAGGAGCTCTGCCAGGCGCTCTTCGATGCGCGGGTCGCCTCTCAGCTCGAGGAGCGGACGGGGCTCGTCCCCGATGAGCCGCTGATCGAGCTCGTCACCACCATGCAGCCGCGAAGGATGGGCGGTGTTCCACCTCAGGAATCTTGGCACCCCGCCGCTTCGCCGCCCGGCCGGCCGATCATCGCGCGGCGATCTGGCCGCCGGCCCACGTGGCGTCGACGCGCACACCCTTCTTGTCGACGAGCTGCGAGCGCTCGTTCTTGAAGCGGACTGCGGTTGTCGCGCGCCCGTGCACCTCGAAGACGATCGAGCCGAGCACCGTTTCGCCGCTCGCGTCGAAACCGAGCTCGCCCTTCTCGGCCCAGACCACGGCGAGCTCACCGGGGGCGCCCTCTCTTGCCATTGCGAGCGCCTGCTTCGACCACCGGCCACCGCTGGTCGCTTCGATGAAGCCGAGCGCGCCCGGATCGTACGTGAGACGGAACGCAGCGCCGTGCAGATCCGCGGCGCCGCGCGCGACGACGTCCACGGTGATCCGATTCGGCAGCAGGACGCTCGGCGGCTGGCTGCGCAGAAACACGCTCGTGCCATCCGGCGGGGTCGAGGCCACGAACGTCATCGGGCCCGGACCGTTCTGCGTGTCGCTCGTGGAGCAGCCCGCCGCGCCGACGAGCACGAGCGCGAGAAGAGGCGCAGCGAAGAGGCGGTACTTCACGGCGTCCCCCGAAACGTCCCGAACGACTCGGCGAGCGACGCGAGGTCGTCATCGTCGATCGTGAGATCACCGTTCACGTCGCATCGCGGGTCAAACCGCTCGTCGATGTTCCAGAGACCGACCGCGGTCTGCGACTTGTACTTCTTGCCGACGAGCGGCGTGCAGCGCAGCAGATCGATGCCGTCGCTCTCACCGTCGAAGTCGACGTCGCCGGCCACCCGCGAGCGCGCATCGACCATCACGTCGTGGCGCGGGCTCGTCGCGACGGTCCGCACCCAGGCGCCCGTGTCGATGTGCACCCTGGTGGTGCGGCCAGCGAGCTCGACGCGCCGCTTCACGAGCTGCCCGTCGTCGAGCCGCAGCCACAGCTCGAGCGTCATCGGGACCTCGTCTCGCTTGCTCAGCTCGACGTCCGCGCCGCCCGCGACCGGCTCGAACGCGATCGACACCTCGGGACGCGAAGAGGCGTGGACCCAGCGATCGAAGAACGGAAGGAGGTTCGTTCCGGTGGTCTCTTCGAGGACCGAACGAAAATCGTCGGGCCTGCAGCCGACGTAGCTGCACTTCTTCACGTAAGCCGCGAGCCCGCGCGCAAACGCGTCGTCCCCGATCGTCACGCGGAGGTGATCGAGCGTCGCGGACGTCTTGTAATAGGCCCAGAGTGTGTAGAGCGACGTGCGGAGCCCGTCGGGGTGCTGTTCGCCGACCCCGAGCTGGATGGCCGGCAGGCCCTTGCCCTGTTCGCGGAGGTCGAGGCCGATCGGCAGGAAGCGACGCGCGAGGTAGGTATCGCGATCGACGTCCGAAAAATGGTGCGACCACGAGTAGTCGATCTGGGAGAGCGTCGCGAGGCCCTCGCTCATCATGCGGCTCTCGGCGGAGCTCGCCTCGGGAACGACGATGCCCCAGAACAGGTGCGAGTTCTCGTGCGCCCAGGTCTCCTCGTGCATCAGATCGCCAGCGCGCGTGTACGAGTCGGAGAGGAGCGTCATTCCGAACGTCGCAGTCCCCGGGTCGCCGACGTTCGCCGGAAGCCTCACGAGCGTCATGCTGCGCTGGAACGGGAGCGGTCCGCCGCCGAGCTTCTCGACGAAATCGAGCACGCCGCCCGACCACGATACGAGGCGGCCGTCGACCGGCATCTCGGGGTTGGGGAACACGTACGTCGTCGGCACGCTGCGGCCCGGCACCGTCTTCAGGCCGAGCTTCCCGGCAAACACGTAGATGCCGAGCGCGCGCGAGAGGGGATGATCGATCGTCCACGTCGAGACGGTGGTGTCGCCGTTGGTCTGCTCGCCGACCTTCTCACCCGTCGCGACGAC
>JANXVA010000643.1 GCA_025351875.1 Myxococcales bacterium | reverse complement strand
CTCGTACTCGTCCTGCGTGAGCTTGCCGGGCTTGTTGAGGTTCATCACGCAGCCGAGCTTGCCGATGTCGTGCATCAGCGCGCTCTGCCGGACGATCTCGACGACGTCCGGCGGCAGCCCGAGTCGGATCGCGAGGTACATCGCGTAGAGCGCGACGCGCTCGGAGTGGCCCGCGGTGTAGCGATCCATCTTGTCGATCGTGATCGCGAGGCCTTGGATCGTCTGCTGGAACGTCGCGCGGAGATCCTCGTAGAGCCGCGCGTTCTCGATGGCAGCCGCGGCGCGCGACGCGACGATGGAGAGCATCTTTCGCTGCCCCTCGTCGAAGCGCTTGCCCTTCGTGAAGCTGACGACGCCGATCCAGCCGAGGATGCGCTGCTTCATCTTCAGCGGCACGGCGATGAGCGACTGCACCGGGACCTCGGGCTCGTCCTTGAAGAAGCGCGTCGCCTTCGGGCCGGTCTCGAGCAGCGTGCTGTCCTGGGCGAAGTGCTCGAGGAAGGCGGTCGGGTTGAACGTCCCGAAGTTCGATGCCTCCTTCATGATGCCGGCACGCAGGTGCTTCGGCTGGAGGAGACGCTGACGCTCGAAGTAGCCGCCCTCGTTGTCGTCGAGCCACGTCGACGCGAGGTCCGCGTGGATCTCGTGGATGGCGGTGTCACCGACCGTCGCGAGGACCTCCTCGAGCGAAAGGCTCGCAGCGATCGCTTCGCTCACCTTGTAGAGGGAGAGCGCCTCCTTCAGGCGGAGGTTCTCGGCGGCGAGGCGCTGCTTCTCGAGGCCACGCTGGACGACGTGGATGACCTCTTCGACCTTGAAGGGCTTCAGGATGTAGTCGTAGGCGCCGCGCTTCATCGCGTCGATCGCCGTCTCGACGGTGCCGAAGCCCGTCATGATCACGGTGAGGGCGTTGGGCGCTGCCTGGCCGATCTGTTCGAGGAGCTCGATGCCGCCCATACGCGGCATCTTGAGGTCGCTGATGACGAGGTCGTAGTGGGCGTTGCTCAGCTCACCGAGGGCGGCCTGGCCGTCCTCGGCCGTGCGCACGATGTAGCCTTCCATCCCGAGAAAATCCGCGAGGATGTCTCGGATGAACTTCTCGTCGTCGACGATGAGCACCCGCGGGCGTTCTTCGTTGCTGCTTGTCATTGGCTGTCGGCGGACATGGGATGTCAGCGGAAGAGACCGGAAGACTCTACCAGAGCAGCGCGAGCGGCCTGGCGCATTTCGTTGTGGAGCTCCGGTGGGCGCCCTCGGAAGCCAGCCTGCCGGTTTCGCGCCCCGGCCCATTTGCAGCCGGAAGGTGGGCGTGCAAGCGTTCCGGCCGCTCATGACGCCGCAGTCGGCACGCACCCGCGAGCTCTTGCGTCCCGTGGCGCCGATCCCGCGCGCCCTCGGGGCGTGGGCCGGGCCGGTGTTGATTTACGGCGTGCTCGGCCTCGTCGCGATCGGCGCAGCGCTGGCGCGCGGGCAGAGCCCCATCGGCGCGGAGGCGTGGCTGCCCCTTGGCGGGATGCTCGGGCACGTCGCGAGCCTTGCGGGCGGCCTGGTCCTGGCGGCGGTCACGATCAGGGCCACGCGGCATTTCGTCCGGCGCTGGGGCTGGGCGCGCGCCCTTCACGCCGACCTGCGGCCCGGGATCCGGCACGCGGGCGAGGGCGCGGTCGTCGTGCTCGGCGTCGCGAGCGCGGCCTCCGAGGAGCTCTTCTTCCGCGGGCTGCTCGCGACGACGTTGGGGTTGATCGCCTCGTCCCTCGCGTTCGGCCTCCTCCACCAGGCCCGCGGCCCCGTCCGGTGGGTCTGGGCGACCTGGGCGACGGTGATGGGGCTGCTCTTCGGCGCGCTGTTCCTCGCCACCGGAAGCCTCATCGGGCCGCTCCTCGCCCATGCCGCGATCAACATCGCGAACCTTCGGTTCATCCGCGACACCGACGTGGACGTGCCCAAGACACGGCGTCTGGGCGGTATCCTCGGTTCGGCGAACGGCGCTCACGATCGAAGCGCGTGAGGGGGACTGGAGGCGCCCGACAAGGAAGCCTGGAGGATTCCGATGCCGTCGTCGATCGTGCGAACGATCTCGGACGTGAGCCGGCGGAGCGCAGAGAGTGAGCCTTCGAGTTGCCCCGTCGCCTGGACGAGCTCGCGCTCGAAGGTCTCGTTCCGCTTGTCGAGCTGACGTTGGAGCGCGTCGAGCTGGAACGCGAGGTCCATGTCGACGGTCGCGGCGCGCTTCTCCTCGGCGATGAGCGCCTCGACCTCCCACGCACGTGGATCGTGGGCTCCGACGATGGGCGGCATCAGCGCCGTCTCCTTCTGCGAAGCGAGCGACCGGTCGGAGGGGCTCGGCTCGGGGACTCCCCCGCCCGCGATGGCTCGCTCGAGCGCGTTGCGGCGAGCGCGCAGCTCATCGAGGTGCGCGCGCGCGCGCGAGCGATCGTGAACGAGCACGTCGATGGCGTGCCCCAAGTTCGTGCGGAACTCGCGGCCCTCGGCCTCGAGCAGGTCCACCTTGGACTGCAGCGCGCCGACGACCTTCGCTGCGCGCTCCACACGCGGGACCATTTCGCCGGCGACCAGCGCGAGCTCGGCGGCGCGTGACGCCGCGCGCGCATGCGCTCCGCCAAGCTGCCTGGCCTCGGTGATGTGCAGCTCGAGATTGGCGAGGGCCGTCGACCACCGCGAGCTCATCTCGTGCGTCTTGATGCGGCCGTCGTTGGTGGTCTCGGGGCCTGCGGACGCCGCCGACTTGCGATCGATGATCGTCTCGAGCGGCTCGCGCGCCACCGGGGGTGGCGACGCCGAGAGGAGCGGCGGCGCGATCGACGCACCGCCGCCGAAGCGGCGCACGATGTCCTGGAGCGCGTCGTGCATCGCGAAGGCGTCGTGGGGGCGCTCGGCGGGGTCACGGGCGAGGCAGCGGAGAAGGAGCGACTCGAAATCGGGAGGCAGGCCCTGGATCCGCTGGCTCGGTGGGATCGGCGCGGAGGTGAGCGGCTTCAGGAGGAGCTCGGACTGCCCCTTGCCGTCGAACGGCAGGACGCCTGTGACCATCTCGTAGATCACGACCGCGAGCGAGTAGATGTCCGAGCGGCCGTCGATGCCGATCCCGCCCACGTACTCGGGGGCGATGTACCCGGGAGTGCCGAACAGTTGCTCATTCAACGTGAGCGAGGCCTCGCCGGCGACCTTCGCGATGCCGAAGTCGGTGAGCTTCACGTGCTCCGACTCGGTGTCGTTCGCATCGCGCTTGAGGAGGAGGAGGTTCTCCGGCTTCAGATCGCGATGAATGACGCCCATCTGGTGGGCACGAGCGAGCGCGCTCGCCACTTGCATGCCGATGCGCGCGGCACGCGGCCAGGCCAGCCGCCCGCGCTGGATGTGCTCGAGCAGCGACTCGCCCTCGATGAATTCCATGACGAGATACGCGATGCCGTCCGACTCGCCGACGTCCGTGATCTCCACGATGTTCTCGTGGTTGATGCGGTTGACCGCGCGCGCCTCGCGGAGGAAGCGCTCCCGATGCTCGGCGATGAGCGACAGCTCGGGCCGGAGGATCTTGATCGCGCTGAGCCGCGAGATCAGCTCATGACGCGCGAGGTAGACGACCGACATGCCGCCCGAGCCGAGACGGCGGATGAGCCGATAGCGTGCGGCGATCGTGCGGCCGAGAAAGCGATCCTTGCTCTTCTCGAGGGTCGTGCCGTCGTGCGGACAGAACGCCGCGTCGTCGCCGAACAGATCGGTGCAACGCGGACAGATCTTCACGAGCGGAAGGGTACCAGGGTTTCAGACGGGCACGGGGCCGCCGAGAAACCCGCCAAATCGCGCGATCCAGACGAGCACTTCGAGCGTCGCGACGATCATCATGCCACGCGAGACCACAGTACCGATGCGGCCGTGGCCGACGTCGCGGAGCGTGCCCGTGGCAAGAACGGACATCACGGCTTGCACCGCGAGGAGCAAGACCAGCGCCGTCATGACCGGCGCGAACGGGTTGTACCGGACGAGCGCGTCGAGATCGCCTCTCGCAAGCCCGAGCATCGCGCGCGTCGAGCCGCACCCGGGGCACGGCATGTGGAAGATGCGCGCGAAGCCGCACGGCACGTGCGCCGAGCCGAGCAGGAACGCGACCGCAGCGAGGCCGAGGACCACGCCGCCGGCGCGAAGCGCGCGGGATTGGAACGTTGCCGCGTTTGCGTTTGGCATGTGCTGCGCCGGGTGCGATTCTTCCGGGTCCGTTTCCGGAGGAGCCCGTTCATGATCTCTAGCACCGCTGGCCATACGACCGGAATTCAGCACGCCGCGGGCGGATATGGGCCTCCCGGGGGCGGCTACCCTCCGCCGGGCGGAGGCTACGGTGGACCTCCGGGCGGCGGTGCGCCGCCGGGCGGAGGCTACGGTGGACCTCCGGGCGGCGGCTTCGGCGCACCTCCGCAGGGGGGTGGCTTCGGCGGCGGCGGTCCAGGCTTCGGCCCCTCGGGTGGTTTCCCTCCTCCGGGCGGTCCGATGATGCCCGGCGCGGGCGGTGAAGTGAACACCACGCTGCCGCTCATCCTCAACATCGTCGGCGCGCTCTTCTGCGGCGGCACGTGTGTCGGCTTCGTGCTCGCGATCGTCGGGATCGTGTTCGCGGTGCAGGCCGGCAACGCGAAGAACTCCGGCGACATCATGACCGCCACGTCGAAGGCGAAGACGTCGATGCTGATGGCGATCATCACCGCGGTGGTCGGCGTGCTCGCGGGGATCGCGTACGCGCTCTTCTTCGTCCTGGTCGGCCGCTAGCGAACGCGCGCTAGCGAACGCGCGCTAGCGAACGGGTGCTAGAGGCGCCTGCGCCCCCCCTCGCGCGACGCGCACCGAGCGCGACGCACGGGTGCAAACAGGGCGCACACGGTGACGAGCCCCTGGCCTGGAGAGGAGGCCCCGCGCGGTAGCGCCCACGGCAGTGCCCGAGGCCGAAGCTCATGCGCCTTCGACCGCGACCTGGCCTGCGACCAGCCAGATCGCCCAGTGGCCGCAAACTCTCGTCTCCACGTGCCCGTGCCCGCTCTCCCTCTCAGCGACCTCGATCGTGCCCACCCCCCAAG